>NZ_CP011033.1:900000-980475 GCF_002310815.1 Pseudoalteromonas tunicata | reverse complement strand
AGTATAGAGAGAGTAAAATGTAACTTAACTTATTAATATATATGACGTTTTTAAAAAATAACAGATCACTATTTTACTTGGTTAAGATCTGATTTATTAGTACTTGCAGATCACGATTATATCTACTTGTATTTTTATCAACAGAATAAGCACAGTTAATTAACATAGTTATGTACAGAAAAATACGGTTAGATCATGCCATTACTAACTCAGATGTAACATTAAGATTCGTTATTGCCGTTTTATATGTATTTAAGTTACTAAAGATCTGATCTTAACTTACTTTAGATCAGATCTTTACTAAGCATTTATGTACTTATACACAAATGCAGGTTGCCTGGAGTTAAAAATAGATTTTTGGATCGCTTTTATACTAAGTAAGAAGCGCTTTTTAGAGATTTGTACCGATTAAAACCTTTAAATTACATTTTTTTTGGCAAAAAGAGCGATTTAGTTAGTAAAAAGGTGATCTCAAAACGCTTGGTTAGTTAAAATATGATCTCAAAAGCTGTTTTTTTACTACATAGAAAATATACGTTAGTAAAAAAATGATCTGCTAGAGATATTTGATGACGGATCAATTTTTTACTAACATAAGTAATTAACTTTTTTTGAATTATGTGTTGTTATACAACGTCAGCTAAAACTATACGGAAAAAACAATGTCGAGCAAGGTAAAGATTTCTGTTGAAAACCTACCAGATACACTGAGAGGCCAAATACATGGAGTCGAAAGTGCTAATGATAATGAGAGTTTAGCCCTTTTTACCGATAACAAAGATGTTCGAGTTCCTGTTGAAAACTCAAGTCATGCATTAAGAGCTTATTCAAATACCTTTAATCATTATGATTTATGGGGTCGCTTTGTTCGTTCTGGTCACAAAAAGTTGCCGGTTGAAGAAGCCCCAAAAAGAACAATAGTGACGCGAAGAATTTCTGAAAAAATTGATGGAATTCAATACAACGGAGAAATTAAGATCACACCTGCGGTAGTAAGTTCTCGTGAAGAAGGCGAAGAAAGGGAATATCTTGTTTGGCCTTCAGATAGAGAAGAAAAAGTAGAACGTGCTCTAATCAGACTTGCATCAAAAGGTAAAATTGTGAAAATCAATTTTAAGTCTGGTATTCAATATGCCGTTGTTTTTTCGATGAATGAATTAGCGCAAGAATTAAAAGGTGTTGGTCAATCAATGCCTTTTCCGCAAATAAAAGAGTCACTTGAAGCGTTACAAGGATCAAAACTTTCTTTTAAATACACAGCTATAGATACAAAGAATACCAATGTTGATGACTCATTTTATGAGTCAAATATGAACTTTTTATCTTCATTACATTTTAGTGGAAAAAAAGGGCAGGGTGGAAATGTAAAGTGTGTTGCATGCCTAAATGCATTTGTCCATAACATGATTGATAATTTAGATTATAAAGGTTACTACTTTAATCGTGCTCAAGAACTAAAGCGTGGTTTAAGTCGCTGGATGATGTTAAGGCTTTATCATTTATGGCGTTATGCTGCACCTGGTAAAACGCACCATTTTAGATTGTTATCAATTATGGAAAAATACGGTTCTATTTATGCTAATGATGTCATTACTGAAAATAAATTAAAAGCATTACGACGTGATATGACGACTACAATGAAAGATTTAATTAATAAATCCGTTATTTCAGATTATACGATTGTAAATGTGAAAGATGATAAAACTGGAAATATTGTTGATTACACTTATGAGATGCACCCATCAGAACAATTTTGTGAAGAAATTCTTACTTTGAATAAACAAAATAAAAGATTAGAAATTCAAAGTGGTAAACGAATTGTTGAAGAAGCTTTAACGATTGATGGTGATCAACTCGAAGAAATAGTATCAAAGTAAACTTATAATCCAACAAAATATAGAAAGGGCTTAATTTAACATAATTAAGCCCTTTTTTATTAGCGATTTACAGTCTCCAAGTATAGCCTTTCTACTAAAAAATCTTTTTCAAGTTTTCTAGGGTGCTGTAAAGGTTTGTTGTAATCGGGTAAGGTGCCGAGTTTAAGTTCAGGGTCTGGATTGATTACAATAAAAGGCAATGCGGCACTAACATGATAACGATTAGTCGCACTAAAGCGGATATTTACCTGCGGACTTACAGGAGTCGGTCTTCTAATTCGAAGTAGTTGTTTGTCAGGTAAAGCAGCAACCCTAAGTTGTTCTTGATTAACTAAAGCCCGCCATGCATCTTCGTTTATTTTATTAATACAACCAAAATGTTCTGAATTATTTAATAGTTCAAGCGCTTGTTGTTTGGAGAAAGTTTTTACAGAATGTTTATGCATCCATGTAAAACGGATGGAATAAGGGGAGTTTTTCTCATAGTGAATTTGTCGATAGACAGCTAAAGTAATGACATTAGGTATTGCTTCATGCACAGCATTAAAGCGGGCGTCGTTATTACCTAAACCTAATATTAAATTTTTAAAATCAACTTTGGCTTTATTAATTTGATTAATGCGTTCTATCAATGCATCGGGATTATCAGTATTTACCGCTAAAATCCCAGGATGACGTGTTAGGACACGGCCGCTGATATCGTGATTTTTAAACACATCTAAATAAGCTTTTTGTATAAAAGGTATAGCATTCTCGTCAGAAAATACCATAACCGGAATGTAGTTTCGAGATTCATTTTCATCTTGAGCTAAAACCGGAGGTAATTGAAAATAACTTGCATGGCTAATAGAAAGTTGCTGAATTTCTTCAATCAAATAGTTTGTTAATTCAAGAATAAAATCAAACTGACTACGAATAGATAATTTAATACTCATAAGAACACATCATACAAAAAGAAGCTTAATTATCACACTTAAGCCTTTTGTTTGTAAATTAAATTTTTAAATTTAACTCTGTTCATCAGATTAATTTAATATATTGGTAAGTATGATGTGTTCTTTAATTCTAACTTACCTTTGCTATTTTTATTGATACAATAGTGGATTCTTTAAAGGAGAATTTAATTGGTTAGTAGGAAAGTTATAATCAATATCTTATTTTTAGCTATAGCTTCATTGATATCATTAACTTACGGCGGCATGCAAAGTGAAAGTTTGAATATCTTTAATTTATCTCATATAGATAAAATTGTCGCTTTAGAACTAAGATTACCAAAAATAATTACGGCTATTGTCGTAGGTTTATCTTTGTCTATTGCAGGGCATTTGTACCAAGTGATGCTATCAAACTCATTAGCCGAACCTAGCCTATTAGGCGTGAGTGGCTTTTGTTCTTTGTTTATAGTTTCAGGCGCTGCGATATATTCATATTACGCAATAAGGTATGATGTGTTCTCCATTGTTGGCTTCGGTATTGTGGGTGCATGTATTGCTATTTATATTGTATTTACTTTAGCCAAAAGAATAGGTAGCCATTCAAGTGCATCATTAATATTAACCGGAATTTGCCTGACTACCATCACATCAGCTATCACTAGCTGGTTAATCTATTACACTAATAATGATCAATTAAGAGGATTTAGTTTATGGATGTTAGGAAGTTTTGAGCATGTAACATATCAACAGTTACTTATTATTTCAGCCTTGGTAATTCCTCTAATAGCTTATGTACTTTCAAAAACGAAGCAGCTTAACTTTTTATATCTTGGTGAAAAAAATGCACAACTCTATGGTGTAAATGTCATTGATTTGAGAAGAAAAATGCTTATTACAGCAAGTATATTAACAGCAGCAGCGGTAACATTAGGCGGGATTTTAACTTTTGTAGGATTATTAATTCCACATGCTACACGGTTTTTAGTTGGCCATAATAATAATACACTACTGCCAAACCTGATAATCAACGGCGCTTTGTGTATGGTTTTTGTTGAATGGATATCCCGTACAATGACACCCTTACAATTACCATTGAGTTTAGTAACAACAAGCATAGGCGGGCCTTTGTTCTTATTCGTACTATATCGACACTTTAAAGATCAAGGGTTGTAATGCTTAAAATTACTAATTTAGTGAAAAAAACAAGTGATGATTTTAGTGTTCAAATCCAGCAGTTACACCTTAATTCGGGAATCCATCATCTTATAGGCCCCAATGGTGCTGGAAAATCTACACTATTGGATTTAGTAAGTGGTATTTCAACAACAACTAATCAAGCAATAACCTTGTTAGACATTCCAATTACACCATTTAACTTTCAACAATTGGTTGATATCCGACGATATTTAATGCAAAAACAACATATGCACTTTTCATTAACCGTACTTGAAATGCTCGGTATTGCACATCCGACTTTAAACTTAGATCTAACACTTAATAAAGAAATAATCGAAGGACTCGATTTAGAAAATCTAATGCAGCGCTCGGTCAATCAGCTATCAGGTGGAGAAGTCCAAAGAGCACAATTAGCACGAGTATTCATCAACCTAAGTTCTGATAAAAAGTATATTATTTTACTTGATGAACCATACACAGGATTAGATATAAAACATAGGTTTTGGTTAAACAAATTTCTTACAACAATACAAAGTTTTTGTTGTATTTTAATCAGTCATCATGAGATTAATTTTGCTTTACGTTCAAAACAAGCTTGCATACTTTTAAATAAAGGCCGGCTTCATGCGCTCTATCAACACGCGACAGATATTAGTGCTACTGAATTAATGACTGTTTTTGGTATACCTCAAGAAGCAATAATTATAGAAAATCAGGGCTTTAAACAAATAAATGGTATTTAAGGTGTTTTTTACCTTGAATTTTACCGCAAGACCTGTAAATTCAAGGCCTAGGTTATAGGAATGAGGAAAAATAACGTGGAAAACTGGAACCCCAACAGTTGGAGACAAAAACCAATTGTACAGCAGCCAGAATACCCTGATGCTGCCAAATTAACAGAAATCGAAAAACAGCTAAATAGTGCACCTCCTTTAGTGTTCGCAGAAGAAACGCGTAGTTTATACAAACAACTTGCCGCCGTTTGTGAAGGAAAGTCATTTTTATTGCAAGGTGGTGATTGCGCAGAATCTTTTTCTGATTTTAACGCTGCCAATATACGTGACACTTTTAAAACAATCATGCAAATGGCTGTAGTTTTAACTTATGGCGGTAAATGCCCAGTAGTTAAAATTGCAAGGATGGCTGGGCAATATGCTAAGCCTCGCTCTACAGACTACGAAACTATCGATGGTATTAGCCTACCTTCTTATCGTGGCGATATAGTTAATAACTTTGACTTTACGCCTGAGGCTCGTATTCCAGATCCTCAACGTTTAATGACGGCATATCATCATAGTGCAGCAACTCTAAATCTTTTACGTGCATTTGCTCAAGGTGGCTTGGCTGATTTACATCAGGTTAGTCGCTGGAATATGAGTTTTGTGGCTGCAAATCCACTGAAAGAAAAGTATCAACGTTTAGCAGACCGTATTCAAGATTCTCTTGAGTTTATGGAAGTATGCGGCATTAACTCAACCAATGCACCATGCATTAAAGAAACTGATTTATATACTTCACATGAAGCTCTACTACTTGGTTACGAAGAAGCATTAACACGACGAGACCATTTATCTGGTGATTGGTATGATTGTTCAGCGCACTTTGTTTGGATTGGTGAACGTACGCGTCAACTTGATCATGCGCACATTGAATTCTTTAAAGGAATTCAAAATCCAATTGGCGTAAAAATTGGTCCAGGTATGAAGCCTGATGAACTTATAAAGCTTATCGACGCTTTGAACCCTAACAATATTCCAGGTCGCTTAACTTTAATCACTCGTATGGGTGCCGATGTATTACCTGAAAAATTGCCAGCTCTTGTAAGAAAAGTACAAGAAGAAGGCCGCAAGGTTGTGTGGAGCTCAGATCCAATGCACGGTAATACAGAAAAAGCGAATAATGGTTACAAAACGCGTAGTTTTAACAATATCTTACGTGAAATAAGCCAGTTCTTTGCAGTTCATAAATCCGAAGGATCGTACCCTGGTGGTATTCATCTTGAAATGACAGGACAGCATGTCACAGAATGCACAGGTGGAGCCTATGGCTTGTCGGAGCATGATTTAGCACAGCGTTATCGTACGCAATGTGACCCAAGGTTAAATGCCGATCAGGTACTTGAACTTGGATTCTTAGTCGCAGATTTACTCAAAGACGCAAGAAATAATCGCTAGTTAAGAAGGCACTTTAAAAGTGCCTTTTTTATTAATATTTTCGACGTTCTAAACCTGTCTCAGCAATAATTTTAGCTGATATTTCTTCAACAGAATAATGGGTTGAACTTAAGTAAGGGATTTTGTGATTTTTATACAACATTTCAACTTCTCTAATTTCAATCCTGCACTGACGAAGCGAAGCATACCGAGAATTGGCCATCCGCTCATGTCGTATCGCCGCTAAGCGTTCAGGATCAATCGTTAATCCAAAGAGCTTTTTGCGATAGGGGACTAGAGCTCGTGGTAATTTCAGTTCATCCATATCATCTTCGGTAAAAGGATAATTGGCTGCTTTAATGCCATATTGCAACGCAAGGTATAAACTTGTTGGGGTTTTACCACATCGACTCACACCAATTAAAATGATGTCAGCTTCAGCATAATCTTTTAAGTTTGCCCCATCATCATTTGCTAATGCATAGTTAACTGCGTCAATTCTAAAATCGTAATTTTTTTCGTGAATGCTATGAGTACGGTGAGTTCGAGGAACCGGTGATACATTTAATTCAGCTTGCACTTGACCGCTAATCGTATTTAAAAAATCATAACATTTTGCGTCGGAGGTATTTATGATATCGGACAATTCTGGATTTACGAAGGTAAAAAAAACCAATGGTTTTTCACCAGCACCACGGCAGCACGCATTTATTTGCGCTTTCACTTCAAGTGCTTTTTCGATTGTCTCAACAAAAGGGATGGTAATATGTTTAAAATCAACCGGAAATAAAGAAAGAGTAGCATGGCCAAAAACTTCTGCTGTTATTGCAGTACCATCAGAAATATAAAAAGCAGTACGCACGAGTTCTCCTTAAACATGCAAAAAAGCCGCATGGATATTAAATAACAATGAGTTAAATTTAATACGTGTGTTTACGTATGTATGCAGCACAGTGTAGAATTAGGGTGCGCTTTATGGAAGGTTTATTTAAACTTTACTAAAGTTACATATTGTTGTTCTGTAACTTAGAAGTGCTAAAGCTGTATTAACCCCGTTCAAATCTAGGGATTGATTAAAATAGTTATACAAGAATGTAAATTATTTTAACCCTTTAACTATATAGTGAAATATTAAATGATTTCAAATAGTACTACACTCTCTCAAGAATACATTCTCTGGTATCAAGATTTAGGCATGCATGATGTTCCTCGCGTAGGAGGTAAAAATGCATCTCTAGGTGAAATGATTTCTAACTTAGCAAACGCAGGTGTCCAAGTCCCTGGTGGTTTTGCTACAACATCGGTAGCATTTAATGACTTTTTAGAGCAATCTGGTTTAAATGCCCGGATCTATGATGTATTAGACCAATTAGATGTAGACGATGTTAATAAGCTCGCACAAGTGGGTTCAAATATTCGTCAATGGATCATCGACACACCGTTTCAACCTCAATTAAATCAAGCAATTGAACAAGCTTATAATCAGTTACATGGTGATTCACACGCTGATGTTTCTTTTGCAGTTCGCTCATCGGCAACAGCAGAAGACATGCCAGATGCTTCGTTCGCTGGACAGCAAGAAACCTTCTTAAATGTCCGTGGCTTAGATGCTGTTATGATAGCTATCAAGCATGTATTTGCCTCATTATTTAATGACAGAGCTATTTCGTATCGCGTGCATCAAGGTTATGACCACCGCGGTGTTGCTTTATCTGCGGGTATTCAACGCATGGTTCGTTCTGATAAAGCAGCCTCAGGCGTAATGTTCAGTATTGATACTGAATCTGGTTTTGAGGATGTTGTATTTATCACCTCTAGCTATGGCTTAGGCGAAATGGTGGTGCAGGGTGCTGTTAATCCAGATGAATTTTATGTTCATAAACCAACTTTAGCCAAAAATGTACCTGCAGTTGTTCGTAGAAACATTGGTTCAAAAGCAATTGAAATGATTTACTCAACTGATTTAAGCCATGGCAAACAAGTTGAAATCGTTAATATTGAAGCTGCAAGAAGCAACAAGTTCTCAATAACTGATGCCGAAGTAATGGAACTTGCAAAACAAGCTGTCATTATCGAAAAACATTATGGCCGTCCAATGGATATAGAATGGGCCAAAGATGGTAACGACGGTAAATTATATATCGTACAAGCTAGACCTGAAACGGTTCGCTCTAACGAAGATACTAATGTGATGGAACGTTATCAACTTAACGAAACATCAAATGTAATCGTTGAAGGCCGTGCAATTGGTCACAAAATTGGTTCGGGTGTGGTACGAGTACTTAATTCAATTAGTGAAATGGATAAAGTACAAGTCGGTGATGTTCTTGTTACAGATATGACTGATCCTGATTGGGAACCAATCATGAAACGTGCCGCAGCTATCGTTACAAATCGTGGCGGTCGTACATGTCATGCCGCTATCATTGCTCGTGAACTTGGGATCCCAGCGGTAGTTGGTTGTGGTAATGCAACTGATTTAATCAAAAATGGTCAACTTGTCACAGTTTCTTGCGCAGAAGGTGATACAGGTTTCATTTATGAAGGCCAGCTTAAACACGAAGTGATCACATCTCGTGTTGATGAAATGCCTAAATTACCTATGAAAATAATGATGAATGTCGGAAACCCAGAGCGCGCGTTTGATTTCGCTCGTTTACCGCATGCTGGCGTCGGTTTGGCTCGCTTAGAATTCATTATTAATCGCATGATTGGTGTTCATCCAAAAGCACTTATTAATTTTGATAAACAACCTGATGCTATTAAAGCTGAAATCAATGACATGATTGCAGGTTATGAATCACCAGTTGAATTTTACATCGCTAAATTAGTTGAAGGTATTGCGACTCTTGGTTGCGCCTTTGCACCAGAGCGCGTTATTGTCCGTATGTCTGATTTCAAATCTAACGAATATGCAAATTTAGTCGGTGGTCGTCAATACGAGCCAGAAGAAGAAAACCCTATGATCGGTTTTCGCGGTGCTGCACGTTATATTTCGGATGATTTCCGCGAATGTTTTGCACTTGAATGCGAAGCAATTAAACGTGTACGTAACCAGATGGACATGCAAAATGTTGAAATTATGATCCCATTTGTTCGCACATTGGAAGAAGGTAAACGTGTTATCGAGTTACTCGAAGAACATGGTCTAAAACGTGGCGAAAATGGTTTAAAAGTGATCATGATGTGTGAGTTACCATCAAATGCATTATTGGCAGACGAGTTTTTAGAATATTTCGATGGTTTTTCAATCGGTTCTAACGATTTAACCCAATTAACCTTAGGCTTAGATCGAGATTCAGGTTTAATCGCCCATTTATTTGATGAACGTAATCCAGCCATAAAAAAATTACTTTCAATGGCTATTCAAAGTGCTAAAGCAAAAGGCAAATATGTAGGTATTTGTGGCCAAGGTCCATCTGATCACGCAGATTTTGCGGCATGGTTAGTTGAACAAGGTATTGATTCAGTATCATTAAATCCTGATACTGTTTTAGAAACTTGGTTATACCTAGCTAAACAACTTAAGCACTAATCATTTTTTTAATCAAAGATTGATAAAAAGGGAGCTTTGCTCCCTTTTATTTTTTGAGTGCTTTATCAATTGCATAGCACGATTTTTGCAGTAGGGATTGACAACGTTTTAGATAATAACGCGCTTTTGGATAGTAAAAAGATAACAAAAATAAACCTAACATTATAAAAATTAAAGAAGGTCCAGGCACAATAAAGAAAATAGCCCCAAGCACAAAAAACAAAATCGCAAAAAATGTAAAAAAAGTTTTTTTCATAATTATTCACTCCTTAGTCGCTTAAGTATAACCAGTTATAAATTACAAAGTATTAAATGATGTTACAAAACATCAATGGCTTAATTTTCAAAGTAAAATCACGTGTTATAATGCCAATCAAGCAGTCACTATAATTCGCCGTCATGATAGCAATAATCGATCAACAAAAAACCGTACCTGATTTAATCAATAATTATATCGAATACTTAACCAACAATGGATTTTCTGGTGATTGTGATATTAGCTATAGCACCCGCTTAATCTCATCGACAGATAACAGTATTTACCAAGAACTTCCTCAAGCCGTTATTTTCCCAAAAAATAAAGATGATATTAATTTAGCACTCAAGGTCGCGAGCCAAGATAAATTTTCAAGTTTGACTTTTGGACCTAGAGGCGGAGGGACTGGCACAAATGGCCAATCGTTGACCCCCGGTATCGTAGTTGATTTATCTCGCTACATGCGTGAAATTATAGAAATTAATGTTGAAGAAAAGTGGGTACGTGTAGAGGCTGGTGTAATAAAAGATCAATTAAACGATTACCTAAAACCTTTTGGCTTTTTCTTTGCACCTGACTTATCAACGAGTAACCGAGCAACAATAGGTGGCATGATAAATACGGATGCATCTGGCCAAGGTTCTTTAGTTTACGGTAAAACCAGTGATCATGTTTTAAGTTTAACAACATCATTAATTTCCGGTGTTGAGATTCTTACCTCACAAATAGCTATTGAAACTGCAAAAAAGATAGCAGAAAAACATGACTTAGAAGGGCTGATTTATAAAACTGTACTTAACATTGGCCTTGAGAAAAGAGAATCGATTTTATCTAAATTCCCGCGACTAAACCGGTTTTTAACTGGGTATGACCTCGAACACATCTTTAATGAAGACTTAACTAAATTTGATTTATCAAGAATCATTACTGGTTCTGAAGGTTCATTGGGAATTGTTACTGAAGCAAAATTAAATATTACACCCATTGCTACTTATAAAACGCTGATCAATATAAAGTATGACAGCTTTGATTCCGCCTTAAGAAACTCACCATTTTTAGTAGCAGCAAACGCAACTTCAGTTGAAACTGTTGATAGTAAAGTTTTAAATCTTGCACGTGAAGATATCGTTTGGCATTCAGTATCGGACTTAATAAAAGATGTGCCAAACAAAACCATGCTTGGCCTCAATATGGTTGAGTTTAATGCTGAACAACAAACTGAGATGGATGAAAAAGTTAAATCTTTATGTCTGCAGTTAGATGAAAAGATTAACCAACAACAAGAAGGGATTATAGGTTACCAAGTCCTTACTAATAAAGCTGATATACTTAAAATTTATACCATGCGAAAAAAATCGGTTGGTCTATTGGGCAATACTAAAGGTCAACAAAAACCGCTCGCGTTTGCTGAAGATACAGCCGTACCCCCTGAAAACCTCGCTGATTTTATCGTGGAATTTAGATCGTTGCTCGACAGCCATAATTTACACTATGGTATGTTTGGCCATGTTGATGCTGGTGTTTTACATGTACGACCCGCCTTAGACATGTGTGATCCCATTCAAGAAAAATTATTGCGAACTGTTTCAGATCAAGTTGTAAAACTGACGGCTAAATATGGTGGCCTGATGTGGGGCGAGCATGGTAAGGGTTACCGAAGCGAATACGGCCCAGAATTTTTTGGTGAAGACTTATTTTTACAACTTCGGAAAATAAAAACGGTGTTCGATCCAACGAATCGTTTTAATCCTGGCAAAATTTGTACGCCTCTTGATTCAAAGGATCAACTCGTCAGTGTTAATGGACAGAAAAGGGCATGGTTCGACCGTGAGATTCCAACAGTAGTTAAAACAAGTTTTGAAAATGCGATGAACTGTAATGGCAATGGTTTGTGCTTTAATTATGATGAAGCATCACCTATGTGTCCATCCTACAAAGTAACGGGAGATCGTAGATATTCACCAAAAGGTCGCGCAAGTTTGATGCGAGAATGGTTACGTTTACAAAACGAACAAAACATTGATGTCTTAGCAGTTGAAAATCAACTTATCGCAGGTAAAAAAACGAGCTGGTTGACTCGCCGTGAAAATGATAAAAATAAAGCCAAACAACTCTATGATTTTAATCATGAAGTAAAACAATCTATGGATGAATGTTTAGCTTGTAAAGCATGCACAACTGCATGCCCAATCAAAGTTGATGTTCCCACTTTTCGGTCTCGATTTTTAAATTATTATCACAGTATTTATAACCGCCCATTCAAAGATTACATTGTCAGCAATATAGAAATGACTGCGCCTCTGATGTCAAAAGCAGCATGGCTAATTAATCCATTTTTGAAAAACAGTGCGATACAATCTTTAATTAAAAAGACGGTTGGGTATGTCGATACTCCAATTTTAAGCCAACCTACTTTAGCCCAGCAATTAAATCAAAATCAAAATCACAAATTTGATTTTGATTTTGTTTCAAAATTATCAGAGCAAGAAAAACAAAATACGGTTTTGATTGTTCAAGACCCTTTTACCAGTTTTTATGAAGCAGAATTAGTAACTAGTTTTGTGCAACTAATTGAAAAATTAAACAAACGCGTTTTTGTTTTACCATTTAAACCAAATGGTAAGGCTCAACATGTAAAAGGATTTCTAAATGAATTTCAAAGTACAGCTAAAAATAGTGCTGAGTTTTTAAATCAAATAACTAAATTAGGTATCCCACTTGTTGGACTCGATGCATCACTAGTCATGTGTTACCGCGATGAGTATAAATCAATTTTGAAAAATGAGCGGGGAGATTTTTCAGTATTACTTGCTCATGAATGGTTAGCTGATCAAGAATTTCCTCAACTAAATAATAAAGTTGAACTGCCATTAACTTTATTAAGTCACTGCACTGAAACCACTGCGCTGCCTCAATCAGTTAATGTATGGAAAAATATTTTTCAACAACTTGGTTATCAATTAAAAACGCCGGCAACTGGTTGCTGTGGTATGGCGGGGACTTATGGTCATGAAGTTCAAAATCAAGAAAACTCTAAAAAGTTATATCAAATGAGCTGGAAACCAGAAATAGATGCAGCGCCAATTGAAACAATTTTAGCAACTGGTTTTTCTTGTCGAAGCCAAGTGAAACGTTTTGAAAAACAAAAACCAAAACATCCGATCGAGTTTTTAGCAAACATCTTATAATTTAATAAAAAGGCTTAGTTAAAAGCTAAGCCTTTTTAAACAGATTGATTAATGGCCGTGTTGAAATACCATGTAACAACACACTCAAAAGAATGACACTGAAACTCACTTCAACAATTTCATTTTTGTATGGAATGTCACTTTGGTAGACCATTAAAGTAAATACTATAGATGCCATTCCTCTTGGTCCAAACCACGCTAAAATAATTCGATCTTTAATACTTAGCGCAGTAACATTTAGCACAATAAAAACAGGTAACATGCGAACTAATGTTAAAGCTAACACACTGAAGAAAATGATTTTAAAATTCAAATGAGTGAATAATAAAATACCGGCTAAAAAGCCAAACACACACCAAATTAATGACGACATAAAATCTGATAATTGCTCAGAGTCAGATAATAATTTTTGTTTTACATTGCCTTTATAAAACCAATCAAAAAATAGTCCAGCCACAAATGCGGCAATAAATCCACTACCGCCAAAATATTGAGTCAGTGCATAAATACAAATTGCTAAAGACGTCATTAGGAATGGACTGGTAGTTTTAGCAAATAAGTGTCGTTGTTCACAGTAAGAAATTATTTTTAACGTTATGAACATCGATACGGTTGCAAGGCTGACAGCAATTCCAATTTGATGCAAAAATAAATGCAAGACTAGACCAATATTTTTAGATTCCTGCGGTTGGTTAATCATTAACATAATCAGTAAAAAAATCGGCACACATAAACCATCATTAAGCCCACTTTCAAAATTAATTCCTTCTCGCAATTTCTCAGGAACAAATTTATTCACAATAAAGCCTTTGCATAAAGCCGCATCTGTAGGTGTTACTATTATCGCGATTAATGCAGCATACATAATTGGTAAACTTGGAAAAATAAATTGGGCAATAACCGCAGCGAGTAAAAATGTTAAGGGTAGGGCAACAAGCAATAATAATGTGGGTATGAGCCAATTAGTTCGTAATGTTTTTAAGTTTGAATTTGATGCATCAATAAAAATAACGGATGCCAAAGTCAATTCAACAAAAATTTGAAATATCGGCTGCACGTTACTTAAATCAACAGATGTTTCGAAAACAAAATAATGGATAGCGAGTCCAACAAAAACAAAGAACATCGGCCCGGTGATCTCTGCATGAGCAAACTGCCTAACAGCAACAGAATAAATAAAGGCTGAGCAGGCAACAAAAAATAAAACCTGATATTCCATGTTAAATTTTCCTATTAATGCCTGACTTAGCGCGGTCTTTTACATTTGTTTGAATATAAATTTGGTCCGTTGTAGCAAGTTTTGCATGACCTAAATCCTCTGATAAATGCTTTAAAGGTCGCGTTTGGGCATCATGTGTTGCACCTGTATGTCTGAGCCAATGTGCAGTTGCACAACTAAGTTGCTCCGCATCATCAATAAATCCATCTTTTCTTAAAGAATGCTCTGCAAGATCAAAACTTTGTTTTACTAAGCGCCGAATTTGCCTCACTTCCATACCCCCTTGGCCTCGAATTTTATGAATAATCGGGAAGGGCTCATCAGCAGTTGGTAAACTAGGAAGGCCTCGATATATACGGTAACGTTTAAGATAATGAGTAAAATCATCGGATAAAGTCACATCACGTAACTTATTGCCTTTTCCCATAACACGTAAAAACCAAAAGCCATCATTATCTTGCCAAAAATGAGACATAACAGGTGACCATTGTGGACGTTCAGACAATTCAGATATTCGTAAATATAAACCTTTTAAACATGCCAAGGTAAATAGATTACGCTCAAAATCAGGCTCTGTAGCGCATACGTCTTTTGTCACGCCAAAAACATACTCCCATTGAATATCACTAAGAGTATCTGGTTGATTTATTTGAGATTGAACAATCAAAAAAGGGCTATTTTTTTTAACTACAGGCACATAATTAGCGAACGTTTTTTCTTCTAAAATTGCAAATTTATAAAAAACATTAAGCGCGGTAAACATAGACGAGATTGTTTGCTGACTAATAGCGCTTTTTTTTACCATAAAAGGGCGCCAATTTTTGTTAAATATTCTCTGTCCTTCTTTATCTTTATAACGCCATTGCACAGAATCACTTGACCAAGAGCCTAAAGGTTCCATAACAAATTCAACATAGGCTTCAATGTCATCACGTCTTAGATCAAAAATTGATTTATGCTGAATACACCAAGACCATAAATAGAAACGTTCTATTTCATTTCTAAAACGACTATAAGTTGCTTCAGATTTGCGGCCATAAACATATAGAAATAAGTAAAGAAATTTCAGATCGGTTTTAACTTGTGGAACATCTAAGAATATGGTTTTGATGAATTGATTTAATTCAGGATATTCAGTAGCAAGCGTATCATCTTCTAAATGAGCAATTTGATAACGTAATTGTTTTAAAGTATCAACTAAGGCAACAAGCATAAAGTAAAATCATTTTCTTATTTTTTGTTATTATAAACTTAAGTCCGATACTGTCTAGTATTGGACTTAAATTATTTCACCGTTAATCGCTTAATAAACAAGCAAAATAAGGTGAGTTAATTTTTATTAATCTTAACTCATGTGATGATAAAAGATAAACACATACAATTTAACATAATCTTAATTATTGGCTGTTAGGTTTGTATTTGTACTTAATTAAGCACGCGGTAAAACATAAATTGTAAAGTACTTAGTTGTATTAGGTATTTTTTTAATTAAATTATTAATGCGTATTTTTTTATTGTAAATAGATATAAATAAGATTACTGCTTCAATGTTATTATAAATATTTTAAAAATAATGCATTATTAATTTGCCTAAAAGCGCCAGAACTCCTATCATCTCGGCGATTTTAAAAAATGGTAAAGCCTATGTCACAACTAATTGTTACACCCCGAGTTTATGAAGCAGTGCTCACTATCTTAAATAATGTAGCCCAAGCGCAATGCCCATTAGATAAGGCCTATGCTCAGCATTTTTTTAATTTTGATTATGCCAGTCAAGATCATGCTGTTATCACCCAGATCACAGGTGATATGGTACGCAAATTAAACCTCTATAGTTTCATTACTGGCAATACCATTACGCATATTACTTCAAATCCAGCTGTACTCTTCTATGCTTGGTCAAAGATAGAGCAACAGACTATCCCAAGTTTTATCGAGTTAACACAACAAGAAATTGATAATGTTGAACAACTAATAGATACGGCAAAACATAATCAATCTCTTATGGATGGCTGCCCTGCTTGGCTCAATACATTAGGTGAAAATGAACTTGCCGATTCATGGCCACAAGAACGCAGCGCACTCGCTCTTGCAGCAAAACGTTTTATTAGAGCAAATCTATTAAAAACAAACACAGTTGAATTACAAAAAACGTTAGAAAAAGAACACATTACAACGCGCTTAATAAGCGATTGTGTAACCGCGCTTGAAATCACCTCAAACAGTTCATTATTCAAAAGTTTAGCCTTTAAAAATGGATTATTTGAGCAACAAGATGTGGGGTCGCAGCTTATTATTGAAGCTCTAGATGTAAAACCAGGTATGCGAGTGATTGATGCATGTTCTGGTGCAGGTGGTAAAACCTTAGGCCTGGCAGCTTACATGAAAGGTAAAGGTCGCTTACTTGCTATGGATATCGAAGAACATAAATTAGCAGCTTTAAAGCAACGGGCTAAACGGGCTGGCGCTGACAATATTGAAACCCGTTTAATTACGTCAAGTAAAACAATTAAACGTCTAAAAGAAAGTGCCGATCGTTTATTACTTGATGTACCTTGTAGTGGTCTTGGGGTGTTAAAACGTAATCCCGATGCAAAATGGCACTCTGATATGAGTGAGTCATTACCTACTTTGCGTCATCTTCAGCAAGATATATTAACCCGTTATAGTAAAATGCTAAAGGTAGACGGAATCATGGTTTATGCAACCTGCTCTATTTTGCCTAGCGAGAATGAACTGCAGGTGAGTGCTTTTTTAAAAGCTAATCCAAATTATAAATTAATAAATGAAACAACTATCAGCCCTGCTCAAAGTGGATTCGATGGGTTTTATTTTGCTTCCTTACAACGTATTAGTGCATAAAAAAACCGACGAAAGTCGGTTTTTTCATCTCAAACAAATAGCAATTAGATTGCAACTTTGTCGCTGTTACGCTTAATGAATTGTTCAATCTTAACACCATTACACTGTAATGACTTCAACTGGCGATTTGTTTTTAAACTATTGATCCCTTCGTGTAATGCTTTAACACATAAATTAGATTCAACTTTAGAATCAGCTGCATAAAATGCTACTTTAGCATTATTAACTACAGCAACCGACTTTGCTTTAGCAAATTTTGCAGCAAACTTGTCGATTGGTTGACCATTACAATAGAAATTTGTATCAAAACGGCTGATATAGAGTCCATTTGTATTAGCAAATTTACGCGCTGCAGAAAAACCTTGCTCTGCTGCAGTTAAACAAATTTGGCTATCGATAGAGCTATCTGCTGCATAAAATTTATCTGTATTTGCTTGCGCTAATACATTTGAAGATGCCGCAACTAAACCAACAACTAATAGAGACTTTAACATTTATAACAACCTTTTTTTGAACGGATGAACGAATTTTGCGCAGATTATAACGAGCAATTTTTAATCGTCAATTAAATAAATTAACCAATGATTAAAAAATAATTGCATTAAAAATTCATTTTCAATTTACATACAAAATGAACAATTTGCTTACAAACCAAACATCTCTATCACCTTCGATATTAATCTAGTTTTTACACTTTTATTAATGTTTTACTGTAAGCTTTAATCCTATAAATGAACTACACCGCTTTATTTAATCAATTTGCAATGTGATAGTACTTGCTTTAAAAATTTAAACCTGTATAGTGCGCACCTACTCCGACAGGTGCTTGTTTATTTATTAAACACATTTAAGCCAAGGTCGGTTTTACTCGCTGAATCACTTGGTTCACAGTAAAAATATTAGCCGAGGTTTAAAGAGCCCATGTGCACAAGCTACCTAGTTTGTTGCAATATCAAGACTGAGATTACGCGTTTATAGAAATTATTCTTTATTGAATAAATTCATGGTGAGAAATGCGACTGTTGAAAGGTCAAGGGGATGTCTTTTAAGGTTTTTTGACCTCGTTCAAAAATACTGAAAATCAATTTTGATTTTCACTTTATATAAGAGACATACATGACAGATACTACACAAGTCCGTTTTGACCAATTAAACCTTCTTGCGCCTGTTCTTCAAGCTATAAACGAAATGGGTTATATCACCCCAACTCCAATCCAATCACAAGCTATTCCTTCATTATTAGCAGGTAAAGATGTATTGGGTGAAGCGCAAACTGGTACTGGTAAAACTGCGGCTTTTGGTCTGCCTTTGTTATCACGTTTAGACGCCGATTTAAAACAACCACAAATGCTGGTTGTGTGCCCTACTCGTGAATTAGCAATTCAAGTTGCTGAAGCCCTAACTGATTTTGCAAAACATATCCGTGGTTTATTTGTTGCTACCGTTTACGGTGGCCAATCATACACACCACAACTTCGTGATTTAGCCCGTGGCCCACAAATTGTTGTTGGTACACCAGGTCGAATGATGGATCACATCAAAAAAGGTCGTTTAAAATTAGACAATCTTAAAGCATGTGTTCTTGATGAAGCTGATGAAATGTTAAACATGGGTTTCTTAGAAGACATCGAGTGGATCTTGAATCAAATTCCTGATCAAACTCAAATGGCGTTCTTCTCTGCAACTATGCCAGCACCAATTAAGAAAATTACTAATCAATTCTTAACTGATCCTATACACGTAAAAATTGCGGTACAAAAATCAGATAAGCCAAAAATAACTCAAAAATCATGGACTGTAGGCCGTATAGGCAAAACAGTTGGTTTAGAGCGTATTGCTGAAGTTGTTGATTACGATGCAATGATTGTTTTCGTTCGTACACGTAACGATACGTTAGTACTTGCTGAGCACTTAGTAAGCAAGGGCTTTAAAGCTTCAGCATTAAACGGTGACATGCAACAACAAGATCGCGAGCGTATTGTTGAGCAATTAAAAAATGGTCGCATCAATATTCTAATTGCAACTGACGTTGTAGCCCGTGGATTAGATGTACCACGTATTACACACGTTATTAACTACGATTTACCGCATGATTCTGAGTCTTATGTTCACCGTATTGGTCGTACAGGCCGTGCTGGTCGTGAAGGCGAAGCTATTTTGTTTGCTTCACACCGTGAAGTGCGTAGCTTAAGCCGTTTAGAGCGTATTACTGAAGGTAAGATTGAAGTATTTGATATGCCTACAGCTGAGCAACTAGGTCAAGCACGTATTGAACGTACTCAGGCTGCTTTAGTAAAAGCAATGGAAGTAAACGACTTAGCGAATTTCCAAGCAATCGTTAGTCAAATGGCTGAGCAAAGCAATACGACACCACTTGAGCTTGCTGCTGCATTATTATTTGATCGTCAAATTGCACTTCCTTTCCACCCTAAGGCGGATCCGGTAGAGCGTGAGTTTGCTGCTCGTTCAGATCGCGGTGGTCGTGACCGTAATGATCGTTTTGACCGTAATGATCGTAGCGAGCGAGCTCCACGCGAACGTTCAGAGCGTCCACGTCGTGATAACGGTGAGTTTGATACATATCGCTTTAACGTTGGCCGTACGCATGGTGTGCGTCCAGGTGATATCGTTGGTGCTGTTGCAAATGAAATCAAAATTGATTCAAATGATATCGGTCAAATTCGTTTATTTGATGGTTTCACACATGTTGATTTACCTAAAAACATGCCAAAACCAGCATTTGAAAAATTACAGCAAGTTTTAATACGTAAACATAAGATTTCACCAAGTTTGGTTACTGCTGAACAAGCTGCTGCAGCTGATTCACAGCGTGAAGAACGTGCTCCACGTTCAGATCGTAATGATCGTGCACCACGTGAGTTCCAACCTCGTCGTCGTAACGAGCGTAATAATGACCGTGGCGATAAAAAGCCAGTGCGTAGTTTTAAAGCTAGCGGTGAAGGTCGTAGCCGTCCAAGTTTTGAAGGTTAATCAAAACTAAATATAAAAAAGGTAGCTTAGCTACCTTTTTTATTGCCTAAATTTCGATACAAAAAAACCGGATACTATCCGGTTTTTTTATCTAACGTAATAACTAAGCTTTTTTATCATTCGGACGATATTTTAAACACAAGCCTGTTAAAAAGTTTCGCATAAATTGGTCACCACATGGTTTAAAATTACGGGTACCACGTTTACGAAAGAATGCACCTAATTCAGCTTTAGTAACACGGAAATCCGCTTTTACCATAATATCAAGTAAATCTTCTTCACGAAGCTCTAAAGCAACACGGATTTTTTTCAAAATAATATTATTATTAAGACGAACTCGCTCAGTACTTGGTACTGATGTTGCTGGATCTGTGGCTGTTTCTTCTTTGACACCACGATTTTGAATAATCAATCCATCTAGAAACTTTTCAAGTACCACATCAGTACATTCGATATAACCCTCTTCTTCTTCTTTTTTGAGTAAACAGCTAACAGAAAAAGGTTTAATTTTGTGATCTGCAAGTAAGAAAATTGCTTGCATACTTTCTTCACGAAGATTAAGGGCATAGCGTAAACGACGTAGGACTAAATTATTGATCATAGGGTGCTCCAAATTTGGTGCAACAAAATACCACAAAACAAGCTTAAAACACAGAAATAATCAACAATGTATGCCAATCTAACCATTAGAATTGCTTAAGTAATAAGCGTTATTTTACTACTACGTTTTTTTACAATTTAACTACAATTGCTGACGGTAAAAAAAAGTGAATAGGTTAGAATGAACTTAACTTGTCTTTTTGTATTGTTAAGATGTTTAAACGCCCTTTTATTGTTTTGCTTTCATTAGTGCTTAGTGGCTGTGCCAACTTAAGTCTATCAAACATGTTTAATACCTATAGCGATCAGTATCAACAAACGCGTATTGCTCTCAATTCAAATAATTTAGAAGCAGCACAACTGTCAATTAATTTGAATACGCCCTCAGATACTAACTATCAACTTGATTTAGTTGAAAAAGGTAAAATTGCCCAGTTAGCGCAAAACTATAAACAAAGTCTAGAATATTTTAATTTGGCGATTGAAAAGCAAAAAAGTGAACAATTAAAAGCACAAATTCAAATCAGTAAATCAGGCGAACAAATAGGTGCTTTGCTGAGTAACGATAATGCGCTCGCTTACAATTTGCCACTGCATGAACAAGTCTTAGTGCATACATATCAAGCTATCAATTATTTGTCTGATAAAAATAATGAAGCGGCTATGGTTGAAATAAGACAAGCGCATATTGTACAAAGTCAGTTGCTACAACAGCAAAATCTAGATTTATCAGCACGCGCTTTATCTGATGAACAAAATTTTGGTGTTGACTGGCACAGTGTCAATCAAGCGTATCCGAAAATGGACAATGTGATAGGTTCTAAACTCAACGGCGTTCAAAATGGTTTTATGCTAGTACTGTCTGCTTTAATGTATGAAAGTGCAGGACAAATAGACGATGCATTGATTGATTTAAAAGCGGCATTGGTGCTTTATCCAAATAATCCCTATTTGCGTACTGAAGTGGAGCGTTTAAGTGCAAGGCAAACCGGAGGCAAAGCATCGTACAATTCCAATACCCATGGTCGATTAGTGATCCTCTATGAGCAGGATTTAATTACGCCTAAAGATGAGTTAATGCTGCGTTTACCTATTTATACCTCAAGTGGTGATATGCGTTTTTACAGTGTTGCACTACCAACTTATCAGTATATTACCCCTACTCGCCCGCTGTCAGTTCAGTTTAAAGATAAAATGTTGCAAGGCAGTGAAATAGCAAAATTCAACGCACAAGCCGCAGCCAATTTAAAAGATAATATTTCCCTGCTCATCACAAGGCAATTGGGTAGATTAATCGCTAAAGAACAAGTTAGACGTACCATGGCAAAAGAAGGCGGTGATGTGGGAAATGTAATCGCCGCTTTATATAACTTAGCATCAGAACGCGCTGATACCCGCAGTTGGTTAAGTTTGCCTAACAATGCGCAAATAGTCAGTAGCATTGAACCTATTGGTACAGCTAATTTGGCACTGTTAATTGATGGACATCAGCATCCTGTCAGTATTGAAATCAAACCAAATTCCACCTTGTTACTGTTAGTTAAATCAAACGGCCAAATGGTACAAAACAACATTTATTATTTATAAAGGAGTCACGATGAAACAATTTACCTTAGTGAAATTATCCAGTGTAATCATATTTGCAATTGCGTTAAGTGGCTGTGTCCATAACCCAATTACGACCGGCATTGGTACCAAAACCATTTCTGTAAATCAAAAAATGTTAGATGAGACTAGCTTACAAAACTATATTGAGGTTGATAATAGTCGCCTGGCAGGCCGTTTACACATAAGCCAGATATTAACGCGTAAACAAAATGATTATTTAAATGTAGCAGTGCAAATTAAAAGCGATTATCACAAATCTCAGAAATTACAGTACCGGATCAGCTGGTTCGATCAACAAGGGTTCGAAATAGAGCCAAACAGCCAAAATTGGCAACCCATCGACCTACATGGGGGGCAAAATAAAGAATTACTTGGTCTTGCTCAGAATACGCAAGCCAACAGCTTTAAATTTTATATTCGTGAAGTTGCAACCCAGCTACAACGTTTTTAATTAAACCAATCAGGAAAACTTATGAAAAAATTATTTATCACCTCAGCCATTACCTGTACTTTATTGACTGTTTCGGGTTGTGCAAATCGCGCAGTTGTAAGTTATGGTGACGCACAAGCCGTAGAAACCACCGATATTAATTTTGGCTCCACTGATTTGCAAAAAGTGGCTACAGAAATGACCAACTCTTTATTACTGTCTCCTGTCGTGGGTACTTTGACACAAAATAATCGCCCTGTTGTTTTTGTTGAACGCTTAAAGAATAAAACCAGTGAGCATATTGATACTGAATCAGTGACAGACTCAATTTCGACTCAGCTATTACGCTCGGGCAAGTTCCGATTTATTGATATGACTCGTGTTGAAGCAGTTAAAGATCAACTTACTTTTCAAAATGAAGCTGGCGTGGTTGATCCGAAAAAGGCTCTAGCGTTTGGTAAACAAACAGGCGCTCAGTACATGTTATACGGTAATTTATCAAGCATAGTAAAATCGAATAAAGATACCGCAGATGTGTATTATAAATTCACCATGAAATTACTTGATTTAGAAAGTGGCCTTATTGAATGGGCAGACGAAACTGAAATTCGTAAAACCCGCCAAAAAGCTAAAATTGGTTGGTAACAACTGGAGTGATATCAAATGCCTAAATATTTAGTTTATGTTTCACTTATACTTTTAGCTTTTTTTTCAACATCGAGCAAAGCCCATTATGAGCGCAACAAAGCAGTACCGGTTGAAAAAGTACTGTTTGGCCAAATTACGTCTAAACGTGAAATCACTGAAACTGAAATAGTGACTGATAGACGCAATGGTTGGAACCATTTTGGTGGTGCGTTAATTGGTGGTGCCATTGGTAATCAATTTGGCGATGGCAGTGGTCGGGTAGCTGCAACAATATTAGGGGCATTAATTGGCGCCAATGCATCATCAAATCGCCAACCTCGACAGCACATCTACCAGCAGCAGCTTGTTGAGTTGATGATCCGCACCGAGCACGATGGTGAATTTATGGTTATCCAAGATAATGATCCAAAAATGCAATTCAACGCTAAAGACAAAGTAAGAATGGTGTATTTAGCCAATGGCAACGTCAGAGTCGATCGTGATTACTAAATTTAAAGGCTATCAGTCAATTATTAATATAGTGGACGAGCAATAACTGATATCATGGCATGTCAGTGCCTCTGCACGTCCTTAAATGATAAGATTTAAATGAAACTATTAATTCGTAATTTAGCCAAAACACTTACCGAAGTTGAGCTTCGCAACAAACTTGAACAATTTGGTACCGTGCAATCATGTACCATAGTGCTTGATGCTGTAACTCAACAATCTAAAGGTTTTGCTATTGCTCACATGCCTAAAGTTGGCGAAGCCAAATTAGCAATTAAATCACTAAATGGTGAGAATCTCTGTGGTTCAGTGTTACGCGTGAAAAAATACGAAGAGAAAACCGAATAAGTAAATTGTTCGGTTTAATCTTGCCGTAGTTTTTTTGCTAAATCCTGCGTGATCATTGCCTCTAAAGCATTTTTCATTGCAGGATTTCGTTTTAGTAGTTGCTGTAATTCTGCTTGTGGCCAATATAAAATACGTGTCGGTTGGTTAACTATTACGTCAGCATTGGCAGCTTGATCGAGTGTAAAACTGAGTTCCCCAATAAAATAACCATCACGTAAACTTAATTTTTTACAATTATCGACAATAATATCGACCTCTCCGTTATAAATAAAATACAACGCGGGTACTTTTTTTCCTTGCTTAGTTAATACATCACCCGCTTCAAATGTTTGCCAATGCCCAACATGGATTAACTTATAAAACTCAAACGCACTGAAGCGCGCAAAAACAGTCGCGTATAATTCCTTTTCTTCTTCTGTAAATTGAATCGACTTTTGTCGATACCACAGTAATGTCAACATCACAGCGTTAACTAATACTAAAAGTGACTCTGAGGTAATATCAAGCCAAAGAGGTTCAGTCCCAATAGTTGCATAATAGATAACAAAACAAGAGGATGAAATAATGGTGAGTAGTCTAAGCCAAAAGATAGAATTACAACCAAAAGCAGAGAGTGCTGATACGTAGGCAATAAAATAAATAAGGTAGTTCGGCCAGTTATCTAAAAATAATTCGAGACTCATCTATATCCACCCATTAAGTAGCGTCAATATCGCCACAGCAAGTTTGGTATGCAAGCGCAAGTTATGCCAATTTAATTAAGCTCAATACTGAACAATAAATCTATCACAAGCGGCTAGTTTCAATGCTAAATCGTTGGATTAAGAGGGGAATAGGCTTGTTATTAACGTTTAAATCGGCCTTGTAAGCTTTAAAAATCAATGGCTAGAGTTAATTAACAGCGATATTTATATTTATTTCAGTATGTTAGTAAAACTCTTATTCAATATTGATGTTAATAAACAAGATCATACTATTTTGTTTTAGTTGTACTTATGGCATATATTACTGAAGTTAATATAAGGATAAATTATGAAGCAATCGCCAACACCACAACAGTTTTCATGTTTTAGTGCATTTTACCCTTATTATCTCAACGAACATAAAAATCGTACCTGCCGATGGTTACATTTTATCGGTACTTTCTTAGTGATTATGCTGAGTTTACTCACTGTGTATTGGTCAGAGCCAAAAATATTATTATTTGTACCTGTGGTCGGTTATGGCTTTGCTTGGATTGGGCATTTTATATTTGAAAAAAATCGGCCTGCGACATTTAAAGCTCCCTTTTATAGTCTATTAGCCGACTTTCGTTTATTTGCTGATATGTTAATGGGTAAATATCACTAAGTTAGTTTGTATGGCGTTTAAGTGGGCCCACCTCGGCTTCTATCGTGGCCTTTAAAGCAGCAAAGAAACCAAAATGAAATAACCATTCAACCACTACAAACAAGGGTCCAATAATTAAACCACTTATATCATCAACAAAGGCTGGTTTTTTACCCTCATAATAATGGCCAATAAACTGTAAAACCCAGCCAACTACAAATAAAGGAACGCCTAGCAGCCAAGAGTAATGAGCGGCCAAAATATCAGCAACAACCAACAATGGCAGCAACAAAACAAGCATAATCAGGCCAATTATTCTATTTAAGCTGAGATAAAAAGCAGACAAGAAAAGCACAACAATTAGCGATAAATTGATTGTAACTTCAGCAATCTGCCAACTTGTTTGCGCCATTAGCACTAAAATACTCAGAACAATGAGCGGAATACCAAAAAAGTGGGTCGTTAAATTTCGTGGATCACGATGATAAGCGGCATAACTTGTTAAATATTGTTCAATTTTTTTCATAAGGTTACCTACATTAAATTAGTAAATTGATGTTAGCAGTTTTATTATTGCTATGATGTCAGCTAGCCGACATCTTATTGTTCAATCATCAGCTGTAACTTCAATTTAGTTAAATTAATAATTTCAATCTTTAAGGTACTCAGTTTTAAAATATCATCCGCTACTAATTCGTTTAGTACTTGGTTACATGTTTGTCTTGAAGTTGCTGCTAAAGCAGACAAGTGAGATTGATTAAGCGAAAAAGTTAAGTTTGGCTGTTCACTAAACGTATAATTTTCAGCCAATAAACACAGCTGTTTGATGATCCTTTTTTTTGCACTTAATAACCGTAAATCCTCATAAGCAACAAACATCATGCGTAATTTATGACTCATTAACTTGGCAAAGTAGCGCCAACACGTTGGATTTAAAGCTAAAAAGGAAGTGATTTTTTGTTGTTTTATGAAAAATAATTGTGTCTGTTCAAGTGTCATTGCATCATGAGTGCGAGGTGCAGCATCAATTAGCGATATTTCACCAAACCAACTAATGGAAGTTAACAAAGCAAGCATTGCCTGGTTGCCAAATTGATCAAGCCCTAAGATATTGACAGAGCCAGACAATATTGCATAAAAACCATTTGGCTCATCGTCACGATAAAAAATAGCCTGCTGTTCACCAAAGGCAATCACCTGTCCTTCGTTAACTAAAAAATCTTGTAAATTTATTGGTAACTGACTAAACCAAGCATCACTTTGCAGTAGATGTTTTAATTGTAATTTTGTCACTCACGATCACTTTTAGCGAACAGATATTTTTTAGTTTACGTAAAATTATGTAATAGTCACTGGTTGCTTTGGTTTATTTTAAGCGATAAAAAACCCTGAACAAAATCAGGGTTTAGAAATAAGTAGTAATGAATTAAGCGTATTGTTCAATTATTTTAAGCATACGACGAAGTGGTTCTGCTGCACCCCATAATAATTGATCGCCTACCGTAAATGCACTGATATATTCTGGACCCATATTTAATTTACGAATACGGCCTACAGGAATAGTGAGTGTACCGGTTACTTTTACTGGTGTTAGGTCTTGGGTAGTCAATGCTCGGTCATTTGGAATAACCTTAACCCATTCATTGTGACTAGCCAAAATAGCTTCAATTTCTGCGACCGAAATATCTTTACGTAACTTAATTGTCATTGCTTGTGAATGGCAGCGCATTGCGCCAATACGGACGCATAAACCATCAACTGGAATAGGTGCCGCTTGGGTGCCTAATATTTTATTTGCCTCAACCTGAGCTTTCCATTCTTCCTTAGATTGACCTGAAGGCATTGGCACATCAATCCATGGAATTAAACTACCTGCTAGAGCAACACCAAACTGTGCAGTGGGTAAGTCATCGCTTGCGATTTTTTCGCTAACAATTTTATCAATTTCCAAAATGGCAGCACGTTCGTCATCAACAAGCCCTGCAACAGACTGATGTATGGTGCCCATCTGAGCAATAAGCTCTTTCATATTACGAGCCCCAGCGCCTGATGCAGCTTGATACGTCATAGGGCTGACCCATTCAATTAAATCACGCTCAAATAAACCACCGAGCGCTAATAACATCAGCGATACAGTACAGTTTCCACCAACAAAGGTTTTAACTCCAGATGCTAAACCGTGTTTGATCACATCAAGATTAACCGGGTCGAGCACTATAATGCTGTCATCTTTCATGCGAAGTGCCGATGCAGCATCAATCCAGTAACCATCCCAACCCGATGCACGAAGCGCTGGATACACATCATTGGTATAATCACCACCTTGGCAAGAAATGATGATGTCCATTTTTGCCAATGCTTGGCAGTCATTAGCATCAAGTAATGGCTTGGCAGGGCCAGCTAAATCAGGGCCAAGTTGGCCTGCTTGCGAGGTGGTAAAAAAAGTAGTGTCGATATGAGCAAAATCATTTTCTTGTTGCATACGCTCCAATAATACAGAGCCAACCATACCCCGCCATCCGACTAATCCTACTTTTTTCATTGTTTGTTCCACTGTTTGAGTCATAAGAAATACCTAATTCATTAAAAATTAAAATTCATTGCGTGAGATTTAATTTTTAGACGGATTAATCTAGCACTGTGATTGAGGCAACACCAGTATTACTCATAGAACATAAAATTTTTTCATATTCAATCAATAGGCATATTTTTGGTAGCTAGATTATTGAACGTCATCGAAAACGCAGGTATTTTTAACGACTAACTATCTCCTAATTTAGCCTTTATTAGAATGTAACAACCAATTGTTTGTAACTAAACTGGTCAATGCAAATGCAATAAGCACTTATGATAGTCTGGAACTTTATTGAGGAATATATTGCGTATTTCTTTATACTTTAAAGTGATTCAAGCCATTTAAAAAAAGACGCTTTTATCAACTTCTTATCTTTAAATCAACTTTACAAACAGCGAGGTCATAAGGAAGAACTAACAGGGAGTATTGAAAAAATGTGATGTGGATGAGGATTAATATACTAAATATGATGGTAGCTCATGGGTTTCAAAAGGTACTGGTAGCGAAATCAATGTTATCTGTTATGTGCAAACATTAAGTGCGGTCACTAAAGTAAACAATGAGCTCAGTAAAGAATGGACTCTTACTTCATTGTAAAACTCCCGACATTGCTATCAGTCATAACTCTACTCAGCAATAATCTGCTTTAAAAATTAATACTGATGCTTGATACCAATTTATCATTAAATTATTGGTTTTTAATTGGTGTTAAAAAACATAATAAAAAGCCCTACACTTCGTAGGGCTAGGATAATAAAGGTTAATGATAACAGCCTTTATTAGATAACTTTAAAACCCATAACTAAAGCTAAGACTGACTTCACTAGGTGTTTCTTGAGAACGAATTAGCACATCGTTTTGCTCTACTTCAAAGTTTTGTCCCAACATATTTTTCACTTTAAGTGTTAATGTAGTATTAAACGTTGGGTAATAACTATAAACCATGTCTAACGAGTTTAAAGGTTGTTCGTAAGCATCATCAAAGTTATTAACACCCGCAGCTAAAATACGATCACCAAATACATTATAGATAACAGATGCTTGATGCATGCCATCATGTGAATCGTAATTCAATTGTAAGTTTGCAACATACTTTGAATGCCCCGTCATACGTCGCTTAAGGTTAGTGAGATCGCCGCGTTGTTCTTCAGCAATTTCAACTTCTGAATCACTGATAGTTAAATTACCAGAAGTAAAAAAAGCACCTCCTAATAAATCACTGTGTAACTCAGTTAACCATTCAGCCTCAATACCGTAAACATAAGCTGTATCAGCATTATCAAACTGTAAGGTAAAACGACCATCACTTTCTGTTAATAAAGCTTCGATTGGCTTATCAATATCTTTATAGAAAGCACCCACTGAGTAATTATCGCCATTTTCCATGTAAAATTCGATGCGCGCATCAAAGTTATCTAGGTAACTAGATTCTAAGAATGGATTACCAAGAGTTCGATAACCAGTAAGCGGATCTTGGAATTGTACAGGGCTTAGTTCTCGTAAATCAGGGCGTACAACCGTGTTGCCATAACCAAAACGAACCTGGTACGATTTCTGATTATATGTCATAGATAGCGAAGTAAAATACTCATCTTCCATCACACTCGCTTGTTCTATCGCATCGGCACTTAATTTATCAGCCAGTAAAGCAGGATCAAATGCTGAGCGAGAAAAAGCAAGCGCAACTTGGCGGAAGTCCTCGTAACGCACACCACCACTTAAACGCCAATCTTGAGCAAACGTTACGTCAAAAGAGCCGTAATATGCGTCAATCATTTGCGCTGCTAAGTAATCATCGGCTGTCGGCTCTTGGAACAATAACTCGACATCCGTTGAATCAATCACAGCATCGTTAGCAAAATAACTGCCGATTGAAAGTGCATCGTCTTCACTTTGGGCCAATTCTAAAGATTGAGTTTGGCTAAAGCGATAGTTAAAAAAGTCTGTACGGTAATCACGTGTTTTTTCAACAAAATAACCACCACCAGCAATTTCAACTTCGGCGTTATCAAAGTAAAAAACTTTGTTTACATTAACGCCCCAGTTTTCGACATCATCTTCTAGGTCGACAAATCGATATAAATAGGGGTTACCACCTAAGCTACCATTGTAAAAAGTACGTTGATATTTACCATCTAAGTACTCATCACGAACCGTTACTTTAAGCTCACCTGGGATACTTGTTGTCGCCGTTGAGTCTGTATATTGCCAATCAACGCCAACACCTTCAAGAAAACCCCAATCTAAATTGTGCATTCCACGAAGTTGAAGTATTTCAAGTTCACGTTGCTCAAAAGAGGTTAAGTGACTGCGTTGTAATTGCCCAGCATCAATACTTAACGATTTTGACGGCTCTTGGTAAAGCGCAACAGAGGCCTCATCTTCAGTATCTCGTAACATCATATAGGTTGCTGTTAAATCATGACCGCCAATTTTATAACCTAAATTTAGAGAGCTATTTAACTTTATATTATGTGTTGTTGACACTTCTTTCTCTGTTGCAGAGTAGCAAGTAAAGTCATCTTTTGAACATGCCGACTCAGAAGCGTCTACAGAAGACAGTACTGCACTAAACTTCTCAGCATTAGACCATTCATTTTCATAGGCAACTGACGCTAAGAAACCAAAAGATCCGTCTAAGCCGAATAAGTTATCAAAACGGTCGCCATAGACAACTTTAATACCAGCATCAGGATTCAAACTTTCTTTTTCTAAACCAAAATCTCTTGGTAATGCTTTGGCTAAACTTTTATTTAAGTCTATCGCTGCTGCTTGACCAATATCAACACCCTGACGTTTTGACTCTACATCTCTAATATTTCTATATGAAATATCTGATAAGCCATTGATATAGGTATTGAGTGCTGTCTTAACTGAACCAGATAATGCACGAGTGCCATCATCTTTGCCTAGCCAATCATCACCGCCACCATTATAGGTATAGCCTTCGTCGTTTGTATCTTTATAACTAGCCCCAATTTCTACTTTAAATAAAGTTTCATTTGGAATGCTCTTGGTTCTGATATTAACGTCACCCCCACCAAAAGCTGCTGGCATGTTAGGTGAGTAGGCTTTTTGCACAGCCAAGGATTCGATGATACTTGATGGGAAGATATCAAGTGGAATTACATTTCGTGTAAGATCCGGGCTTGGAACTATCGCGCCATTTAAACGAACGCTTGAGTAACGCTCACCTAATCCGCGTACATAGATAAACTTATCATTTACTAAAGATAGGCCCGTGACACGGCGAAGTGCCGAAGCTGCATCGCTATCACCCGTTCTCGATATTTGCTCTGAACCCATAATATCAGCAACGAAAGCTTGATTTTTACGTTCATCAATTACCGCACTAGCACTGCCTTTAAGACGAGTACCTGTTGCGACAACTTCTTCAATCGCTTCTTCATTTACTATTTCTTGTGCTTGATCAGCGAAAGAATTAAATGAAGAAAAAAGGGAGAGCAGAGATAAAGTTATTAGGTTGGTTTTAAACTGCTTTTGATGTTTCATATTTATGTCCTCTAAACCTAAAATTCCCTTAAAAAAGGCGCCATAGCGCCTTATAATTAGAGCCGGTCTAGATTAATTACTAGCGCGTTGTAAAGATGCGGCTACAAAAGCAGCCCACTCACTTGATTCACCCTCTTTAAGTGCACCAATATAGCCTGGGTTAGTAAAGAAAGAGTTAACTGCACTCATGTCTTTCGCTGTTGTAGCTACAGCAGTACCTTGAGAATCAGTGATAGTTGAAGCTGTTGAAACACCATCAGCAGCAAGTACATTTGAAAAATCAGCAAAGCCAATTATCTGGTTGTTCTCACCACCAGTAAACCAAGTAGTTATATCAAAATTGGCTAACGCACCAGTTAAAGGTGTATTTACATCTTCAAAATTCTTACCACACGCAAATATTGAGCTCATAAATGCGATATCACCATTTTTTGCATTAGCATGAACACCTGCATCACCTGATTTATCTTTTTCATTGTATAAATCAAGACAACCAGCACCATCAACAGATGATGAGTTTACAAACAGGATATTAGCTAATTTTGCTTTACCCCATTCTTTCATTTCCATACCAGCACCCGTACGACGCCCTTCAGCACCTTGGTCGCCAGTCGTTACAACCGTTGCATTTGCAATTATTGGGTTAGACACAGTTGTTACTAAATCTTGTGCATCTGCTGATAATGGATCTACCTTTGCGCCATCTGTTTCAAAGCCGTGGTTACCATACTCATTTGAACGCACAAGAATAAATTGTCCATTACCTTTCCAGCCCTCATCCCAGTCAATACCGTCATCACCTGTATCTGTAACAACTATATGTTTCAGATTAACGCTACCACCAAAAAGCTCAATACCATCATCAAAACCATTATGAACATGTACATAATCAATGGTAGTACCAGAACCAACAGCATTAAGTGTTAAACCATTTAGCTCATCACCTTCAACACCAAAACCGGCATATTTAATAACAACATGCTTCAGGATACCGCTGCTGTCTTGCGGATCATTACCGCCATAATACGAGACAATACCTTCGGCTGCGTGGTTACACATATCTTGTTCAGCAGCTGCTTTTGTACAACGGATAGAATGGCCACGACCATTTATCTGAACGCCACCCCAATCACCAATTTGTGCTGTTGTTGATGCATCACCATCAACTTCTTTGATACTTGTGAAAATAATTGGTTTATCAACTTCACCAATTGCTTCAATATTTGCACCACGTGCAATACGAATAAAACTCTCAGGCTTAGTAAAAGCAATTGTCACGCCAGCTTCAATAGACAATGTAGGACCATTGCCATCAATTGTAGCGCCTGTCGATGTATCTACATCATCACCAATAAATAAGGCACCTTCAAATACATGTGCACCGCCATTGGCCAAAGCAGAGATAACAAAAGAGCTAGTAATTTCTTTAGCATTACTTGCAAATGCTTGGCTATAAACACAGTTAGCGCCTTTAGCTTCACCTGTAAATGTAGCTCCATCTAATGTGTATGTAGCGCAACTAAATTTGTCACCATTATCACCACCTGGGTTAGTCACTGAATTGTCTACACTGTTATCTATTGTTGTTGGTGTAACATTAATATCACCACCACCACAACCAGCGAGCGTAATTGCTGTAGCCACTAGGCTGACTCTAAATAAACCAGATAATTTCATTGTTCACTCCGTTAAAGTATTTAATTATTTTGTTAGCGCATTAAGTAAAAACTCAAGTCACTTTAAAACACGAAAGCCATGCTTTAATGTCACTTGAGCTTTAGAACGAGCACTACAATACGGGAGACGTATGACAAATAAGTTACACTTTCATAAACATAAAATGACAATTCAATTTATTAAAAAACAATGGGTTAAATTATTTTAATAAAAGAGTAAATAAAAAAAACCACCCGAAGGTGGCTTTTGGTTACGATTGTTGTAAGCTGGTTTGATCCATTAAAAAAACTTATAGATAAGCGGTTTTTAATAGTTCAGAATTTTGTTTTTCACGTTTAACGTATTTGATCCACTGCTTAGCCAAGCTTTCTGACTTTTTATATTTTTCAGCTCGTTCAAAAGCCAAAATAGAGGCATCAAAATTAGTTAAATTATATTGCGCCATGCCTAAAGCAATATAGGCATTGGATTCAAAGTCGAGTCCACCTTTATTGAGTGCAGCACGGGCAGCATCAGCGGCTTCATCAAACATTTCAATGTTAATGTAAAGCTCTGCAAGGCGTTGCTCATATTTTCCGTGGCGTTCCATTTTCGCTGCAGCAATAAAATGAGGGATAGCTTTACGGTCTTCTTTTGCTTGTAAATAGGATTCAGCAATAAACGCACGATTGGCGGCTGTATCATCAATCACTTGTTTACTCAACCCTTTATTCATGAGCTCTGCGGCTTTAAACGCTAAACCATTAAGTAAATAAACTTGTGCAAAATTACGAATATCATTTTTTGATGTAATAAAACCACGTTGATAGGCTGTTTCTAATACGGCCAGTTGCTTTTTCTCTTCGCCCACTTCGCCATACATACCGCCTAATTGCACCCAGTAACTTGGTTTATCAAAGTAAGTGATCATTTTCTCAAGTACTTTAACCACTTCAATCGGTTGGTTAAGCGAATAATAAAGCGCACGTTGTAATACTAACCAGTTCTCTTTTGGAATTTGGTTGTCTTTTTCGGCTAGAGCAATCGCAACATTGATGTTTTCAAGTGCACCTTGGTACTGTTTATCCTGATAAAGCGCTTGTGATTTTAAAACATAATAACTGTCTTTTCTTGGCGCAGTATTTAGACCATCCCAACGATCAAGATAGGTAATGACCTGAGCATAATCACCATTTGCCATGGCAAGTTGCGCTAAGCTAAACAAAGTATTTAACTTTAATGACTCTGGGATGGCAGTTTGCTTAACAACATTTTCGAAGGCGCTGATCGCTTGTGGTAAATCATTTTTGTTGTAATAAATGAAACCATAAAAATTATACATCATGGCAATTTCGTAATCGTTCATACTCGAACTGCGCTCTTTGATGGCATCAAGGGCTGCAAGTCCTGCAACTGTATCGCCATCATCTGCAAGTTTTTGAGCGCGCGCAAGTTGACTATATACTTTTTCACGCAATGCTGGCACGCGTTTAGTGGCCACTTCTTCAGCTTGAGCCACTGAGATATTAATGCCAGGCACCATACTAAGCAGGCTTGGTAACGTGACAGCACTGAGAACTGCTGCGCAATAAAATGCCGATAATTTAAATGCTTTCATTTGTTTAATCCTAACTCAATCGTCGTTTATTAAAGTGGTTGATTCAATCAACCACTAATCTCAAAGGTTATTTTGTTTTGTACACCGGCTACTTCAACCGCTTCGCCATTTACAACTCGAGGTTTATATTTGAACTTTAAGACTGCATCTTTTGCAGCTTGATCGAACAAACTCTCTGGCTCCGCTTTTACAACAACAGGCTCTCGCACGGTGCCGCTTTTAGTTACGATGAACTCAACAATCACATATCCTTCAATCCCGCGAGATAAGGCTCTTCGCGGATACACAGGCGCTACTTTTACAATCGGTAAATACTCGCCATCACTGGAATCTAAAGACAAGCCACCAGCAAGAGAGACATCTGCATCGACATTGGCACTAAAATCAAATCCAGCAGAATCACTGTTTGCCTGGGAGCTATCCATTTGTGGTGACTCCATTGGCGGTGGTGGCTCTTTTGGCGCAGGTGGTTTTTCAGGTTTACGTTCTTTTTTCTGTACAGACTCTTCTTTCTTGAGGCGGACAAAATCAAGCACATTCCCTTTGATTGGCTCGCTCATTGCCCCTTCACCCGTTTGAATGAGCGCTTGCATTGTGAAAAACAACGCGAAGGTAATAACAGCAGCAACCAGTAACGCAATTAAATATCGCATCGTACTCTCCGCTAACCTTCTTGTGCCGCGATTGACACATCAAAGACACCTGCCGCTCTTGACGCATCCATCACCTTAATTAAGGTATCGGTAGTCGCTTTTTTATCCGCTTGAATAACAACACTACCTTGTGGATTTTCGGCTTTTAAACGCTCAATATTTGCCTGTACTGCACGGACATCGACCTGGCGTTTATTGATCCAAATTTCACCTTTATCCGAGATTGCCACTAAAATGTTAGCGCGCTCTTTTTTCACTGCCGTAGCAGCTTCTGGGCGGTTTACATCAATACCGGCTTCTTTAACAAAAGAGGCCGTCACAATGAAGAAAATCAACATGATGAATACCACATCAAGCATCGGTGTCATGTTTATTTCTTCTGCTTCTTCTTCTTGAAAAATTTGTGCTAAAGGTGCTCTCATTTCTAACTCCTGTGGGTAAAGCCCCAATTCATTCAACAATCATAATGTGCGACGAGCGCAGTCTTAGTGATCTAATACCATTTGATCTTCTAGTAACTCAGCTTCACGTTTGGTTTTGCGTTGTAAATACGTTGATGCAAATACGCCAGATAACGCGCCAACCATGCCAGCCATTGTTGGGATAGTCGCTTTACTGACTCCCGATGCCATCGAACGCGCACTGCCTGTGCCTGTAATGGCCATAACATCAAACACTTCTATCATCCCAGTTACGGTGCCAAGTAGACCGAGCAGCGGACATACTGCAACCATCACATTAATAAAAGGTAAGTTTTGGCTTAAACGTTGTTTTGCTCTTGATACTAAAGCTTGGCGAATTTGCTCTGCATTCCAGCTATTACGTTCTTTACGATCAAACCATGTTTTTTTAACGAGCTTCTTGTACTGACGATATCCACCAAAGATGTACAATAAGCGCTCTAAGATCAGTAACCACATCGCGAAGATGAGGACACCGATGACCAATAAAACTTGGCCACCTGTGTCGAGGAACTCACGGATGGCATTGATTGCATCAATCAATAGCACCATGATTACGCTCCTTTTTCGCTGCGTTCTGCGATAATACCAGCGCTTTGCTCTTGTAAAATTAATAACAAGTTTTTAGAGCGAGTATTTAAAATGGTGTAAACGAACACGGTTGGAATGGCCACAACTAAACCAAGTACTGTTGTAACAAGTGCTTGCGAGATACCACCTGCCATCAGTTTTGGGTCACCAGTACCAAAGAGCGTGATTGCTTGGAAAGTATTAATCATACCGGTTACCGTACCGAGTAAGCCCAGTAAAGGCGCAACCACTGAAATGATTTTGATAAAGGTCAAGTTACGGGTGATTTTTGGCATTTCACGTAAAATAGCTTCTGATAATTTCAGCTCTAACGTGTCATAAGCAACATTTGGGAATTGATCTTTGACTTTCATCACACGGCCAAGCGGATTGTCATCACGGGCAACATCCGATTTAAGCTGGCGACGCATTTTGCCACCAATGATAAATAGGGCAATAAAACGCTCAATAGAAATCAGTAAGCCCACTAAACCAACCGCTAAAATCACATAACCGACTGTTCCACCTTGGTGTACTTGCTCAGTAGTATCAGGTGCTTGAACTAACAAACCTAAAATTGAACCACCTGTAGGGTCTAGTGCAAAGTTAACAAAACCCGATTTAGTCTCTTGTAGTTCAGCAGCTGTACTTAAAAAACGGTCAACCGGTTGGCGTGATAATTCTGATAATGTATCTGTGTATGAGTTGTACTCTAGGTATTTACCATTTGAAATTAAGTTAAACGCGCCAACACGAACCACTTCTTGTTTTACTTTGTTGCCACCAGCAACAATCACTTCGGTATCAAAACGTTTTACTTTACCTTGCTCAGTCATTTCACGTTGTAATTCGAACCATACTGTTTCAATGTCTTCAATTGATGCAAGTTTAGAGCTTGAACCCATTTTTTGTGCCAACTGATCCATAAACTCACCACGACCTGGCAGCTCAGCAGAGACAATTGAGGTTGCGAATTTATTTTTTGTATCACCAGAGACTTGTTGCAGAACACCAAATAACTCTTTAAGTGACCCCATGCGTTTTGATAGCAAGTCAGTCGCGTTGGCTAATTCGATTTCATTTTTCTCAAATTGGCCTTCTAAATTTTGTGATTGTGCAATCATACCGTCACGTTTGGCTTTCGCCTGTGAAAGCATGGCAGCTTGCTCATTTTGACGTGCGATAAAATCAGCTTCACGCTGCTTATTTTGTGCTGTTTGAACTGTTTGACCGTTAGCAAGTGTTTTCAGTAATGCGTCTAAATCAAGTGCTTGCTCGGCACTAAAAACAGAAACCGAAGTTGTTAACGCGACAGAAGCTAAAGCGGTTGCTAATACTTTTTTAATAAACATTTTAATTCCTTATTCTGCAGCTTGAACTGGAAGAGTTAACATATCAGGGGCAAGTTGTTTGCGAGCAATGCGCAGCGCTTTATTGATTTGGCTAATGTTTGAATCAGGAAGTGGGTCAAACGCTTTTGTTTGGTTATTCCAAATACCCGCTAATTTGCCATCACGTGTTAAATAAATAAGGTCTAAGCGACCAACACGAAGGAAATCTACTTCACGCTCAACACCGTTGACATCAAGCAAACTAGTGTAGGCTTCAATGGTACGGCCGTAATCTACTTCAACTTGGTAAGCTTCAAGTACACGACGGAACTTTTCACTTGATGCGATATCAGCACGATCCATCATGCTTTTTAATGAGGCAACTCTATCACTTCGCTCTTTAGCTAAAAAAGGCACATCTAATTGCACAAACTGCTCAAGGCCGTTGATCATTCGCAGCATAAGAGGGGTAATTTGACGTTCGATAACGGCTACTTGATCCATTGATTGAGCAAGTGAATCAAGTTCAGCTAATTGATTATTGACTTGTTTGTTTAGCTGAGAATTATAAATCTCTAAACCGTCGATTTCTTTATTGAGCGTTTTGTATTGCTGTAATCGGGTTTGCATAGAATCAACCATGCCATCGATTTTTTTTTGTGAGCCAGTTGCAAGTTGATTGATTTTGTCACTCGACTGGATCACTTTGTTTAATTCGTCAGCTTGAACACATACACATGCAGCGATGGCACTAGCGAGAAGGAGTGGCTTTACGCACTTCATAATATCTACCCTATAATTTAGCAACGAGTTTGCAAAAAATAATTTCTGGTGCGGATATTAAAGTGATTTAATTACATTGATGTTGCGGTAAAGCTACAGTTTAATTACAGCTGTCATATTTAAGCCATGAGTTGGTCACTAAAGTGCCACTAAATTGCCAAATTTCATTTAACAGACTCAAAAGAAACAAAAATAAAACAAACTTCACTCCATATTTACAATAAAAACAAAAAGCAGACTGTAATTCTTCATCAAACTGTAAACCAGACGAAAAAATAAAGTCTACACTGAGATTTGTTTTGATCAGTTTAGGTGGAGAAAAAAATGATAAAACCGCTAAAGTGTGGCGCTGTGTTATTTGTTTTAATTTTAACAGCTTGTTCAAAAGCTCAATCTGTTCCTGTAAGTAGTTGCGATAAAGTAGTGAGTCATGCCAAAAGTATCTTAGGGGACAAAGCACCCGCAACGGCTAAAATGCTCGAACAATGTAAAGCTGCCAGTGATGAAGCAAGGGGCTGTGTGATGGCTGCCGATAAACCCATAAAAATGCTAAAGTGTGATATGTAGTATTGGCTTTAATTACAACCAAATAATGGCCTTTTGAACATTCACCTGTGCTCTGGTTAAGAGATTTACCAGCATCTTAAATTAAAAGTAACTATTTAGTTTTTCATTTCTAGCGATGGATTTTTAACGGTAACAAGGCGCGGGTTAAGGTATCAATCGAAGGTCTATTGCAAGCTAATCGCGCGAAGTGAGCATTGAAATAGCTGGATTTGATAGATTAATTAGCCAGTGGTGTAGTTAATGGGCTTTAAATCAAATGCCAACCTAATGTTGGCATTTGATTTAAAAGGTAAAAGCTAAACCTTAAACCTGAGCACCATTTTCTCTAATTGATCAAATTGGTGTTTTAAATTAGTGCATTCTTGCAAAGTACTATTGAGATTACTCTGCCCTTGAGAATTAAGCTCACTAATATAATGAATGTCTTTATCTAAGGATTGAATAACGTGATTTTGTTCAACTGTGGCATTGGCAACTGAATGATTCGCCTCGTCTATTTGTTTAATTAAATCACCGACACCTTGTACTTGTTTACCAGCCTGCTGAGCCATAACCACACTAGACTGAGAATCGGCCTGGCTTTGAGTCATAATTTCTACGGTCTCTTTTGAACCCTGTTGTAACTGTACAATGGTATTTTCAATTTCTTGAGCTGACTGTTGCGTGCGTTGAGCCAACTGTCTTACTTCATCGGCGACCACCGCAAAACCACGACCCGCATCACCGGCACGCGCAGCTTCTATTGCAGCGTTCAGTGCTAATAAGTTTGTTTGCTCACTGACACCTTTAATTACAGCCAAGATTTGACCAATATTTACGGTGTGGGTATTGAGCGAATCAATCGCTTGTTGGGCATTTTGCATTTTAGTAGAGAGTTGCTCGATAGCCTGAATGTTACCATCAAGGGTGGCGTAGCTTTCGATTGCTTCTTGATTAGCATTAGATGCCAATTTAGATGCGTTGTCGGCACTCCCTGCAATTTCAATCGCACTGGACGATAACTCATTAATTGCCGTTGCGACATTGTCAGTCGATTTGGTTTGCTCGCCATACATATTAAGGGTGGACTCAGTAGAGCCGATTAACATCTCAACAGAATGCTCAAGTGCAACCGTCGTATCGCGTACTTGAATAATCGAAGTGTGTATTTTGTCTATAAACAAATTAAAATAACGAGACAACTCACCAAATTCATCATTACTTTCGACCAACAAACGCTGGGTTAAGTCCCCTTCACCTTCTGCAATATCCTTAATTGCTAAAGTAACATTGTTCATTGGGCGCATTAAGTAGCGTAATAAATACTGCAACATCACGACAATAGCGATGACTCCTACCAACATGTAAACAGCCGCCATGTTACGAAATGAATCGACCGATGAATAAGCGATATCTTTATCAATCACGACACCTAAATACCAATTTACATTATTGATACCGTTGATTTTGACAAACGAGATGAGCTTATCTGCATCTTCAACTGCATGCTCTACAAACTGATTATTTAAAGGAATATTTTCACCTAATAAGTCAGCCAACGCTTTATTATTAAATTTAGTATTAGGATGGATAAGAATATTGTTTTGATCATTGACTAAAAAGGCATAGCCGAAACCTAAGAAATCGACATTATTGACAATTTTAGTGATCGTATTGAGTGCAATGTCACCGCCTGCGACGCCAACAAACTGATTGTTTTTAAATGTAGGTACCACGGCAGAAATAATTAAATCGTTAGTTGTTACATCTATATAAGGAGCAGTAAACGCGGTGTTTCTTTGATTAGCAACTAATTGATACCACGGGCGTTGTCTTGCATCAAAATCCGCAGGTAGTTTAATTGAAGGATCATCTAAAATAAATTGGCCTTGCGTGGTACCGACATAACTATTTTTAAAATCCCCCGCTACATTTGCCTGCTTAAGTTGTGACACAGTTAAAGCTAAATCATCAGAGGGCTGATACGCATTAGAAATAGATTCAACTATTTGTAACTTACCATTGAGCCAACTGGCGATATTGTTCGTAACAGACTGGGAAATTTCTTGCAGCACTTTTTCGAGTTGTTGTTCGGTTTGCGCTCGCATCGAAATAAAATTGTTGAGGGTGAATAAACCTAGGATCAACATCAAGACAAGTGATGCGGCAGCAGTGATTTTGGTGGTGAATTTTAAATGTTGAAACATAGGCACCCTAATTATTATAAATTTTTTTGCAAGCTAAGCTTTTATGTTAGACTAACCTAAAACTTAGAAAAGATAAATTCTCCATTAACACTGATTATTGCTCAGTATTAAAGCAGTTTTTATATTAATAACCATCTGATTTTAAATAACTAATATAGCATTACTTTTTTTGCAACTAAGATTAATTACTTTTATCTTAAGTATGAATATATCTTGTTGGACTCGATTTGTACGATTGATTCTAATGCGCAAAAATTTCTCAGCCAATATTGGTTTTATTACTATTGCTACGCTCTTGGGTTTAGCAATACATTGATAAGGATTGAAATGAACAAAACGACTGAAATTGAACAAGTTCGTGCAAGCTACAATGTACGCCATTGGAGTCAAGGTTACTTTGGTATTAATGATGAAGGTGAAGTGTATGTAGCCCCAAAAGCTGACGCACCTGAACAAACAGTATCGTTGTCATCAATTGCAGAACAAATTCAACAGCAAGGTTTGTCTTTACCTGCATTGGTCCGTTTTCCTCAAATTCTACATAATCGTGTTCATAATTTATGTGCTGCGTTTAATGAAGCAATTGCGAATTACAACTACCCAGAAAAATACTTATTGGTTTACCCAATTAAAGTAAATCAGCAACGTGAAGTTGTTGAAGAAATTGTCGCAAGCCAAGCTAACAATGAAGTTAAGCAACTTGGCTTAGAAGCGGGTAGTAAAGCTGAGCTACTTGCTGTTCTTGCTATGGCTCAAAAAGCAAGTTCAGTGATCGTGTGTAATGGCTATAAAGACGTTGAATACATCCGTTTAGCGTTAATTGGCGAAAAATTAGGTCACAAAGTTAATATCGTACTTGAGAAGCTTTCTGAGCTTGATATGGTATTAGCAGAAGCTGAAAAATTAAACGTCTCTCCACGTTTGGGTTTACGTGTGCGTTTGGCCTCACAAGGTAAAGGCAAATGGCAAGCAAGCGGTGGTGAAAAATCAAAGTTTGGTTTATCTGCTTCACAAGTACTTACCGTACTTAAGAAACTAAAAGATTTAGGTAAAAGTGATACCCTTCAATTAGTTCACTTTCACTTAGGCTCACAAATGGCCAACATTCGTGACGTAAGAACAGGTGTAAGCGAAGCTGCACGTTTTTACTGTGAATTACGTCGTTTAGGTGCCGAGCTTGTATGTATGGACGTAGGTGGTGGTTTGGCTATCGATTACGACGGTACACGCAGCCAATCGCACAACTCAATGAACTACAGCCTTGCTGAGTACGCCAATAACATCGTTTATACCATTGGTGATATTTGTAAGCAGTACAATCAGCCAATGCCAACCATCATTTCAGAGTCTGGCCGTGCTCTTACTGCACACCACGCTGTATTAATCTCAAATGTAATTGGTACAGAATCATACAACCCAGAAGAAGTGCCAGCACTTGCTGAAGATGCACCTATTTTATTAAAAAATATGTGGCATTCTTGGGTGCAATTAAATAAACGTATTGATGATCGTGCATTAATTGAAATCTTCCACGACTGTTTAAGCGATTTAGCCGAAGTACATAGCCAATTTGGTATGGGTTTATTAAACCTAGAACAACGTGCATGGGCTGAGCAAATCAGCTTACGTGTGAGCTATGAATTGAGCAAATTAATGGATAGCAAAAACCGCTTCCATCGCCCAATTATTGATGAATTAAATGAAAAGCTAGCAGACAAATTCTTTGTTAACTTCTCATTATTCCAATCGTTACCAGATGCATGGGGTATTGACCAAGTTTTCCCTGTTTTACCATTAACCGGTTTAACAGAAATGCCACAACGTCGTGCGGTTTTACTTGATATTACCTGTGACTCAGATGGTACGGTTGATCAATACGTAGACGGCCAAGGTATTGAAACAACGTTACCAGTACCTGAGTGGTCTGCCGATTCGCCATATTTACTTGGCTTTTTCTTAGTCGGTGCTTACCAAGAAATTCTAGGTGACATGCACAATCTATTTGGTGATACGCACAGCGCGGTTATCAACATGGATGAAAACGGCAAAGTACATATCGATGAAATCAACGAAGGTGATACTGTTGAAGACATGCTACGTTATGTTCACTTAGATCCAGATTCATTCCGTGCAGCATACGCAGAACTGGCGCAAAGCAAGTTACCAGAGCACGAACGCGCTTCAATTTTAGAAGAACTAGATTTAGGCCTAACAGGCTACACTTACTTAGAAGATGTATAAACGCTTAGGAGCGTGATGTTAAATGAGTAACATATTTCAACGTGAAGAAACGTCATTATTCAGTAATCCAATGACGTTTTTACGTCAACCATTACAGCAAAACCCGCTGGCTGTTGACGCTGACATTGTCGTTTTAGGCTTGCCGTTTGATATGGCGACATCAGGCCGTTCAGGTGCGCGTATGGGCCCTGACGCCATTCGTCGTGCATCAGTAAATTTAGCGTGGGAACATAAACGTTTCCCGTGGAATTTTGCCTTAACTGATCATACAAAAATCATTGACGCGGGTGATTTAATTTACCCACCAGGTGATGCCGAAGGTTTTACTGCTATCGTTGAAGAAGCGGCAACTCAGTTGATTAATCAAGGTAAAACCTTACTTAGCTTAGGTGGCGATCACTTTGTAACATTACCGCTATTACGTGCTCATGCTAAAAAGCATGGCAAAATGGCGCTAATTCACTTTGATGCCCATACCGATACATACAGTAATGGTAGTCGTTATGACCACGGCACTATGTTTTTCCATGCGCCTAATGAAGGCATCATAGATAAACATAAGTCGGTGCAAATTGGTATTCGTACTGAATATACACAAGACAATCATGGTTTTAATGTTATTAATGCCATGCAAGCAAATGACTTAACACCAGAGCAAATTGTTGAACAAATCAAAGCAACTATCGGTGATTTACCTGTGTATTTCACGTTCGATATCGATGCAATTGACCCGGCATTTGCTCCAGGTACTGGCACGCCAGTGTGTGGTGGTTTAACAACTGATAAAGTATTAAAAATCATTCGTTTATTAGATGGTATTAATATTGTTGGTATGGATGTTGTTGAAGTAGCTCCTGCGTACGATCATGCTGAATTAACAGCCCTTGCAGGTGCATCAATTGCACTTGAAATGATGTACATGTGGACCAAGCACAACAAAAAAATTGGTTAGTGTTTAATTTAAACATTAATTGAGTTGAATAAAAAGCCGAGTTTTTTCTCGGCTTTTTTGTGGCTGTTGCATACACTAAACATTCTGTATTATCAAAATAACAAACGAGTAATCCTATAAACTCGTTATATTTCATAGCGTTTAGGGTCAAACATGAGCACTTTCCTCTATCAAGAAATCATCGACTTTTGGTTTACAGAGCTTGAACCTGAAAAGTGGTGGCAAAAAGACAGCGCGTTGGATTTAATGATCCAAACACGCTTTGGTGAACTTCATACTCAGGCAACCGCTGGTGAGTTATTCAATTGGCGTGACACTGCGTTAGGAAGCCTTGCTGAAATTATTTTGCTTGATCAATTTTCACGGAATATTTATCGCGATACACCCCAATCATTTGCTTATGACGCTATGGCATTAGCGCTTTCGCAATCTGCAATAGCAAAAAAATTCGACAACGATTTAACCCCTGTACAGCGGGTATTTCTTTATATTCCATTTATGCACAGTGAATCAAAGCTTATTCATACTCATGCCGTAACACTATTTCGGTCTGTTGGTATTCAAAGTAACTTAGATTTTGAGTTTCAACATAAAGCTATTATTGATAAGTTTGGCCGTTACCCACATCGTAATCACATTTTAGGGCGTCAATCGACTGCTGAAGAAATAGCGTTTTTACAGCAACCAAACTCAGGGTTTTGAGTTTGGTTTATCGGCTTGAATTCAGATAAGGCTTATCACCTACCTATGGCGGCGTGCTGCCCGACAAAGACATCATTAACATCACCAAGGATAACGTTACCTTCCGTTATCGCGACGGGCAAACCCAACACTGGAAGCAGCGCACGCTGCCAACACTGAAGTTCTTGATGCTGATGTTGCAACACGTACTGCCCAAGGGATTACAACGGGCCCGCAACTATGGTTTTTTACGCGGTAATGCCAAAGGATTACTGCATCAAATTCAGTGCTTATTACTGCCACTGCTGCAATTACTGCTGGGGATTGAGCCACCGAGCCAATCGACGCGCACTTGCCCGTGTTGCCACCACAGCATGCACTGCATTGGTATCAGCCGACCGAGATAAACCCGCAAGGACGCAATAAGGATAATGACCTTCACCACGCCAAAGGCGACAACAAGAGGAATACGAATAAAGAAACAACACACAGGCAAGTCGTAACAAACTGATAAGGCTGGCGTTAATAACATGATCGCCCCTTGCATCCACCCCGCTCGCCTTGAGAAAGGCTCTCAGGCTCAGCGCGGCCAAGGCACTACAGCGTAATTTACTTAATAAGGCAGGAAATCGAGCTCATCGAGGCTCCGGGCTTGTCCAACACCCGAATATAGGGTGTCGGCTTCGCGACACCTATTTTTATTTGTATGCTGCCTGACGATAAATCCTAAATTAATAGTGATAACGGCAAGAAATAATCGTGATAGCACTATCATCAACCGCATAAACTAACCTATTCGCATCGTCTATTCGTCGCGACCAAAAACCAGATAAGTTTTCTTTTAGTGGCTCAGGTTTACCTATGCCCTCGAAAGGAGAACGCTTAGCATCCGTGATGAGTTTATTTATACGTTTAAGTGTTTTCTTGTCTTGCGTCTGCCAATAAACATAATCATTCCAAGATTCATCAGTCCAAGATAATAAACGACTACTCATCGATTAAATCTCTTTGGCTCACCTTACCCGCTTTAAATTGAGCAATTGAACGATGTAAGTGCTCAGCATTTGCCGGAGAACGAAGTAAATGAACCGTTTCCATTAAGCTATTGTAATAATCCAGTGACATAACAACGGCATCTTCAGAATCACGACGTGTGATCACGGTTGTATCTGCGTCATTAACAACAGCATCCAAAACGCTCTTCAAGCTATTTCTAGCTTCGGTAAAAGATACAATTCTCATAAAACCTCCACATGTACATTTAATGAGACAAGTATATGACTAAAAAACCAACTTGTACAGCTAATGGAACATGCGAACTTGTAAGCAGCTAACGAGACTGTAGAATTTCTATTTTTATAAATTTGGCCATTTTTTATGGCCTCCTGTATCGCTTACTAAGCTATTATCTCGCACTAAGCAATGCATTTGAGACCCCTTAAATCACCTAAAAACTTGACCAAATTAGTAATTCTACAGCCTCAACTCCACGTTAAGCGGCAAAAAATTGTTGGCTAAAATAGTGAACGGAGTGAAACAGCCAACTGTTTTTTGTCCGTTTGAACGCCTTGTGTACGCCCAGCATGGGCATGAACTAATGAGGTGAAAGTCCTCTGTAGGAAGACCACCGTTCAAGTAACATACTGTTATTAAAAGATAACTACTAGTGAATGGCAAGGGCTAAATCGCGAGAGATAGTCTGGAGGAAGCCGCTAGCAAATCTGCGAGCTGATGAACAAAAACATCATATGAGGCGTAGGCTGGAGACGAGCTAGCACAAGATAGCGAAGTCATGTGATCTAACGGCCACCGTAAATGATGCAGTTGTGCAGAGAAAGTCAATGCACCTTATTCGGGGAGATCTGATAAACACGCATCCGCGCTAACGCTTGGAGATTACCAGTTAGGGGCTGGTTGATCAACCCTTGGCGCTTTGGTTACTGCGACCTATAGCGAGCGAAATAGCAGTAAACAAGCATTAGTTTAGACGCGCTTTACCGAGTAATCGATAAAGTGATTTATCAGAAGTCAGCAGACGGCATAGTAGCCAAACGCCCATCGTAATGGAGGGGACACGGTGAAGGCGTGAACATCTTAACCAGAGGAGATACTACAAATGAACTTGAATTCACATAGATCACCGTGTTGTGATAGTGATGAACAGCGTTCTGCTGTGAATAATACCTCGAATGAATATAACCAAACAGAACATGACCTGATGGCAAGGGTACTAAGACATAATCATTTTAGTAAAAACGAAAAGCGAAGGACTCCTAGTCCAACAGGAAATGACCGAATTCATCACTAAGCGATTAAAGCTTAAAGTGAATGAATCGAAAAGCCGAGTCGGTTCGGTATCTGGCTCGAAATTCCTCGGGTTTACCTTCCGTTACGGCCAAGTGCAGATCCACGAACAGGCGCTAAAGAAATTTAAGGCAAACGTCAGAGAACTCACAAACCGTAATTGGGGGATCGCAATGACCTTACAAATTCATAAGCTCACACAGTATTTACGCGGCTGGGGACACTACTACCTCATCGCCAACGCTTATCAGCTAACTGTAGATTTAGATCACTGGATCCGCCGTAGGATAAGGATGTGTTATTGGCGACAGTGGCGCCATTTATAAGGAATAGCACGCACCAAAGTACGCAGTTTAATGAAATTGGGGGTCAGTGATCGACTTGCCATAGCATGTGGTATCACCAGTAAAGGCCCTTGTAGAAGCTCAAAAACAAAAGGAATTAATATTGCGCTAAGCAATGACTACTTGGCTTCACAAGGATTAGTGTCATTGAGAGATAGTTGGATCAATATTCATTACAGGAGATGAACCGCCCATTGCGGACCCGCATGATGGGTGGTGTGGGGGCTGGAGGTTAGAGACCTCCGGCTACCCGATTAGCTGCTTTATAACTTGCCTAAAGGTGATTTTTTTCCTTTGTTATTTACCACCCAAAATGAAGAGTTTTCCATTAACAAAGCTTCACTTGTACCCTCTGAGTGAGGTACATCAACACGTATAACTTTACCACCATAATCGTAGCCAATATTACGTACTAAAGTATGTCCAATCGCTAATCTATTGACTTTAAATTCTGAAAGTACTTTATCTACATGATCAACACCAACTTTATCGCCGAGTTCATATTTACTCATGTCTTTTGCTAAGTTTCGATAGAACAAAAGGCCATCAGAGCCATGAATAATACTGTTATCAATATTTCGCCTAACTGTATCGCCAATGACAAAGTTACGCTCCGCCTCTGCATCTATATCTTCCAACGACAAGTTGTAGGTCAAAGCTCTTGGCGAAACACCACCGTGTACAAATAATGTACTACCCACCTTTAACATAACAGGCTTACTCCGCAGCCATTTCCCTAGCTCGGAATCTTCAGACCACAATTCCCGAGGAGACATTCCTGTAGTTCGAAATGTTCCATAATATTTTTTAGCTGCTGATTTAACTCTACCATCTAATAAATAACGCTCATGATTTCCCAAAATGTAATGAACATAGCCTCCGGCTGACTTAGCTTCTGCTTCCAGCTTGTAAATTAACCATAATAAAGGAACTACGTTTTTTCCTCGGTCGACCATATCACCAATAAGCACTAAATGGCTTGAACCAAAGCTCCACTCTAACGAATCATTTATAACACCGTTTGATTTTAGAAGGTTTATCATTGCATCAAAATTACCTTCCATATCCGAAATTGCTAAATATCTAGCAGGGCTTGGAATGTCTAATTCTGAGCGAGGATAGCTATTTCTGAGATTAACAGTGAAGTTAGTATTGAACTGATTATCTACAGTCACCGAAACGGTATTTTTAATATCAACACGAGAGAGTTTGGCAGATGAGTTGTTATCTCCAGTAATGTAGTTGGCAAATCGTTTGCCATTGTTTCGAAATACGTATGGGCCATCATGAAAAACGGGGATGTTTTGGTATTCAAACATAAGCCATTCATTAGTTTTTGCAGAATAGCCTAAATATCTTCCATCTGAAATTCTAATTCCCGAGCCTGTGTACCAACTCAAAAAGCATAAAGATAATATAGTTAGCAACAATAAATTAAAGAGGTAAATAGATAATTTTTTCAAGAGAGAAACTTCCTTTTATTATTTTATCACGTAGAGAAAACTAGCATATTCGCTGCAGCTAACGAGCCTGTAGATTTACTCGTTTTTAATTTGTTTTTATTAATCAACGAACCATAACTGAGTTCCTATTTTGACTCAATCATTTAGTCGGTTTTGCTTTGAGATTTAAAGGCTATTTCCACCACAAAGTTACAGAGGCACTGCGCTTCACCGAGGATGAGAAGCTTGTTTATAGGGGGAATTATCAACACAGGCAAGATACCAGTCCCTGTTGGCTGTACTATGCCAAATGCTATTTAAGTTAGATTACCCATTCTTGATTTTCAAAAGTGATACCTAGCACACATTAATATAATCAACAAAGCCGTTTCCAGTAAAAATGAGCCCGAAACTAATTGTGCAAAAAGCACCTATGACTTGAATAGTGCCATCTTAGGGTTAACCGATAAATGTCTCGGCTTTGGCTTCCTGCGTCGCTCTACCTCCTAAATCCATTAAGTCGTAGTGCCCTAACATTTCAATGGATTAAAAAACGTTAGGCAGCATTTTTTTTGTTAAAGATTTCGCACTCACAAAGCCACTATATGTGTTTGCATACTTTTATTAACAGCACGACGATTTAACAGCTAACCGACAGACGAAGTAGATGAGTTTGTTGATTGATTTGGCTTTGACCGCTTGCGCGGTCAGAAAGATAAGTAATGCCTATTGACGGGAAATCGGCTCATATGTGTTAGTTTACAACTACGCTAACACTAATGAAAAGGCACTTAACCAAATTAGCTGAATGCCATAAGAAATACGTTGTTGAATACCCGGGTTACTTTGAGATTTTACGGCTTTAACCATAGCAAATAGATAATAAACAGCAGCGATAACAGAAACAACTGAAAAAATACGGAAATATAGAGGGATAGCTTCTGTTGTTGGACTTATGGATACTAATATTGGCGCTACAACTAGCGAAAGTAACATAATAAATCCAGCCCAAGAATGTATCTTACAATTAAAAGTAGGATTCTTAGTAAATGGATCAGCGTCCATAGGAAAATAACCAGCTACCCATGTACCGATGCCATGAGCTATAACCAACCAACCCGCAATATTTACTAAAATTGAAACACTTGATAACTGCGCCAAATACCAACCGAAAAAGCAAAAGAGAAAGCCTAGCGGGTAATTATTAATTAAGGGTGACAATTTTTCTGTCGGGCTGCCTGTTGCACCTAATTCACTACAAAATTGTTTAGAATGGCTGTAACCATTATAAAATCGACTCGCAACATAAACACCAATAAAGATCCAGATTGTTGCAATTAACCCAGAATAGATCGCAATACTTTCAAACACTAGCAAAATCCTTTTTGTATATTAACGAGCCTGTAGATTTACTCGTTTTTAAACTTATTTTTATTAGTCTATAAACGATAACTGAGTTCCTATTATGATTCAATCATTTAGTCGGTATTACTTTAGTATTTAAAATTATGAACTTATGGGGGTTTAGCGGAGTTTATAAGCTTAAAAAGTACATCCTGATTTCGACCTTTTTTATGAAAAACCGATTTATCATCACCGAGGTCACCGATAACAAAGAATACATCACACTCGTAAACAGCTTTGCGAAACGCACAGCAAAATTGCCACGCGTTACGATCCACTCTTAAATTGTTTGTTTGGCATTTTCACCACAACTCTTTGATTAATGATATCTTGCCATCTTTAAAGCCAAATAAAACAAGTAAAGACTCTGTTTGCTGCCAAGTACCATCCTGTTGAATAACACCATTAGAATATTCAATTGCTGTATGATTTTTTCCAAAGATAGTATTTATAATACGCATCTCATTATTAGCACTGTTTTGGTACGCTCCACGCTCAAGGTTCCTTAAAAATGCCTTGCGCCATGATTCTTTAGTAAAGTTAGCCTCATATTCTACATGAATATATTTGACGTCATCATGAGTTAAATCCAACAATGAATCGATATCATTGAGGGTTGAACCTTTACGGTTAATTTTATCTAAAGCTGTAAAATATGAGTTAATCTGGTTTAACTGGCAGGTTGAATCACAACTTGCAGCAAACGTTGTCTTTGAAAGAATTAAGAACGCTAATAATAATCCAATTTTTAAAATAAACTTCATTACAACTCCATTGCTTTAAAAATACCTAACGAGCCTGTAGATTTACTCATTTTAAAGTTATTTTTATTAGTCTATAAACGATAACTGAGTTCCTATTGTGATTCAATCATTTAGTCGGGTTGATATAGATATTTAAAATAGAGATCTAATGTGGGTTTTGCGGCTTTTCTGTAGTATAAAAAGCAACTTTTCACCACACAGAGCACCAAGGTTAAACGCATTATAACCACTATTAATAATCCAATTACTTCATAAAATGAGCAGTAAAAACTAAATTTTAGGTTTTGATTGATCGCGCTAAAACTGACAAGCTAGATGCACAGTTAATCGTCCATTATAGTGAAGCGATTAAACCTCGCCTATCGACACTAAAGCCAGAGATAATGCAGGCTATGAGCAATTTAGTCGCAAGACGAAATCAGCTATTGGTGATGCAAACTATGGAGAAAAACAGGCTTCAAATTCTTCCCAAAGAACTTGCGATGACTATCAAACCTATTCTGACTGTGTTTAAAAATCAGATTGAAAAAATTGAAAATAAAATTCTAACACTCATTGAATCATGCCCTGAATATTCAGCCAAAAACACGATTCTGCAAAGCATGAAAGGCATTGGTAAAATTGCCGCTGCTTCCATCATCAGCAACTTACCTGAGCTTGGCTATATGTCGAATAAAGAAGCCGGTGCATTGGTTGGCGTTGCACCTATGAATCGCGAAAGTGGCCGCTATAAAGGGCTGCGAAAAATTCAGGGTGGTCGACATCAAGTACGCACCGTTTTATACATGGCGATGATGTCAGCCATCCAATCAAACCCTGTTTTTAAATCAACTTATCAGCGATTAGTTGCTGCTGGGAAACCGAAAAAAGTAGCGCTTATTGCGTGTGTCAGGAAGATGATTGTGATCTTAAATTCGATGCTCAGAGACGGGGTAATGTGGGAAGCGCCAAAAGTTTAAAATTAGCTATTGACGCCATAGTTTCTTGTTAGGCCTAGAGTTTTCGCCACATCAATTGCGCATCAGCACCATAACTTTTGCACACTTTTTCTGGCAACGGTTTAAAACCTTGCCTTTGCCAAAACATCTCTGAGTTCTGGACTGAAACCAACCTAATTTCTTTGAAACCCAAACCAGTTGCAATCCCAACCAGATGCTTCATCAGTTTGGAACCAATACCTTGGCAAAATGATGAGCTTGCAATTGCCAAGTCATGAAGAAACAAGATGTCCCCTTCAGTATTTTTAGGTAAGGCGTTAAACAACTTCGGAGGCTGCTCTTTATTCCAAGAGTGCGCTAACAAATAACCCTTTAGTTCTTCACAGTCTCGATAGATAAAGCAGCATTTGGGGGTTCTGCTCCATTTGTCCTTTAACACCTCAAGACTTTCGGGGTCGACAAGCTGATAGACCTCTGATTGTAGTTTTAGTATTTCAGGCCATGCTGCTTCCTTGATTATTTCTATCGACATACTCTGCTCTTAAATACTCTTGGCCTAACGAGGCTGTAGAATTTCTATTTTTATAAATTTAGCCATTTTTTGACCTCCCGTATCGCTTTCTAAGCGACTATCACGTACTAAGCAATGCATTTGAGAACCCTTAAATCACCTAAAAACTTGACAAAATGAGTAATTCTACAACCTCAACGCCCCAATAATGGGCTGATAAAAATTTGCTAAAATGTGAAGCGAAGCGGAACGTAGCCAACTGTTTTAGTTCCGTTTAAAGTGCTTGTTATGTGCATTTTTGCCACTGATATTCCATTTGGTTTGCAGTACTCTCAGCTAAATCTAGGTTAGCAAGCTCTGTTACCAAATGCAGACTCATGTCTATTCCAGCTGAGATTCCACCTGAGGTGATATATTTTCCATCCGAAACCCAACGACGGTCAGTAACAACGTTTAGTGCTGGATAGTCTGCTTTAAGATCCGCAATATCTTCCCAGTGAGTAGTTACCGTTAAACCATTTAACAAATTAGCTTCCGCTAAAATAAAAGCACCAGTGCAAACTGATAGCACCCTTTGAGATTTACTTGCAACCTGTGAAACCCAAGATACTACATTTGAATTTTTCACTTCTTCTGTATGAACGCCACCAACCACAATTAGAATATCAATGTCAGGATGTGAATCAAAAGTAAAATGAGGTTGAACTGGAAACCCTCCTCGTGCTTGGATAATACGACATTCTTCTGCAACCAAGAATATATTCCAGTTATTATCTTCCAATCGCTTTGCAGTACTTAATACTTCAAATGGTCCTGAAAAATCAAGAACCTCTGCATTATCGTATATATATATTCCAATATTCATATTTCGTACACTCCTTGCACAATCGTGGTAGAGCGACCCATTACTGGGCCGACCCCACACAGATCCGGACGTGCGGAATTACCGCATCCGGCTCTTCAGTTATATATTCACGCGTGTAAATCAACACGCTCCTAGTACCAATCTACGTGAATAAATCGCTTACTCACTCTTGGTCGCTCAATTGCATAATACATTAGCATCTTCTTGAAATTACTCCAATTGTAACTGCGTCTGCCACTGCGCCTATTCAGCCATTTGTATAAACTGTGCAACACATAACTGTACAATCTATCAAGGCTGCAGCTGTTGTCTGGCAGGCCAAAGTAATTTCGGTATCCCATCAGTTTGCGTTTCAGTTGCGGCATCCAAGTGTTGAGCTTGTTTGACCGCTTGGCTTTGATGTATTGGTAAAACTCGCTCATGCTGGCGCGGTGCTTTTCCGCCCCTGTTCGCCGCCTGAGTCGAGGTTTTCCCTGTGCATCTTTTGCCCAGTAAAAGGCAAAACCAAGAAACACAAATTGCCGTTTTCGACTCGGGTGAAATCGACTAAATCGTAGCAGTGAGCTTTTCTCCTCTGCCACTTCTAAATTGCTTATGTTTAAATAAAAGTCTTCAGTCGTTTTGGCAGCACCTCGTAAAATCGCTCAGCATCGTTGGCGTACTGGAACGCACACACAAAATCATCGGCGTACCGGATGAGCATCGCGCGGCCACGCATTCGGGGTTTTACTTTCTTTTCAAACCATAAGTCGAGTGCGTAATGCAGGTAGATGTTCGCCAGTACCGGGCTAATGATCCCCCCTTGCGGCGTACCGCTTTTCGGGTATTCAAATACCCCTTCAGGTGATTTTATGCGGGCTTTAAGCCATTGGCTGATTAAACTCAGCATGGCTTTGTCATCAATGCGTTGTTTGAGCATCTTCATCAGCCAGTTGTGATCAAGGTTGTTGAAGAAGCCTTTAATGTCAGCCTCCACAATGTAACCGTATCCTTTAAACTGAAGATTCAACGCTAAACTGTGCACCGCTTGATGGGCGCTTTTATTCGGTCGGTAGCCATAGCTATTGGGCAGAAAATCCGCTTCCCAGATACTTTGCAATATCTGGCTCACGCCTTGTTGCACCAATTTATCATCCACCGTGGGCAAGCCCAGCGGTCTCTGTTTGCCATTTGCTTTGGGAATAAAGACACGTTTGATGTCATTGGCTCGAAAGCGCTTATGCTTCAGGGCATCGCTCAGTCGAGTAATGTTGCCAACAAGTTGCTGCTGATAAGCAGGCATGGTGATGCCATCAATACCAGCGGCTGCTTGTTTATTGAGCTGACCCCAACTTTGATACAGGAAATCTTCCCTTAGTAATCCGTATAAGTTCTGAAACCTGTGTTTGGGGTGGCGCTGTGATTTAAATGTGATCGCGTTTAGTTCGGTTATCATAGTGAGTCCAGCCCTACATTGTCCGGCCTATGTGTCTGCTAAACACGTGATATAACTGCCAGCCCCTTCGCCATGTGATCGGCTTTCCCGTCTCAAACTACTACGAACTGGTCTGACTGCCAAAGGGTCATCGTTGGCCTTGCTTTTGACTTAGCTTCCCTACCGCGTCCTTGCGGAACACCTTTGGCTCTCTCAAGTTCCTGATGCATCTCTTTAAACATGCCACGGCTTAATAACTCCGCTGACTCGCCACAACCTCACTCATTACGGTTGCTTTGCTTGGACTTCAGTGGCGTTACAAACCTCGTCAGTCAGACTGTATTTATCGGAGCGATCTCAGCACTTCAGGGACACGGATCCCCTGTGGCCTACTTAATTCTCTGTGTACGCTTCACCTATCTTGTTCGCTGAAAAAAAAAACAGCTCCGCCATAGGCGCAACACTCGATACGGGTGGTGAGTTAAACCTTACCCGACAGGGACTTGCACCCTGCAAGATGCATCAAGCTTCGCTTGACGCACTAACGAGGCTGTAGAATTTCTATTTTTATAAATTTGGCCATTTTTTTGACCTCCTTTATCGCTTTCTAAGCGACAATCTCGTACTAAGCAATGCATTTGAGACCCCTTAAAGCACCTAAAAACTTGACCAAATGAGTAATTCTACAGCCTCAACGCATTACTAATGGGCTGCCGCAGCGCAGCGTAGGCAGTCCCGTGGAGGCCACGCTGTTTGTGGCCGGAACGAAATTTAGTAACTTGTTAGCTTTGTTCATACTTTGTAACCGCTTCTTTCTTTTCCGATTTATATAAATACCAAACTGCTATAACAGAACCAATAATGAAACTTAATGAATGTCCGGGTTTAGGGTATCCTGCGGTTTTGAGATCTAAATACAGTGCTGGCAAAACAGCAAAGAGGATAGCAGCTAAAAGTATGTATTCCCGCCTAAACTTAACTGTATAAAAAACTAGCGCAAAACCGGCAAAGCCTAATGCGGCTTGCGAAGCACCTGTGCCGGTATTCCAAGGAGGCGATCCAAATTGTGTTGTAAATAGAGTTCCTATAGCTCCCGCAAATAACCAAATGGATAGCGTATATCTGAATCCAATTTTACGTTCCAGAAGAACGCCTAAGAACAATATAGATAAAACGTTATACATCATATGCTTCTGATGGACATGAACAAACTGCGAAGTTATAAATCGCCATATCTCAAACTCTTTGATGCTTTCAACTGTTAGACCGCCATAATCAGCAAGATAAATAATTCGGGATTTACCGAGTATTGAGCCTGATATTTGGTAAGCCACAAAGAAAGAAACGCACACCGTTAAAATACATATAGCAATAGTAAAAAATGGTTTGTAATTAGAATTCATACTTCTTCCTGAAGCTAACGCTCGCCTAACCGGCGAAAAATACTTGGCTAAAATTAGCGACGAAGGAGCTCAAGCCAAGCATTTTGAGTCCTTGGTTTAGGCGCTTGTTATACACAAATTACACTCCGTTGTTAACTTCTCTAGGTGGTGGCGGTGGAGGTATAACCATTTTTGGTTGTTTTGCATCCAACAACTCTCTTAAATTCAACGGTACCCGCTCTCCACACATGACCATACCTTTTTTGTCTTTTGTCGTGGAGTAACTAAGGGTTATGCTTAGAGCATCTAGTTTTTCAGGTTTAACTTGCAAAATAACTGAGTAGTATCCTTTGTACCCAAAAGCTTCTGAGAAATCTAAACTTGCAGCTATAGAGTCTTTAACTCCTAAATAGAATGACGTCAAATAGTACCCTTTAAACATTTCAGGAACAAATACCTGATAACCTATTAGGTTTTCGAAATTATAATCTTGCTCCATTTTAGCGAATGGTTCTATTTCAACTGTTTCATCTTCTCCACAAGCTAACAATGAATTAGCCCATAAAAAGCACAGAGCAAGAATAATTCTCATAACTTTCCTTTGTGTATAACTTCGAAATTTAGCGCGGAAAGCCGCGCAGCGGGTTGACGTCGCAGCCAGCGATTTTTGCTGGCGATAAAATTTACTTGTTAGGCTTTAGCCAACGATACAGCAAAACATTTAAACCAGCCGCTGCTAACAAACCAAACAACGCAACCCACACCAGCAAGCTTGATGCATGATTTCTATCAAAAAAAGTGGATGATGGTTTTTGAGCAGGACCAAATTTTGAAATCAGCACATCCTTCATAAAAGGGCATCGATGAAATTGATAACGATAAGTCGACTCCAACAAGTTAGGCTCTATCGGTTTTCCGAAGAACACTGGAACCGCCTCATTTGTTGACAAATAAACATACTCACCAACTTCACCTTTCCAGACGCCTAACACGCTGTACTTACTTATATTTTCAGCGACTTTTCGATTTCAGGCCCCAGCTCTATAACTATTTCAGCATCCTTGTAGAGACCAGATACATAGCTTGCCTCTGTTCCATTGGAAAAGGCAATCTCACAATAAGTGATAGAGGCAAACACCTTTTGGCTCATAAAAAATGTTGCTAGTAATAAAAGAATCTTCATTGATGCCTAACGAGCCTGTAGATTTACTCGTTTTAAATTTGTTTTTATTAATCAGCAAACCATAACTTAGTTCCTATTCTGATTCAATCGTTTCGTCAGTTTCGAGTGGATATTTTAAACCTATGTTTTAGGTGGTTTTTTTTGCGGTATCTGTGAGGTTTTAGAGGTGTTTTTAAGGGTAAAAAGGGGTTCCCCTGCTTAATGCACTCTGTTTTGCAGCTTTTCTATATTATGAACCAAGCAATACAGTTGCCACTGGGTATTCACTTTCGTTTGACCCCGTAAGGTCAGTTTATTCATGCCTTTATTGACGGTGATATTCCCGAATACAGGCTCAATAGAACCAAGCCTTTTACTGTACTGCCGTCGCCCCTTTGGGCTGTCTATTTTTACTTTCATTTTGTCGATGTAACTGACTTTTTTGCGGGATTCATCATTCTTAAACTGCACTTGCCGTCCTGTTTTTATCGGTGGCTTTCGCATACATTGTTGTTGCAGTGGGCAAATTTTACAGTCTTTTAAGTAACCGCAGAATCGGGTGTATTGTTGATGATGGCTGTTGACATTGATGCCGCTTCGCCACATGTCATTGCCTGCAGGGCAGAGGCAGGTTTGTGTCGTTTCATCATAATGAAAGTCCTCTGAGGTAAATAAGCGAGGCTTGCCATTACGCCTTTTTAGTCGGCGTTTTTCTTGCTCTGTTTCATACGTTTCACTGTCTTTAAACAGCGGGTTTCGTTTTCTAAATTGGTTATCGGCAATGTAAGTATCAAAGCCACTTTGCGCCATAAATTCAAGATTCACTTCACTGTTAAACCCACTGTCTGCGGTGAATTTGATGGCCTGCTCCTTTGACGTTCGGTTTGCGTTGAGTTTATTAAGCTGTTGTTTTAATTGCTCAACGGCTGGCTGTAAGGTTTGTTGCTCTCCCACTGAGCCACACGTTTGTGCTTGCCCTCTTTACCCAAAGAACGTATTTGGTGCTTGTCGTCATTTATTGCTATGCCGTTATAACCTTGGATTGTGCCTTTTGAGGTGGTCATTTTCGCGCTATCAGGGTCGGTAATATTACTTTTAACAGGCTTCCCTTTACTGCCTATTTTTTCCTCATGTGTCGCTAAAAAATCAGTGATTTTCTCTGCGCTTTTATCCAGTTTTTCTTTTTGATTTAAGTCCTGTGTGACCAGCTCTTCACTTAGGCCATCTTGGGCTTGATGGCGTTCAATGATGCGTTTACTTGCGCGTTCTAGTTTTGCTTTTTTACGGCCGAGTTCATCGAACGTACCGCTCCATTCTTTGCTCGCATTTGATTTTAATTTACAGCCATCAATAGCAAACATATTACGGCCAATTAAGCCTTCTTCATCACATATCATCAGCACTTGAGTAAACAGTGGTTCAATCTGTTCGTGCATTTTAGCCACAAAACTCGCTATTGATGTGTAATGCGGCTGAATATCGCCCGACACACTCATGAACAAGATATTGTTCTCACACGCCTTAGCAATCCGGCGGCTACTGATTAAACCATGTGCATAGCCAAGTAAAATTATCTTTAGCATTACTGAAGGCGGATACGCAGCCGCACCTGTTTTATCGTTGTTATACCATGCATCAAACCCCGTTAAATCGAGTTTATTTTCAACAATATAACAAAGGGCATACTCAAAGGTGCCTGGCAGAATTTGCTCTGAAAAATTGATAGGAATGAATTTATTTTGGCAGGATAAGTCAGGCTTATAGTTGGCCATAACACGTTACCATGGGTGAATAATATCTATTAGATCACAGTTACTCGGTGGGTTCAAGGTTAAAAATCGAGCAAAGAAAGAAGTGTAGAATCAGTTCCTAATATAAGTAATTCTACAGCCTCAACGCCGCATTCACCGGCTTGTCCGGTGCAATGCTTTGTTAGTATACTTTTCGACTCGCACTGTTAAATGGCACCTGCAAGCCAACCCATAACATTTAATAGAAACTCTTCATTTTGTTCAGCACCTTTAGACGCTAATCCAAATGTTTTCCCTGTTTTAGTATCTAGTTGAGATGAAAACATCATACCCTCAGCAAATACAGCTATTCGACCTTTACCGACCTCCAGTACAGCACCTTGACTCCAACCTTGCACAGGCACCCTTGCAGTATCAGCATTCACTTGAAAAGGCACATCAGGAACTATAGAAACAGCCCCTTCACCAAGATTTAAAAGTGAAGTAGCCTCAGGCGGAGTTTTGAAAGCTGAGCCGCCAAAGGTTTTAACCTGCTCTATACGATTAGGTTGCATAGTTATTTCTGGCATTTCAGGTGCAGCGGTAGCTGGATAAAAATTTTGCTCTAGCTGCCGGGTTTTAGACGTAATGGGATGTTCAGCGAGCGTCTTGTCCCTAGCGCGAAACATCGCATTACCGACATGACCGTTACTAAATTCAAAGCCAAATTCACGCGCTAAATTTTCAATAACACGGGGAAAAGGTGCATGGTCTGCGATTAATAAAAGCGCTCCACCTTCCAAGACCCACTTTTTAATACTTAAAACTTCTTCATTGTTTAATGCTTCAGTAAAAGGTGGATTCCAGTCTTTTCTATTTCTATCTAACGCATTGGCAATAACCAATAAATCAGCATCATGTAGTGTGGCTAATGAAAAGCGGCTGCTATTCGGCCGAACGGTATAACCATCGCTTTCAAGAACCTGCACAAATGGGCTATATCGTCCACTTGCTGTTAGGAAATTATTGTGTGCTTCATCTACAACTACAACAGGGCTATTGTTTTGAGAAAAAGTTTTGTGGGTATTTTTAGGTATAAAGTTTGGATCAGCTTGTTGAGGGCTATCGGTACAAGCTAACAGCACAGTCAAAAATACCCCAAGAAAACTTAACTTAAAAAATCTCATTTATTATTTCCATATAGTATTACAGCCCGAAACTACAATAAGTATGCTAACGAGGCTGTAGAATAACTCCTACAGCCAAATTCAATTAAAAAACGAGTTCCTGTAACCAATCCTAAGCGCTTTTAAGGCATTAGGTAATGCATTTGGAACCCAGAAAACAGCCTGTTTTTCTTAAAAAAGAGAAATTCTACATCCTCAACGCCTGCCTCATGGGCAAAGTGCAGTTGGCGGCTTTTGTGCGTCTTTTTGCACAAAAAGTGACTACTGTACTTTGTCCTATGCAAGCACTTGTTAGCCCGTGGTCAATGTTTCCGTGGATACTAAAGATATACTGGGATGCTTTGATAACGTAAAGCTATGGTGAGCAATAATTGAAGATGCATCCAAATGAGGTTTGCTATGTGTTGTATGGGCATCATCTACTAAGGTAACTTTATAGCCTCGACTAGCTGCACTAAATGCTGTTCTATCAATACAGAAATCCGTCGAATATCCACAAATAATGACATGTTCAACTTCACTGCCTTCTAAATACTCACCCAGACTAGTACCTTGAAACGAATCTGGAGACTTTTTTCGAATTTTGATACCAGACTCTACAAGTGTCAAACCGGAAAATAGTTGCCAAGAATCACTTCCAGCTTCAAGCATTCCAGGTATTTCATGCTGTATGAAAACCGTTTTAAGTTTGCTTATGTCCGCATAACTTACGAGTTTATTGATATTTCCAACCACGTCTTCAGAGAGGTACGGTGGATTACTTGAACCAAAAATTCCATTCTGTACATCTACAACTAAAAGTGCTGATTTCATACATCCTCCTTGAGGGCTAACGAGCCTGTAGATTTACTCGTTTTTAATTTGTTTTTATTAATCAGCAAACCATAACTTAGTTCCTATTTTGATTCAATCGTTTAGGCTGTTTTGAGGTGAGATTTTAAATCGGGGTTTTAGATGGGTTTTCTTGCGGTTTATGTGGGGGTTTTAAGGCTTTTTAAGTGTAAAAAGGGTTTCCCCTGCTTAATGCATCCTGTTTTGCAGCTTTTCTATATTATGAACCAAGCAATACAGTTGCCACTGGGCATTCACTTTCGTTTGACCACGCAAGGTCAATTTATTCATGCCTTTATTGACGGTGATATTCCGCCTTTTATTTAAAGGAAAGCAGGTTCGATACAGCCGAGTCGTTTGCTATTCCATGAATAAAAAGATGTCGTCGTCCCATTGGGCTGTCTATTTTTACTTTCATTTTGTCGATGTAACTGACTTTTTTGCGGGATTCATCATTCTTAAACTGCACTTGCCGTCCTGTTTTTATCGGTGGCTTTCGCATACATTGTTGTTGCAGTGGGCAGATTTTACAGTCTTTTAAGTAACCGCAGAATCGGGTGTATTGTTGATGATGGCTGTTGACATTGATACCACTTCGCCACATCTCATTGCCTGCGGGGCAGCGGCAGGTTTGGGTTACTTCATCATAGTGGAAGTCATCCGAGGTAAATAACCGCGGCTTACCTTTACTGCGTTTTAATCGGCGCTTTTCTTGCTCTGTTTCGTAGGTTTCGCTCTCTTTAAACAGTGGGTTGCGTTTTCTAAATTGGTTATCGGCTATGTAAGTATCAAAGCCACTTTTCGCCATAAATTCGAGGTTCGCTTCGCTATTAAAGCCACTGTCTGCGGTGAATTTGATGGCGTGTTTGTCTGTTTGTTTTTCAGTTTGGAGTTTATCGAGCTGCTGCTTTAATTGCTTAACAGCGGGTTGCAGTGTTTGTTGCTCGCCCACCGAACCCCACGCTTGTGCTTGCAGGATAATCTGATGTTTATCATCATTAATCGCAATGCCGTTGTAGCCTTGGATGGTGCCTTTTGAGGTGGTCATTTTAGCGCTGTCTGGGTCTGTGATATTACTTTTAACCGGCTTACCTTTACTGCCTGTTTTTTCTTGATGAGTGGCGAGAAATTCAGTGATTTTAGCGGCACTTTTATCGAGTTTTTCTTTTTGCTTTAAGTCCTGAGTTATCAGTTCTTCACTTAGGCCATCTTGCGCTTGATGACGCTCAATAATGCGTTTGCTTGCCCGTTCTAGCTTTGCTTTTTTGCGGCTTAATTCATCGAATGTACCACTCCACTCCTTACTCGCATTCGATTTTAATTTACAGCCATCAATAGCAAACATATTACGGTCAATTAACCCTTCTTCATCACAAATCATCAGCACTTGGGTAAACAGCGGTTCAATTTGCTGGTGCATTTTAGCCACGAAAGCAGCTATCGAGGTGTAATGTGGCTGAACATCGCCCGCTATTTCTTGCAAAAGAGTCTCATGAACAAAATATTGTTTTCATACGCCGACTGCTAATAAAACCATGTGCATAACCGAGTAAAATAATTTTGAGCATCACTGCAGGTGAATACGCCGCAGCACCCGTTTTATCATTGTGATACCACGCATCAAACCCCGACAAATCGAGTTTATTTTCGACAATATAACAAAGGGCATATTCAAATGTGCCAGGCAAAATTTGCTCAGCGAAATTGATTGGAATGAATTTATTTTGGCAGGATAAGTCAGGCTTGTAGTTGGCCATAACAGGTTACCGTGGGTGAATAATATCTATTAGATCACAGACACCCAGTGGGTTCAAGGTTAAAATTTGAGCAATTAAAGAAGTGTAGAATTAGTTCCTAATATAAGTAATTCTACAGCCTCAACGCCTAATTAACAGGCAAAAAATAGTTGGTTAAAATAAGCGACGAAGGAGCAAAAACCAACTGTTTTTTGTCCTTGTTTAATTTCTTGTTAGGCTTTTAATACACCTTGCCAGTAACCAACATCTTTCCATTGCTCAAATTTAAAACCAACCTGTTTAAAATGTGCAACTTTTTCTAAGCCAAATTTCTCATGGAGAGCGACGCTAGCTGGATTAGGCAATGTAATGCCACCAATCACAGAATGGATAGAACGAGATTTTAACTCTGAGAATAAAGCATCATAGAGTTGTGAACCTACGCCGTTACCGATACATTTTGGCGATAAATAAACAGTAACCTCGACTGAAAAACGATAAGCAAAACGCTCTCTCCATTTGGTAGCATAAGCATAACCAATTAAGGCACCCGAAGAATCTTCGGCAATTAACCACGGTAAATCATCTGATTGAACTTTAGATATACGATTAAGAATATCTTCAGCAGATATCATTTCTGTTTCGAATGTAACAACAGTATCTGAAATATAATGATTATATATTTCAGCAATTGAAGTAGCATCCTTACTCACTGCATTACGAATCACAATGCCTCCTGAAAGCCTAACGAGGCTGTAGAATTTCTATTTTTATAAATTTGGCCATTTTTTTGACCTCCTGTATCGCTTTCTAAGCGATAATCTCGTACTAAGCAATGCATTTGAGACCCCTTAAAGCACCTAAAAACTTGACCAAATGAGTAATTCTAAAGCCTCAACGCCCGCTTAACGAGCAAATAACGCTTGGCTATACTTTGGCGCAACGCGACAAGCCAAGCGTTATTTGTCACGTTGAAGCGTTTGTATGGATAATAAACCCATCAAATTATTCTTTTAAACCGAGTTCGGGTAATGTGAGACCCAGGCTTTAGCTGCAACTAAAGCTCTCTTTTGTGGTAGTTCGATTGAGCGATGGATCCTCTGTTGAGAGACCGATAACAAGAATGACCGCCACAAAAGACTCCAAGCATCACACTCGAATAGTCTACTGGGTCTCGAACCCGCATTATGCAAGCAAGAGTTAGCTTATTATGAAAACAAATACTAATCAAAACATTAATGTCGGTGTCGATACCGGCAAATTTCAACTCGATATTTATATTCGCCCTCTTGATATCTATTTCACCGTTAAGAACGATGAAAAAGGGATTGCTGAGGCAATTAAAAAATCAAAATTCACTCTCCAAACCGCATCATTATTGAAGCCACTGGCCGCCTTGAAATGCCCTTTATTATTGCATGTGCAAAGGCCAATTTACCTTTTGTCATTGCCAACCCAATACACATAAAACGCTTTGCTGGTGCCATTGGTCAACGCGCTAAAACCGATATGCTGGATGCACAGTTAATTGCACATTATGGCGAAGCAATTAAACCCACACTCTCCACCCTAAAGCCTGACATTATGCAGACTATGAGTGATTTGGTTGCCAGAAGAAATCAGCTGTTAGTCATGCAAACGATGGAAAAAAACCGCCTGCAAATTTTACCAAAAGAGCTGATTTCAACCATCAAACCTATTTTAACGGCCTTTAAAAATCAGATTGAAAAAATTGAAAATAAAATTCTAACACTCATTGAATCATGCCCTGAATATTCAGCCAAAAACACGATTCTGCAAAGCATGAAAGGCATTGGTAAAATTGCCGCTGCCTCCATCATCAGTAACTTACCTGAGCTTGGCTATATGTCGAATAAAGAAGCCGGTGCATTGGTTGGCGTTGCGCCTATGAATCGCGAAAGTGGCCGCTATAAAGGGCTGCGCAAAATTCAGGGTGGTCGACATCAAGTACGCACCGTTTTATACATGGCGATGATGTCAGCCATCCAATCAAATCCTGTTTTTAAATCAACTTATCAGCGATAGGTTGCTGCTGGGAAACCGAAAAAAGTAGCGCTTATTGCGTGTGTCAGGAAGATGATTGTGATCTTAAATTCGATGCTCAGAGACAGGGTAATGTGGGAAGCGCCAAAAGTTTAAAATTAGCTATTGACGCCATAGTCTCTTGTTAGAGCACTATACTTCGATGCCGAACCCAGTCATAACTTCTTTTGCTTTTGTAAATAGTTCAGAGCCTTTATCTGCATACTTTAAAATACCCGTGGCTTTATTTAACCACTTACCAATAGTACCTTCATCCGGCTCAGCCTCATCCGTCAACTCTTCTTTGGCATTTTCTAAGTGACGTAACGCTTTATCTTTTTCTTGAATATCACCTTGCTTTAGTAAGGCAATAAGCTCTTCTAAACCTTGAACTCTTTCATTTTTTTCAGCGAATGTAGAGCCAATATTAATATTGTTGCCTTCAACTAAATTAGAGTGGTTATCCCCCTGCATTACATTTGCTGAGTTATTTGCGATATATTTTCTTTGATCCATTTCATGTCCTCCATTGTAAATATGTATCGGTTGAGTATGACTTACACTTTGGGTAGGTAATTGTGCAAAGAAAGACTTATAGTAATCATTAATGTTTGACTGCACTTCATATTGACCTTGAAGCATACTAATTCTATTTTTTAGGGCCATTAGCAATCCAGAATGCACCAAATCCCCTGAAACCGATTCAAGATCATCGAGAGGCTCACCTTTTTGAATCTTGGTAATGAATTCGTTTAAATCCTTTTTTACGCTATCTCTGTTACCAACAATTCCAAAATCATTTACAACTATCTTGAATGATATTTTACCATTTAAAGAAGAATCAATTGAAACGTTGACCTTATATCCTTTAAGAGCAGCGTAATCTTCAAAACCTTTTAATAAGTCATGGAAAAGTGATTTTCGTTCTTCTGGCATATCTACAGTTATATAGCCACCTAAGTCAGTATCCGAACCATTCGCATTTTCTATATTTATCGAGTTCTTTCCTGTTTCAATTTCGACCTGTCGCAAATGAAGCTCTTCTTTTCTGAATGCAAAATCTCTATCACGTGACTTTCTCCACTCTCTAAAAAACATAAGCGCTAACATCACACCAACACTAATCCCAATAGTAGGTGTAATAAAGCTAATCAGTTCAATTTCGTTCATGCTGCTCCCTGAGTTATATGCTGGTGCTCTAACGCCTTGCTCACCGGAAAATTGGGAGCGCAGCGAGTAATTTTTCCGAGTGCAGCAACTTGTTATGCATCACGCCTCTCTATAGCTTCTCTAGCTCCCTCAGGCAAGGAGCCGTAGAGCTCTTCTACTTCTCTGGGTCGAGTTATTCGATCCTGAACAATTAGATTTACAAGCCGGAAAAGATGATTTGCTATTTCTGGGGAATCATTTAAATCTATTTCTCCCGGATGTACTGCGTTGTTGCCAACAACACGACAGATATCTAGAGACTTCTGGACCAAAGGAGGAAGGCCCGCTTCAACTAAAGAGGCAATATCATTATTGATATTATTGCCTGGCAGCCCTAAATGAACCATTAGCTTCTGAATGCATAATCGAAGCAAGGCCGCAGCCCCTTTAGGAGATCTTGCCACAATATCTCGCGCTTCTTCATAATCCTGCAGGCAGTTTTCTGGAAGGTCAGGGCTTGGAAGTTCTACTGTTCCTGTTGATGGATAAATCATTCGACCATCTAGCCAGTAAGACAGTTTTTCACAATGTGAGCATGTTGCAACAGTCATGGCATTTTGGCGGTAATTCCCCCACAGGTCATGATAACCATTCCCCCAATGTTGCTTTGCATAAACCCCACACAAAGGGCAATGAAAGTCCTCTTTTCGATGTTCTGGTGGATAATGTTGCATTATTTCTCCCTATGCATAACGCTTATTCGACGGAACTTTCCGTATTTAAAAACGGACTTTTCCGTAGTTGTAAATTTATTTGGCAATACATTAACCAAAAAACTCACTACAGACAACACGTTATAAAATTAATTTTATAACGTTAAGTGAAAATACGTAAACATCCGTCTAACAAGAGCGGCTTGACATTTTTTGAATAACTGTACACTTAAACAGTAGTTATTAGTGGAGTATAAAAATGCCAACGCAATCACCTTTTTTAGACTTCGTAACTGAAGAGATGTACAAACGCCGCTATGCTAAGCGCACGGTGGAAACGTATTTACATTGGATCCGTTTTTATATTTTATTTCATAAAAAGCAGCACCCTAAAGACTTAGCGGAGCAACATGTAGAGCAGTTTTTAACCTACCTTGCAGTCAATCGGCATGTTGCAGTGCAAACACAAGCATTGGCACTAAATGCACTCAGTTTTTTGTATAAAGAGATTTTACAGCGGCCGTTATCACTTAACCTTAATTTTAATCAATCAAGTAAGCCGAGAAAACTGCCTGTTGTATTAACCAAAGACGAAATCAAACGTCTGTTAAGAGAAATTGATCCTGGCTATTTGCTACTGGCGCAATTGTTATATGGTAGCGGTTTGCGGTTAATGGAGGCGGTGCGGTTACGGGTTGCGGCCATTGATTTTGATTACCTATCCATCATGGTAAAGGTGGTAAGCACCGTCGGGTGACCTTAGCGCCTGAGCTGGTGCCGGCATTAAAACGCCAAACTTCCTTGGTCGAGGCTTATTATCAGCAAGATCTGGAAACTGCAGATTATGCTGGGGTTTGGTTACCTTTTGCTTTAGCCCGAAAATATCCCAGTGCGCCAAAAGAGCTTGGCTGGCAGTATTTATTTCCATCCGGCAAACTAAGCATTGATCCTGATTCTACATTGCTGCGTCGCCATCATATTGATGAGTCAGGTTTGCAAAAGGCAGTCAAGAGTGCCTCCCGCAAAGCGGCTATCGGCAAGCATGTTAGCTGCCACACTTTACGCCACTCTTTCGCCACCCACTTGTTACAAGCGGGTATGGATATCCGCACTGTGCAAGAGCAGCTAGGGCATTCCGATGTAAAAACCACGCAAATTTATACTCATGTGCTAAAGCAAGGAGGCAATGCCGTGCAAAGCCCACTATCGCAACTACTGTAAGCTAACCTAAAGCTTGTAACAGACTCGCTAAGTAAGGAGTTTTAGTCATTCATAGTAAGTGAGAAGCGCAAACAACATGATCTTTACGTTGTACACATACTTAAGGACTGTCAATCTTAATGAATTTAAAACAACAACTTAAATAATACGGTTTTTACCAAAATTAGTCTGTTCTGGTCTTTTTTTGCCTTTGATCATAAAAAGTAACACTTAACTTCAACCTCTATTTCACATTTTTAAATGCAATAATTAGCAAGGTTACTGATAAACTTCATAATAGACAATAAGATACAAATCTGATTTTCTTACAACTTATTACAAGCACACTATTTTATACCGATGAAAAAGCGGCCGAGCTTTGCTCGCCTTCGCAAGCAGGCTTGCACCTACAAAAATACCAAAGCTCACGCCGATGCCAATTTGAAAAGCGGTTTTTAATGCTAAACACATCTGTTAATTTAAAACTTATGCTCGAAACCACAGCAAGTTTCATTTTAGCTAAAGATAAAATTAAGAAGTAAATCATTATTTAAATACTAAAAAGACGTATCTGGTGATACGTCTTTTTAGTATTTAAAGCGTGTTTTATTCATTAAACGTAATAAGTTACTACTTTGGCCCTTGTTTAGGCTTTTTATATTGAGGGTGGTTGGCTGTCGTTGGCGTTTGAGCTTCTTCGGGCTTTTTGTCGGTACTTCTTTTATTGTGAGCAGTGTTTTGCATAATAACCTCTGAACGTTTTTCGCCGACAACACCCATGTCATCAGCACACATCGAAGTTTATCTAATTTAAATTACATGCTCTGTACGCTAGTGCACCTAAAAAGCAAACACTTCAAACTTCTATTGTGTTCAATCAATCGTAATGAAACTTAGCGATAACTCATCAAAGGTAACCACACCTTAATGCTAACACCGCCTTCGTTGCGATTAAATATACTAATTTTACCTTGATGGGCCTCAGCAATTTCACGGCACAATGCCAATCCTAAGCCTGTACCACTGCTTTTAGTGGAATAAAATGGCAGTAGCGCATTGTTCATTACGGTTTCGCTCATACCTTTTCCACCATCGTTGACGCTTATTAAATGGCCTTGTTGTGAACCTTCATTGGCCGTTTCAACCTGTAATTGAATGTCACTGGGTGCTGAGCCTGATTCATGGGCATTTTTTAATAAATTTATCAGTAGTTGTTCGAGTTGCGCGCGGTCGGCATAGCCATTTTGCTGTGGCAAAGCACCTTGCAAATCAAACGACCATTGGCTTTGTAAACTGATGAGTAACTCTTGCCAATTAATGCTAACAGGCTGTGGAGTCGGTAATTTGGCAAACTTGCCATACCCTTGAATAAACTCACTGAGGTGACTAATGCGATCGCCAATCGTTTTAAAAACTCGGTCTAAACGCGGTTCATCGAGATTTTTAGCTAGTAATTGCCCGCTGTGGAGCATAGACGAAATGGGGGCCAATGAATTATTGAGTTCATGACTTATCACCCTGATAACTTTTTTCCATACTGCCACTTCTTGGCGGCTAAGCTCACGGGTTAAGTGTTTAAATAAATATAAGTAATGATACTGATTGTTGAGTAAAAAACGCCCTGTTGATAAATGCCAGGTTTGCGCCTCATTCTCGGCTACTTCAAAGCTAAATAGGCCATCGCGGCCTTGCTCTATTGCGGTTGCTAAGCTCGCAGGTGCAGCGGCTAAAATATCACTTAACAGTGAGCCTTCAAGACGCTGTCCTTTTAAGAATAACTCACGTGCTGTGTGGTTTGAATAAACTAAATGTTGACTGTCATCGACAAGTAATAAGGCCTGTGGTGAACTTTGTAATACTTTATCAAGCATCAGTTCGCGCTGGTAAATCCATTGTTTTTCTTTGCGCAGTTTTTGCGCGGTTTCATTGTATAAACTACATAGCACGCCAAGCTCATCGGTTGCACGGTAACCCAGCAAGGTCGAAAACTCGCCATCTTTAAAGTTAAGTAAACCTGATTCTAATGCGCTCAAGCCTTTATCTAGCGGGCGATAGAGCATATGAGTCAGTATCAAAATTATAAACATACTCCCTATCACTGCGAAGACACTTAAAGCAAACGACCAGTCTTGCTGGCAAACCAGTAATATTATGGGCAAGGCTGTAACAAAAACCACAATCGCTTGTAATTTAGACTTGATGGAATGAAAGGCGCGCATTAATACTCAATCTCAAATTTTTGTAAACGGCGGTAAAGCGCTTGGCGACTTAAACCAAAATGACGCGCGACTTTGGCAATGACACCTTGGTATTCGCGCATAGCTTGCTCAAGCTCTGCTTTTTCTGGCTCTTGCACTGATTTTTGTCCAATATCGGTGCTTGTTAAGCGCTGAAGTGCAAAGTCTTCGGCTTCTAGTGTGCCCGATTGTTTAAGCACCGCAGCACGTTTGCAGGCGTTTTCGAGTTCTCGCACATTGCCAGGCCATGAATGGGACAGTAAGGCCTGCTCGGCCATCACACTTAACTCACGCTCAGGTAAAAAGTGCTGTGCCAGTGCTAAAATATCGTCTTTACGCTGTGCTAAAGCGGGCAATTGCAGTTCAATTACATTTAAGCGGTAATATAAATCTTCGCGAAAACGTCCGGCTTTTATATCGTCATTCAGTGCTGCGTTAGTTGCTGAAATGACCCGCACATTAACTTTTTGTGTTTCAACCGAGCCTAAGCGTTCAAACTCCCCGCTTTGTAATACCCGCAGCAATTTCATTTGCCCTGCCAGAGGCAAATTACCAATTTCATCTAAAAATAGGGTGCCACCATCGGCGGCTTCAAAACGACCAATACGACGGCCATTACTGCCAGTATATGCGCCTGCTTCAGCACCAAATAACTCAGCTTCAATCAAATCTTGTGGTAATGCCCCAGCATTAACCTTAATAAAAGGTTTATTTGCTAATGCTGAGTTCACTTGAATAATTTCAGCAATACGTTCTTTACCGCTGCCATTTGGACCTGTGATAAGCACCGAGACATCGGATTTAGCCAATTGCAGTGCCATATCCACAATGCGCTGCATCGCCGTGCTGGCATAAACTAAGCCAGCTAAATTATGTTGTTGATGATTTTGTTCGCGTTCTTGTTGCTGGCGCGTGAGCGTACTGTTTTGATTTTTAGCATCGCCCAACGCAATTAAATTAGCCACACTGACTAAAAGCTTATGATCGTCCCATGGCTTGGCTAAATAATCTGCCGCGCCCGCTTTGACCAGTTCAATCGCGGTTTCAAGTTCTGTCCAAGCAGTAATTAAAATAATAGGCAAATGTGGATTTATGGCGCGAAGTGCATGAAACAAATCAACCCCCTCTTTGCCTGAGGTGGTATCGGCACTGAAATTCATGTCTTGTAATACCAAGCTAATGCGTTGGTAACGAACAATTTGTTCTGCTTCAAACGGGGTTTGGGCACACACCACATGATAATCGTGAATTTCAAGCAGTAGCGCGAGCGACTCTAAAATGGCCGGATTATCATCAACAATTAAAATTTTGCTCATTATTATTTTTATATCCTTGAATACCGACTTTGCTTAAACCCCTGAATTGGTGTAAAAAACAAAGCCGATAATGTATCCAATTACACTGAACGAGTTGCAATACTTGGCGAAATATTCGCGGCGCGTTTTGCCGGGCCATACACCGCAATTAAACTCATCACAAATATACCGAATGCAGTTACAACCACATATTTAAAGTTTAATTGTGGTAACGAGTACAGTGTCATCAATTTATTGCCCAATAAGATAGCGAAAATAGCTCCTATCACCAAGCCCACAGCACTAATTAAACCATTTTCGATAATAAAGTATTTCACAATATCGGACTTTTTCGCCCCAAGCGCACGGCGGGTACCAATTTGTTTGGTTCGCTTACTGATATTAAACAAGGTCAAGCCAAAAATACCAAGCGCAGTAACGACCACTAAGATTGAAATCAGCGCGATTAACATGCGCATCATTAACCTATCTTGTGCAACATATTCGGCTTTTTTATCGTCCATTGTTGTTAAGTCAGTAATCACTCGCTGCGACTCTAAACCCAGCATCAATGATTCAATTTGATGCATTACTTCATCGCGCATGCCAGGCTCAGTCCGCACCAAAAATTTACGAATTGTTTGGCCTAGCGCAAAGGGAAATATCACCACATTATTTGGTCTTGAGTCACTCAACCAAGGCCCAGTCATGTGATCGAGCACCCCAACAACTGTAAACGGGTTATCACCATAATAAATGATTTGACCTAGTGGATCTGAATCTGGAAACATATCTTTAGCAAATTGTTTGCTAACAAGCGCAACGGTTGGCACGGTATCGAACTTATTACTCATTACCACTTCATCGGGTCTAATATTGCGACCACTGATGATTTTAACACCAGCTGCATCGGCAAAGTTTTCATCAGCAATAAAATAGGCCGCTCGGATTGATGGACCTGGCTCTGAGCGTGGTTTTAGTGCAAACCCCGTTGAGTCACCACTACCTGAAATGGGAATTTGATTTATCATCACCGCATTAATCACACCAGGGATTGCACGAACCGCATCTTCATCTAGCTCAAATTGTTTCGATAAATCAATATCTTTACCAAATGAAGTGACGTTAAATTTAAAAATATCTTGTTCTGGGTATCCCGTTGGCTGATTTAAATAAGCGATACGGTCGTGGATCATAAATGCGGCATTACTTACAATCGCTAAGGTTAAAGCGATTTGTACGATTAACAGTACAGCGCCAACACGAGAACGTAATAATGAATTAAAAATAGGTTTTAGTTCTGACATGATGCGTTCCTTATTGGCTTTTTAGATAAATTGCAGGATTAGTTTTGCACACCAACCAAGCAGGATAAAGACCAGCCAAAATACAGGCTGAGATTGCGATCATCGGGGCACTCAATAACATAGTTGGGTCCATTACGGCCAACATCTCATAATCACGGTCTGCTTGACGAATTCCGATTAAGCCTATTTGTGCAATGACAATACCGAGTACACCACCTAGTAATCCAAGTACAGAAACTTCTACCATATGCTGGGCGAATACTTGTGTTTTGCTTGCTCCTAATGCTCGACGCACACCAATTTCTGGTGCTCGTCGCATAAATTTAGCCAATAACAATCCTAATATATTGGCTAAGCATACCGCCAAAAACATAAAACTAAGTCCGACCAAAATTTTATTATCTTCACTCACCACTTCGTTGTACTCAAGCCATTGCTTTACATTTCGTATTATTGATCTGGGTTCATTACGATTAAACCGCCCTACTTTTTGTTGTTCTGCAATATAGTTTTTAAGAAACGTTTTATACATTGCTACACTGGATGCGTCTGGTAATTCAACCCAAAATTGCAACCAAAGAATTTCTGAATCGAGTTTATTTTGATGCGTTTGTATATCCTCGTGTTTCCATCCGTTATTATTCCCCCAACTTTCAAGGTGTTTAATTCGAACTAATGAGAAAGGGATATAAACCTGTTCGGTATCACGAAATGAACCATTATTTAAATCGTAAAATTTACTAGCTAGTTTCCAAGGCGCTAAAATCCCCACTATTTCGTATGTATCATCATCTAAATAAATGGTTTTACCAACATTGTTACCACCACCAAATAATTGTTGATTTAGTTCATCACCAATTACCACGACAGGCGCGCCATCTTGTGCTAATTGTTCTGACCATGCACTCCCATATAAAAATGGCACATTAAACATTTCAAAGAAATCTCGGCCTGTTGCTCGGGTTGGTCGTAATAAAGGTTTAAAATCAGGGTTATTCAAATGCACTGCAAAACCTGTTTTGACCATTGCAGCTTGACGTAAACCTTGCTTAGCAAATTGTAAGTTTTCACTGTCTTTAAAGGTTAATTGCCTAGGCATGGTGTCAGAAGTCCACCAATCTTCGCCTTCATCCATCGTTTCAAGCTGTACCATAAATAACTTATCACTTTTGCTTGGAATGGGATCCATCGACATCATGTGATAAACCGACAAACTTGTCATGGTGACACCTATGCCAATTGCAATGGCTAAAATCATTAAAAAACTCACCAGTGGCGTGCGCTTTAGGCTGCGCCAACTTAAATCTAAATAATGAATAAACATGTTAGGCTCCTACCACTTGGCCGCTATGGGTAATGATTTCGGGCGCACCTTGGTACAAGCTGAAATCAGCTAGTTGCCCATCAACCACTTGAATATTGCGTGGCGCGCGGCGGGCTAAATCGGGGTCGTGTGTCACCATAATAATTGTTGCGCCATCGCGATTAATTTGTTCTAGCAACTCCATCACTTGGCGCGCCATTAAGCTATCGAGATTACCCGTTGGTTCATCAGCCAGTAAAAATCGAGGTTTACCTGCAAGCGCTCGGGCAATGGCCACCCGTTGCTGTTGCCCACCCGATAATTGCTGTGGCAAATGTTTGGCACGTGCAGCTAAACCTACTTGCTCTAAACATTCTTCAATTCTACGTTTACGCTCATTCGATTTAATACCGCGGTAGCGTAATGGTACTTCGATATTTTCGTACAAATTAAGATCTGGGATTAAATTAAATCCTTGGAAGATAAAGCCAATTTTTTGATTTCGCAGCTCTGCTAATGCGTTATCGTTCAATTTGCCAACATCTGTGCCATCAAGTAAATATTGACCGCCCGTATAAGGTTCAAGCATCCCGGCAATATTTAAAAATGTTGTTTTACCTGATCCGGAAGGGCCAGTGACAGCAATAAACTCCCCCTCATTCACGCTTAAGTTAAACTCACGTAATGCATGAGTTTGAACCATATCTGATTGATATACTTTGCTGATATTATTCATTTCTAACATGATGTTAATCCTATTTAAATTCTATTTTTTGGTTATGATTTAGTAAACTGATCAGTGCAATAAAATATTGTCAGCATTGGCAAATTGCTCATAACTGGAGACGATTAACGTATCGCCTTCTTTTACACCCGCACTCAGCTCTACAGCTGCGATGCTGGTTGCGCCAGTGGCTATTTCAATGCGAGTTGCAACATTGTTCTCAACTTTATAAGCGATAAATCCCCCTTGCTGCATAAATGCACCGCGTTTTACCATTAATACGTTCTCTCGATTTTCGAGTAAGATTCGTGCTGAAACACGCTGATTTTGGCGTAAATTTAAATCAATCTGATCGTTAAACCGCACTCGTGTTGTGACTTCTCGACCGCTTACCTCAGGAGAAATAGCTGATAGTTTACCAACAATATGCTCAGCACCAATTTGCAGCTCAACATCCATCCCTAAACCCAATTCATTGGCATAACTTTCAGGGACTTGTAGTTCAGCTTCAAACGCGGTCAAATCAACAAGTGTCATTAAAGCTTGGCTTGGCGCAACGGCAGATTTTTGCTGCACTAAATGATTACCGACAATGCCATTAACAGATGCTTTAATATCTAGATTCATCACTTGACGCGAAAGCTCATCAACTACGAGTTGCTGACGTTCAACTTCACTTTGGGCAGCTTTTAGTTCAAAAGCGAGAGTATCTTTAGCTAGCAGCACTTCTTGCTCTGCATGAGTAAAACTCAACTTTGCACGTGCTAAATTATCATCAGCCGCTTCTAAATCGATTTGGCTGATCAGGCTTTTAGCAATCGATAAATGGGCGCGACGACTTTCGCGATCGGCTGCGGTCAATTCCACTTGTGCTAAATCGAGGGTTTTAGTTAATGCCAACGATTGACGACGGGCATCAAGCTTTTGACGCTCAAGCTCACCACTTAGACGCTGTAAAACAGACTCTTGTTGTTTAAGTTTGTTATTAAGCTCTGGGCTTGACACCTGTGCAATGACTTGCCCAAGCGACACTTTATCACCCGGTTGAACCAATAAATCTACATAACCTTGTTCAGGGCTATACACTTGCGGTGCATTGGCTGCAACAATTCGTCCATTAGCAGCAACATCGCGGGTTAAGTCTCCTCGTAAGACCGTCGCAAGTTGTACTTTACTGGTTTGAATTGACAGCGCATTACTACTATTTTGTTCAATGTTCATCGAAACAGCAAAAACACCGCCAACAATGGCAAGCGCAATCAGGCTATTGCGTAATGTTTGTTTTGGTTTTTTAACCATCACATCTTGTGCACTGGTATTTTTAATCATATTTTGCTGCCTCCAAATACAGCTAACAATTGGCTTTTTTGTTCTATCAAAGCAATCAATAGTGCAATGCTTATAACTATTACTGGAGTTGCAAAAAACAAAGTGGTTAATAACATGTCCATTCCTTGAATGACTTAATTAACCAGGAGTATTCGAGATATGTGCCAACATTCAAAAAGAAGATAACAGATTGAATTTAAATATATTTCAATTTCAAGTAAGGTAAATAAAACTGACCGCGGACATGAAAAAGTGTCCGTTTCGGACACTTTTTCGCGCGTTAAAAGTGAAAAAAAGAGCTGCGTTCTTCTTTAAAACGAGGATTGAGGACAGTCAGGATTAGAAATAAGCTGAGGTTTAATGGTTGAATAACTTTCTTTTAATTGCTCAATTAAGGCTTGAGAAGTATGTATGTTTGCTGCTAAATACATGGTTTTACTTAACTTGGGTTCGGTGTAAACTTTTTGCCAAAGTGTATCCATCTGAAAGATATGCTGCACATTTTCAATAAATAAATCGGCACCAAATATAAGATCGATTCTATCTTTAGGAAGCATTCCTGCCGATTGTTCATGACTTGCGACCACGACTAAATTATTTTCTACATTGAACCCATGATTTATTAAAAAGGCCTCTGATGGCTGGCCTGCAGCAACAGCTGTTACATAAGTTTTTGCATCTTCTAAGCTATTAATCTCAATATCATTACGTGATTTTAAACGATAAAAAGAAACTTCTAAGTGGCAAAGTGGTGCGATCCAGATAAATTTATTTTCTCGTTCATTCGTCCTCGCCATCGAATAAATAAATGTATCTGGTGTTTTTTCAACAGTATGAACAGCTCTAAACCAAGGATAAATTTCAATTTGATGCTCAATATTTGCATGATTAAAAATATTAGTAACGATATCAGTCGCTAAACCTGAGACATCCCCTTGTTTGTTGCTAATTTGAAAAGGTGAGAACTCTTCGGTATAAATTTGTATAGGCGCAGCAAATAACGATGCAGTAAACACACTAAGCATGATAGATAATATGAACCAAGTACGAGCGCAAATAATCATCCTGTTCACCTTTGAAATTTACATCAGCTAAGTTTAGCAGTTGAATAAATGTTGTCGAATGATGCAAAAGAGAACTCGCAGATACAAAAAAAGCCAACCTAATAATTAGGTTGGCTAAATAAAACAATCAACAATGTTTCATAAGGGAAGTGTTCAAATGAACAACTGCAGTATCACATTATGAAACTGAACTAAGCCTTAATTTCTCAGTTTTATTATAGGGTTAGTTTTTTATCAGAAAAACTCAAAATTGCTAGCTGTAATAGATTTATTATCGAGTATTAAGGTTAATTACCTTCAAGCTAATAATTTTTAATGTAATGGTTAACGCTTTTACTGCAAATATAAAAACGAACATTACAGAGATTAGGATAACGGCTTTAATAATCGAGCCTTTGGTTAAACAATTATCGTCTTAACATTTTTTATTATTAATGCCATAGTAAAAAATCGATTACAAAGTGGGTTAGGTCATGGATACAACAGCTCAGTTGCTGTGGGGCATCTTATTTGGAGGGATTGGCTTAGGCTATTTTATTTATGGTAAGAAACAACGCGCGGTCGTCCCATTACTCGCGGGAATTGGCTTATTGATAGTACCATATTTTATTGTGAATATTTTTATACTGGTAATTACAGGAGTTGCTTTAATCATTCTCCCTTACTTTATTAAGATATAAACAAACTCAAGGATAAGTAAAAAATAAAAAAGCCAGTTTAATAACTGGCTTTTAATAGTAGTAGTCTGGCTCTAACAGACTAGATTAACGCTTATTTACAACCATACGATACTTTGGCGGTTGTAACATTAACTACAAAATCATTGTAATCCGCATCACCTCTGTATGTATCTTCCCAGCGTTGATCAGTTCCATTCCATTTGAAATCTGTAGTTAAATCATTTGACTTACCATCACGAGCAAGTACATAGGTGATATTTTTTCCAAGAGGGACATCAAAAGAACCTGAAGCACCACGCTCGTCTAGCAATTTAGTGTATTTACCATCGACTTTAATACCCCAATCGTTATCCCAACCTGCCGACTCACTGATGAAGCGGTAGTTTATACGGGTATATTCAGCTGGCAAACAATCGTCATCAACAATCACAGCTTTTAATTGTGCAGTACCCGTTGCGTTAGATTTAGCGATAATTTTCACATTATAATCTTCAAGCTCTTCATGGGTTGAGTCTTCAATGGTAACCACATTAAATTCAACTGACGTTTGACCTGCTGGAACTGTCATTGTGGTATTGGTGAAACTAAAGTCACTACCTTTAAACGCTGTGCCATTAGTGACTTGCACTTCAATAGTGGCATCATTTGAAATCGCTTGATTAAGTACAATACGATATGTTGCCGTTTGGCCCTCTTCTCGGCTTGCGCCATTGACTGCAATTAATGAAATAGTTGCGTTTACAGGCTTGATAGTTACTTCAACATAGCCTTGAGCACTACCCCCTTTGCCATCACTGACAGTGTAAGTGATTTCATCAGCGCCAGAATAACTAGCTTGCGGTGTATATACTAGTTGGCCATTTTGAAGCGTTACAGTACCGTGCTGGGCAGAAATGTTAGTTACTGTTAATACATCATTATCAGCATCTTCTAATACGTCTGCTAATGTGATGATATTATTTTGACTATTCTCGTTAACTTCGACAGCCTTAGGTTTAGCGACAGGTGCATCATTGACATTTTTAACTGTCATTGTAATCACACCTTGTGCTGTACCACCTTTACCATCACTTACTGTATAGGTAATAGTATCTGAGCCGACAAAACCAGGCTTTGGTGTATAAGTTAACTTACCGTTATCAACTACCGTCACTACCCCGTTATTAGCTGCAGGACTTGATAAAGTTAAAGTATCGTTGTCGTTATCGGCTAGATAAGCAGATACATCAATGACATTATTTAGGCTATCTTCATCAACAATTGCTGTAAATGGTGCAGCTGTTGGCGCATCGTTTTGGTTATCAACTGTAACTGTCACTGTACTTGAAGCACTACCACCCTTACCATCAGAAACACTGTAGCTAATGGTATCAGTGCCAGTAAAATTAGCATTTGGCGTATAAGTAACTGTTCCATCAATATTAATAATGACTGTGCCATTATTAGCCGAGGCACTCGTTACTGATAAAGTATCTTTATCAATATCTTCATCATTCGATAAAACTACAATAATATTGTCTTGGCTATCTTCAGAAACTTTAGCTAAATCTGGTCTAGCAATTGGCGCATCATTAACAGGTATTACATTTACTGAAACATAAGCGGTATCTTCACCACCAAATTCATCTACGACTACATAAGTGATCGTTGCAATACCATTAAAATTTGTATCTGGCTGGAAGTTCAATGTGCCATTGATGTTAATTTGAACAACACCCTCGTTTGATGTTGCACTAGCGACTGTCAACTTGTCATTTTCAGGATCGCTGTCATTACCGAGCACATCAATATTGTTAGCTAAACTATCTTCATTAACTTCAGCTGAATCATCAGTTGCTATTGGCGCGCCGTTATCTGTAATAGTGCCCGACGCCTGAGCGATGTCAGATGCATTAGAAGTAGTCCAAGCTTTTAACGAAAACTCTTCTGTAGACTCACGTTCAGTGTCACGAATTGTGGTGACCTTAACAATGAACTCTGATACTT
>NZ_CP011032.1:3750000-3978968 GCF_002310815.1 Pseudoalteromonas tunicata | reverse complement strand
TTTATATACTTATATATTTTTAATATTTAAGAAGATAAACTGGTGATAACTTATTAGATCCGGTGAAAAAAAACCGATCTATCCAAGTTTTCCAGAGCTTGTTGACTATTTAGCCACTGAAGTTGTGGAAAACTTTGTTAGTGAAAGGATCTATTTTGATCCAACTGAAAAAACGCTACTATATATAGCTATTATTAAGTTCGATTAAATCATGTGCAAAGCGCTTTTATGATTGACTTTAATAAGTGATGTCTATAACATCTCGCGCTCGCAATGGCACCTGTGCCAGGATCGCGACCTGCATAGGATGTTTTTACTTTAACCGATCGGAGAAATGTTATGAAAAGAACTTTTCAACCAAGCGTAATCAAACGCAAACGTAATCACGGTTTCCGTGCTCGCATGGCAACTGTAAATGGACGTAAAGTCTTAGCACGTCGTCGTGCAAAAGGCCGTAAAGTACTTTCTGCTTAATTTAGTGGAAAGCTTTGGCTTTGGCAGGGAGTTACGTTTACTAACTCCCTCGCATTACTCAAAAGTCTTCAATGAGCCTGTTCGGGCTGCAACTGAAAATTTTACCCTTCTTGCAAAACCTAATGATGTTAACAAACCTCGTTTAGGTCTTACTGTTGCAAAAAAACGTGTTAAACAAGCTAATCAACGTAATCGCATCAAACGACTCGCTCGTGAAAGTTTTCGCTTAAGCCAACATAAACTCGATAATATCGACATAGTGTTAATGGTTAAAGATGGCTGTGCTTTACAAGACAATACGTTACTACGTAAACAACTCGACAAACTGTGGTTAAAAATTAACGAACGCTGTAAACCAGGTGCACCAAAACCCGCTCCGTTTATAAAACGTCCACGCAAGCCTTCAAAATAAAACAATCAATAACATTAGCGATAGAATTCACTAGGCAATTAAGGTATCTTTAGCTCACCTTTTAATCATGCCGTTTTGCCTGATGCAAAACAAACAATAGTAGGTAAATCACTGTTGTTAAATAGGCTATTGTGTAGGCAAATACTATGATTCGAATTGCTAAAATACCGCAAGCTATTTTATTGCTTTTGATCACCGGTTATCAAAAATGGATTAGTCCATTCTTAGGCCCACATTGTCGCTTTAATCCAACTTGTTCGAGTTATGCCATGGGCGCAATTAAAAACCATGGTGCAATAAAAGGTGGTTGGTTAGCATTAAAACGCATATTAAAATGTCACCCTTTGCATTCAGGCGGAGATGATCCTGTGCCTGAAATAAAACATCCAATTAATCATAAATACGAGAAATAAGAGCTGTTATGGAATCTCAACGCACGTTTTTATTTATCGGTTTATTGTTAGTGTCATTTTTATTATTTCAAGAATGGAATAATGACTATAACCCTCAACAACAAGCCGTACAGAGTGCTTCAACACAAGTAAAAGATGCAACCCAATCAACTGGTGATACGTTTATCCCATCATCAAGTGACTCTTCTGTTCCGGGTCAAATTCAACGTCCAAGTCAATCTTATATTTCAGTCACTACTGACGTATTGAAAGTTAAGTTAGATACCAAAGGCGGTGATATTGTAGAAGCAGACTTAATTCAATATCCTGAAAAACAACATGGCGACGTGCCATTTATGTTACTAGGTGAATTTACTGGCAATCAGTATTTTTCTCAAAGTGGTTTAATTGGTATTGATGGCCCAGATGCAAGTCAGCAAGGTCGCCCTGTTTATAGCGCTGAGCAACAAAGTTACACGTTAGCCAATGACGAACTTCGTATTCCATTGACGTATGTAAGTGACGCTGGCATTGAATTTGTTAAAACCTATGTGTTCAAAAAAGGTGATTATGCTGTCGATGTTGAATACACCATCAATAATAAATCAGCTAATCCAGCTACGGTACAGTTATTTACTCAAGTAAAACGTACTATTCAAGCTAAAGGCAGCATGGTTGACCAATCCTATTTAGGTTTTGCTTATGGTGCATTTGAAAAACCTTACGAAAAATATTCTTTTTCTGATATTGAAGATAAAAACTTAAGTATTGATACCCAAGGTGGTTATATCTCGTTTATTCAGCATTATTTTGTTAGTGCTTGGGTACCAAAACAAGATGAACAAAACACTATTTACTCACGTAAATTATCAGATAATTCAGCCATGATGGGTATTAAAGGTCCACTTACCACCATTGAAGCAGGTCAACAGCAACAATTAGCTTCGACTTATTATATGGGACCAAAAGACCAAGAAGCGCTTAAAGCACTGCATGATGACCTACATTTAACGGTAGACTACGGTATTTTATGGTTTATTAGCCAGCCACTCTTTGCATTACTAAAATGGCTTTATGCACTTCTAGGTAACTGGGGTTTAGCTATAATTTCAATCACGATTATCGTTAAAACCTTCTTATACCCGCTAACAAAAGCGCAGTACACCTCAATGGCGAAAATGCGTAACCTACAACCAAAAATCATGGCGTTAAAAGAAAAACATGGCGAAGACAAACAAAAGTTTGGCCAAGCTATGATGGAAATGTACCGTAAAGAGAAAGTAAACCCTATGGGTGGTTGTTTCCCTCTACTATTACAAATGCCTATTTTCTTAGCCTTATTTTATGTATTCCTTGAATCTGTAGAATTACGCCATGCTGAATTTGGTTTATGGATAATGGACTTATCTGCAAAAGACCCATACTACATTTTACCAATCTTATTTGGTGCCAGTATGTTCTTAACCCAAAAACTGCAACCAATGACTGTAACAGACCCAATGCAGCAAAAAATGATGACCTATATGCCGGTTATCTTCTCTGTATTCTTTTTATGGTTCCCGTCAGGTTTAGTTTTATACTGGTTAGTATCAAACCTTATCTCTATTGCTCAGATGCTTATCATCTACCGCGGTATGGAGAAAAAAGGAATTAAAGTTAGAGGCTAATTATCTAACGACTAAAAAGGCGACTTAGGTCGCCTTTTTTTATTGCTATTGCCCGTCTGCGTAGCCGCATTAAATGCTTTGTTATACAATAAAAGCCATGTCCTTCTTTGAAATAACATCATGATCAATCAAGAAACAATCGCAGCACAAGCAACAGCCCCTGGTCGAGGCGGCGTTGGGATCATCCGTGTATCGGGAAAACTTGCGCGTTCTGTCGCAGAACAACTGCTTGGTAAGTGTCCAAAAACGCGTTATGCCGAATACGTTCCTTTCAAAGCCTTATCGGGTGATGAATTAGACCAAGGCATCGCATTGTTTTTTGAAGGGCCCAATTCATTTACTGGTGAAGATGTCCTTGAATTACAAGGTCACGGCGGTCCAGTTGTACTCGATATGCTACTCAAAGAAATCTGCAAAATAAACGATGTTCGCCTCGCCAAACCAGGTGAATTTAGTGAACGTGCATTTATGAATGATAAGCTCGATTTAACGCAAGCCGAAGCAATTGCCGACTTAATCAATGCAACCTCAGAACAAGCAGCTAAAAGTGCCCTACACTCGCTACAAGGTGAATTTTCAAAACATATTTCGACGCTTGTAGAACAAGTAATTCATTTACGCATGTATGTCGAAGCGGCTATTGATTTTCCTGATGAAGAAATCGATTTTTTATCTGATGGTAAAGTATCAGCCGATTTAAATGCCATTATCAGCCAATTGAGTGAAGTAACTAATCAGGCGAAGCAAGGTAGCATCATTCGCGAAGGCATGAGAGTGGTGATAGCTGGGCGCCCGAATGCGGGTAAATCAAGTTTACTTAATGCCCTTGCGGGGCGTGATGCAGCCATTGTAACTGATATTGCAGGCACGACTCGAGATGTATTACGAGAGCACATTCACATCGATGGCATGCCGCTTCATATTATAGATACCGCAGGACTTCGCGACAGCCCAGATATTGTTGAACAAATAGGGATTGAACGCGCTTGGGATGAAATTAAACAAGCCGACCGCGTATTGTTTATGCTTGATGGCACAGAAAGTACAGACACCGATCCTGCGGCAATTTGGCCTGAATTTATCGATAAATTACCGGCCAATTTAGGCATTACGGTGATCAGGAATAAAATTGATTTATCCGGTGAGCAAGTCAGCATTCAAGAACATCATAACCATCCAGTGATCAGTTTAAGCGCTAAAAATAATCAAGGTATCGATTTAGTGCGTGAACATTTAAAACAATGTATGGGCTATCAAGGCGCTACCGAAGGTGGATTTATGGCGCGTCGTCGCCATTTAGAAGCACTTTCAAATGCAGCTTACCATCTTCAAACAGGTAAAGATCAACTAGAAATGCATATTGCAGGTGAAATATTAGCTGAAGAGCTTCGCCTTACTCAGCAATTCCTCAATGAAATAACAGGTGAATTTACTTCCGATGACTTACTCGGAAAGATATTCAGCTCATTCTGTATCGGTAAATAATTACTATTTAAATAAAAAGACCCTCAGTAATTGGATAGTCCAACTATTGGGGGTCACTTCAATCAGCGCCTTTTTACTTTCCATCCACTGCCAAATCAAACGATATTGGTGCCATGCTCTTTTCAATAAAGTAGCAAAACGATGCTTTCTTGCTGCAATAATATTATATAAACAACGCATTAAAATGGCTCAGAAACTAGCTAATGGGTGGTGCTGACTGCATATTTTTAGCTAGTTTAATCGACGAAAAACATTGATATGATCAAAAAAGATAACGCAAATTCTCAATATTATTGAGTAAAAATGATGAATTTTAATATCAAAAAACTACTTTATTAAACATTCATCGCCTCTCTATTAGTGATGCTTTATCGAATGACGCGCTCTCATTTATCAATAAAATATGCAGTATTCTGGATAAAAATAACGACACAAACACCCTATTTAGCCGTTCAGAACTAGCATCTAAATTCAAATTTAAAGGCAAAAATCAGCGTTAATCGGTATAATCTGGATTCATTCTGACGTTAAAACAAGTAAATCCTAAGCGCTTGATAAGGGCTGCCAAAATGTCTAAACGCCACTCTCGCATGCTATCAGTGCGGCCATGACGGACAACATAGCCTATTTTTGTTTGCGTATTAATGCCAAGTAAGTGATACTTGTTTGGCGTTATTTGTGACTCTTGAATGAAAATATCGTTGATCCCATGAGCTTGTGCTAGCCGAATGAACTCCCCTTCTTTGATCCGATGAAAGATCACACTCATACAAAACCTCAAAATTAACACTACATAATGACATTATGTAAATAATAACGAGTTTTAACCATTATTCAAAATCATTAAATCAGGCATAAACCTATTTTATAAAATTATTTTTTCTGCAATTTAGCTTTTTTACGCTATTTCGGTGTTAATTCTCTCTTCATTAAAAATTTTTTAAAAATAATTTACTGCTTAAATTAATGAGATCGAGCCTCTTTTTGAATAGATCTATCCACAAGCATCAAAAAAATAACAAAAACTGATTTTTTAGTCTGATTGGAGTTAAATGCACAGCTTTTGTATCGCTATCCACATATTAAAAATCACCTTACCCTCACGTTAATGACACATTAATCAGATCTTTCCCCACCTTTATTCACAAGTTGATCAACTTATAAAAACATACAAAAACTTAATTAAATGTTAAAAATCATAAAGTTAATTAACAAAACCCAACTATTGTACATAAAAAGGTCAAAACTTTTTTATTAATACCCACAGATGATCTTCTGTTAAGCAGTTTAATTGTTTATGATCATCACATGTAAGGCTTACACAATAAAAAATGAAAACGATCCATATTATAGTTGGCAGTCAAATGGGATCTGCTGAGTACACGGCAGATCAGATCCATCAAGAACTTAACGCAATTAATATCGCGAATGAACTCCATGAATTTCCCGATCCAACCATGATCCCATCTGAAAATGTGATCTGGTTAATTTGCACTTCAACTCATGGAGCTGGTGATTTACCTGATAATTTACAAGAATTTGCAGCGTATATAACTGAAGTAAATTCATTATCAGAAATAGAATATGGCATAATTGGTTTAGGTGATCGCAGTTATGACACCTTTAATCTAGCCTGCAAAACAATTGATGATTTGCTAGCACTTAAAGGTGCAAAACGCATCGGCCAAAGGTTAGAAATAGATGTGCTTGATGAACAATTACCTGAAGACAGCGCACTTGCATGGTTACCAACTTGGTTAAAGCAGATCTAAAGCAAAATTATAAAAGATCGTTTTCAATAGCTTATCCACAAAATATCATTTTTTTAGATCTGATTGTGGATAAGCACTGCTTAACCTGCATTTATAGCATGTACTATCCACTGGATAAAAAAACACTTGGATCACCCTGTGCATAAAAGAGGCTTTTAAACAGAGCTTACACAGAGGAAGATCCGATCATATCAACACGATTAGATCTGTTCTAACTTCATGATGCTACAAATGAAAAAAGACTTATCAACAGAAAAGCCGATCACTAGTAGTAAGATCTAATAAAGATCTCTTTAAAAGATCCTTTATTTATATAAGATCTTTTCTTTAGATCCTGCGTAAAATTTAACCGTTTCCCTTCTGCGAATTTATAGGTAGAATACGCTCCCTTTGGTAATTTGCTGACACTTTGTAATAGGATCTGATAGATGATTTTTCATGAGCATTTCGATGTAATCGTAGTAGGTGGTGGACATGCTGGCACTGAAGCCGCTTTAGCCTCTGCTCGAATGGGAATGAATACTCTGCTGCTAACGCATAATATGGATACACTTGGCCAAATGTCATGTAATCCTGCGATCGGTGGGATCGGAAAAGGTCATTTAGTAAAAGAGATTGATGCACTTGGCGGTGCTATGGCTCAGGCGATTGATAAAGGTGGTATTCAATTTAGAACACTTAATTCATCAAAGGGCCCTGCGGTCCGTGCTACGCGAGCACAAGCAGATCGCAAGCTTTACAAAGAAGCAATCCAACAAACGTTACAAAACCAAGAAAATTTAAAAATATTTCAACAATCATGTGATGATCTGATTGTTGAAAACGATCACGTTGTTGGTGTTGTCACACAGATGGGACTTCGTTTTTCAAGCCGCTCTGTAGTATTAACCGTTGGTACATTTTTAGGTGGCCAAATCCATATCGGTATGGAAAGTTTTAGTGGTGGCCGTGCAGGTGATCAACCTTCAATCGCTTTAGCTAAACGTCTACGTGAGTTGCCATTCAGAGTAAGCCGTTTAAAAACGGGTACTCCACCACGTATTGATGCACGTACTGTTGATTTTTCTAAAATGCAGATTCAGCCTGGTGATACACCAACTCCTGTATTTTCATTTATGGGTAAGCAAAGCGATCATCCAACTCAGATCCCTTGTTACATTACTTACACTAATGAAAAAACACATGATGTGATCCGTAATAATTTAGATCGTTCACCAATGTATGCAGGCGTTATTGAAGGTATTGGTCCGCGTTATTGCCCGTCGATCGAAGATAAGATCATGCGTTTTGCAGATAAAGATCGTCATCAGATTTTTGTTGAACCTGAAGGATTAACAACACACGAGTTATATCCTAATGGGATCTCAACAAGTTTACCTTTTGATGTGCAATTACAAATTGTGCAATCAATCACCGGTTTTGAAAATGCACATATTTGCCGACCAGGCTATGCCATTGAATATGATTTCTTCGATCCGCGAGATTTAAAACAATCACTCGAAACAAAATTTATTAGTGGTTTATTCTTCGCTGGCCAGATCAATGGTACAACAGGTTATGAAGAAGCCGCTGCGCAAGGTCTTATTGCTGGTATGAATGCCGCGCTTCAGGTGCAAGGTAAAGATGCTTGGACTCCTCGCCGTGATGAAGCTTATGCTGGTGTACTTATTGATGATTTAGCGACACTTGGTACAAAAGAACCGTACCGCATGTTTACCAGCCGTGCTGAATATCGTTTATTACTGCGAGAAGATAATGCAGATTTACGCTTAACTGCTAAAGGCCGTGAGTTAGGATTAGTAAATGACGAACGCTGGGCGGCATTTAATATCAAAATTGAAGAAATAGAAAAAGAAGCACAACGCTTAAAAGAAGTGTGGATCCATAAAGATCATCCTCAACTTGAAGCGGTAAACAATTTACTAAAAGCGCCTTTATCAAGAGAAGCAAGTTTAGAAGAATTGATCCGTAGACCTGAAGTAACTTATAACGAGCTAGTTAAGATTGAAGGTTTAGGATCTGAAAGCACTAATGAGCAAGCTTTAGAGCAAGTTGAAATTCAAATTAAATACGCAGGTTACATCGCGCGTCAACAAGAAGAGATTGATAAACAGCTTCGTCATGAAATGACTTTATTACCTGCTGATTATGATTATGCAGCCGTTTCAGGTTTATCAAATGAAGTTGTTGCAAAACTTTCAGATGTACGTCCGCAAACTATAGGCCAAGCATCTCGTATTTCAGGTATCACACCTGCAGCAATTTCGTTATTATTAGTTTATCTTAAGAAGCAAGGTCTGCTTCGTAAACTGGCTTAACCAAAAGGCTTAGTGTGTTACTCGAAAAATTAAATCAATTGTTAGCTCAAACATCTATTGAGCTAACACAATTGCAAAAACAACAGCTTGTTAAATATGTTGAATTATTAAACAAATGGAATAAAGCCTACAATTTAACCTCAGTGCGTGATCCTAACGAGATGATGGTTAAACATATTTTAGATAGTTTAGTAGTTGCACCACATTTACCGGGAAAGCATTATATTGATGTTGGAACTGGGCCTGGTTTGCCAGGCGTTGTTCTTGCGATTGCATTACCTGATACTCAGTTTATTTTGCTTGATAGTTTAGGTAAGCGCGTGCGCTTTTTAACTCAAGTAAAACATGAATTAGGCTTAAGCAATATTTCTCCAGTGCAATCTCGAGTGGAAGACTTTCAACCACCTGTTAAACTAGATGGTGTTCTGAGTCGCGCATTTGCATCGTTACAAGATATGGTAGATTGGTGTAGTCATTTGATAGACAGTTCTGGTAAATTTATTGCCTTAAAAGGTCAATATCCAGAAGAAGAATTAACGTGTTTGCCTCAGAATATTAAATTTGAGCAAGATATTTCGCTGGAAGTGCCGCAGTTAAATGCACAAAGGCATCTAATAATACTAAAAAAAGACTAAGCGTCAGGGGATACTGTGGCAAAAGTCATCGCAATAGCTAACCAAAAAGGTGGTGTAGGTAAAACTACGACCGCGGTTAATTTGGCTGCTTCAATGGCGGCAACAAAACGTAAAGTATTACTGGTTGATTTAGATCCTCAAGGTAATGCAACTATGGGCAGTGGTGTTGATAAATATGCCGATATTGCAACCGTCTATGATTTATTAGTTGAAGAAAAACCGTTTGATGAAGTTGTTCAAACAGAAACTTCAGGTGAATACCATTTGATTGCTGCTAATGGTGATGTTACCGCAGCAGAAGTTAAATTAATGGAGTTATTTGCTCGAGAAGTGCGTTTACGTAATGCACTAGACCTTATTCGCGATCGTTATGAATTTATCATTATCGACTGCCCACCTTCTTTAAATATGTTAACCGTTAATGCAATGGCTGCCGCAGATTCGGTATTAGTACCGATGCAGTGTGAGTATTATGCACTTGAAGGTCTAACTGCGTTAATGGATACCATTACTCAATTAGCTAAATTGGTGAATCCAAAATTACAAATTGAAGGTATTTTAAGAACGATGTACGATCCTCGAAATCGTCTTGCGAATGATGTATCTGAGCAATTGAAACAGCATTTTGGTGAAAAAGTATATCGCACCGTAATCCCTCGCAATGTTCGTTTAGCAGAAGCGCCTAGCTTTGGTACGCCTGCTATGTATTACGACCGTTCGTCTTCAGGTGCTAAAGCTTATTTAGCCTTGGCAGGTGAAATGTTACGTCGTAAAGAGAAAATCAACTCTGCAGTCGCATAATATTTAAAAATAAGGGTTACTATGTCAGCAAAAAAACGTGGACTAGGAAGAGGTCTAGATGCTTTATTGATGTCATCAAAGCCCCCTTCAGCCACTGCTGTGGATCATGATTCGTCAGTTACTCCAGATTCACCTGAAGCACAATTACAAACACCTAGTGAGCTACAAAAGCTTCCTATCGAGTTTTTGCAATCTGGTAAGTACCAACCTCGCAGAGATATGTCAGAAGAAGCGCTTGAAGAACTTGCAGCTTCTATTCGTGCTCAAGGCATTATTCAACCAATCGTGGTTCGTACGATTAGTGAAAATAAATATGAAATCATTGCCGGTGAAAGACGCTGGCGCGCTGCACAGATAGCGCAACTTGATGTTGTACCTTGTTTAATCAAAAATGTACCAGATGAAGCGGCTGTTGCGATTGCCTTAATTGAGAATATCCAACGTGAAGATCTCAATGCAATGGAAGAAGCGGTTGCGCTTGAGCGATTGCTGACCGAGTTTGAACTAACACATCAACAAGTTGCTGATGCAGTTGGAAAATCACGTACCACAGTCACTAACTTACTTCGTTTAAATAATTTAAATGAAGATGTTAAAAAGCTGCTTGAATATGGTGATATCGAAATGGGCCATGCCCGCTGTTTACTTGCGCTAGAAGCTGAACTTCAATCAGAAACAGCACGTCATGTGGTTGCAAAAGCACTCACAGTTCGTGAAACTGAAAAGCTTGTAAAACAGACTCTTGAACCCCTACCAGCTAAACTTGAAGTTGCTAAAGATCCTGATGTTGAACAATTAGAGCGTCAATTATCGGATAATTTAGGGGCACATGTTGCGATTAGCTACAACAAAAAAGGCAAAGGGAAATTGGTTATCAGTTATACCAGTCTTGAAGAACTTGATGGCATTATTGAACGAATAAATTCTGAACTGATAAATGAATAAATATCAGGCTTTAACGGCTGTTTAAGTTATTTTTATTTACTGCAATTATGTGTCAGCCAAGTTGCAATAACGCTAGAAATCGGTATAATTTTGCGAGTTTTTTTATACTCTGATGATTAATTGTCATACGAAAAGGGTTGAATAAGTGCAAAACCGTTTAGCTAATCATTTTCGTTTGGCTGCATTTAAACTAATCGCCCTCCAGAGTGTTATTGCTGTTGTATGTGCAGTGTTTGTTTTTGTTGGTTGGGGAGTCAATGCTGGCTTATCTGCTTTTGCAGGTGGCTTAGTATCTGTACTTCCTAATTTTGTTTTTGCTGCTTATGCTTTTAGATTTGTGGGCGCAAGTAAAGCAAAACAAGTGTTTGCCTCGTTTAAACGCGGCAATGGATTAAAATTTTTGCTAACAATCTTGTTGTTTGCACTGATATTTAAACTTTATCCGGTAATGTTTTTACCGTTTTTTAGTAGTTTTGTATTGGTGATGTTCGCTGGATTGTTCGCGCCAGTTTTTTTTAATCATTAACTTTTGGGATATAACATGGCTGCAGGTGAAGAGCTAACTCTAACGGGTTACATCAAGCACCATCTTACAAATGGTCAGGTGCGTCTAACAGACGACCCTAACAATTTGTTTATGGTACTTAATGTCGATACCCTAGCATGGTCTATCGGTTTAGGATTAATTTTTCTATGGATTTTCAAGCGCGCTGCCAATAAAGCAACGCTTGGTGTTCCTGGTAAAATGCAATGCTTTATCGAGATGGTCGTTGAATTCGTTGATCAAAACGTGAAAGATACTTTTCATGGTAAAAGTCGACTAATTGCCCCTCTTGCTCTGACAATTTTTGTCTGGGTATTCTTGATGAACTTAATGGATTTAATTCCTGTTGATTTCTTACCTACGTTAGCTGCGCTAGTGAGTGGTGAGTCATGGGAAGTGATTTCAAGCGGTCAATCACACACATATATGAAAGTGGTACCAACAACTGATCTTAACTTAACGTTAGCGATGGGTTTAGGCGTATTTGCACTTATCATTTTCTATTCGATTCGTGTTAAAGGTGTAATGGGTTTTGTTAAAGAACTTACTTTACAACCATTTAACGTAAAGAATCCTGTGATTCAAGCCTTCTTTATCCCAGTGAATTTAGTACTTGAACTAGTAACTTTATTTGCTAAGCCAATTTCATTGGCACTACGTTTATTTGGTAACTTATACGCAGGTGAATTGATCTTCATCCTGATTGCAGCAATTGGTTTATTCCAATTACCTCTGCACTTCGTATGGGCTGTATTCCATATTCTCGTAATCGTATTGCAAGCATTTATTTTTATGATGCTGACAATTGTGTACCTGAGCATGGCGTCAACTGATCATTAATCAGATCAGATGCTTGCACAAAAAAAGATTTTTTTTACTTAAACTTTAAACTTTGAAAATTAATCGGAGAAAACAATGGAAATCGTACTAGGTCTTAAATATATCGCTGTAGCGTTACTAATCGGTTTTGGTGCTTTAGGTACTGCTATCGGTTTTGGTAACTTAGGTGGTAAATTCCTTGAGTCTGCTGCACGTCAACCTGAATTAGCACCACAACTACAAGTTAAAATGTTCATCGTAGCTGGTCTTATCGATGCGATCGCTATGATCGGTGTTGGTATCGGTCTATACATGTTGTTCGCACTTTAATATCGAAAAAACACGTTATACGCGAATAATAATTGACTTGTAAGGAGGAGTGGTTGTGAGTTTAAATCTTACTCTACTCGGTGAGTTAATCGCATTTATCGTTTTTGTTTGGTTCTGCATGAAATATGTATGGCCACCATTAAACGGCGCGATTGAAGCTCGTCAGAAAAAAATTGAAGATGGCTTGGCCGCTTCTGATAAAGCTGAAAAAGATCTGGAACTTGCTCGTCATAAAGCAACAGAACAGCTTAAAGAAGCAAAAGCACAAGCTGCTGATATCATAGAACAAGCTAAAAAGCGTGCCACGCAAATCGTTGACGAAGAGACTACTCGTGGTCACGAAGAGCGTGAAAACATCATTGCTCAAGGTCGCTCTGAAGTAGAAGCTGAACGTAACCGTGCAAAAGAAGAATTGCGTAAGCAAGTTTCTGCACTGGCTATTTTAGGCGCAGAGAGAATTCTTGAGCGCGAAATTAATGAAGCCGCTCACAGTGACATCGTTGAAAAACTTGTTACTGAGCTGTAATTAGGAGGGTCTGAGCATGTCTGAATTGACTACTATCGCTCGCCCATACGCTAAAGCGGCTTTTGAATTTGCCGTTGATAAAGGTGTTATCGCACAGTGGAACGAGATGTTATTTTTTGCCGGCGAAGTCGCAAAAAATGAATATATCGCTCAAGTGTTAACAAGTAACACTGCTGCTGAAAAACAAGCTGAATTAATTATTCAAGTTTGTGCTGAGCAACTCAACGAATATGGTCAAAACCTTGTTAAGGTAATGGCTGAGAACAAACGTTTAGTCGCCCTACCAGCTGTTGCTGAATTATTTGCTGAATTTAAGGCAGATTATGACAAAGAAATCGACGTAACTGTGGTTTCTGCAACAGAGCTTGCTGCTAGTCAGCAAGAATCATTGGTCGCGGCACTAGAAAAACGTTTCGCACGCAAAGTTAAGCTGAATTGTAGTGTAGACGCTGCAGTTGTTGGCGGTCTTATCATTAAGGCGGGCGACACTGTAATTGATGGCTCTATTCGCGGTAAATTAAACCGCTTAGCCGTAACACTTCAATCGTAATTGGGAAGAAAGAGCATGCAACTTAATTCCACTGAAATTTCTGATCTGATCAAAAAACGTATTGAGCAGTTCGAAGTTGTAAGTGAAGCGCGTAACGAAGGTACAATCGTATCTGTTACTGATGGTATCATCCGCATTCACGGTCTAGCTGACTGTATGCAAGGTGAGATGATTGAGCTTCCAGGCAACCGTTTCGCTATCGCATTAAACCTTGAGCGCGACTCTGTAGGTGCGGTAGTTATGGGTCCATATGCGGATCTAACTGAAGGCCAAAAAGTATTATCAACAGGTCGTATTTTAGAAGTGCCAGTTGGTCGTGGTTTACTAGGTCGTGTTGTTAACACACTAGGTGCACCGATCGATGGTAAAGGCGCTTTAGATAACGACGGTTTTGAACCAGTAGAAAAAATCGCTCCAGGCGTAATCGAGCGTCAATCTGTAGATGAGCCAGTGCAAACTGGTTATAAATCTATTGATGCGATGATTCCGGTAGGTCGTGGTCAACGTGAATTAGTAATCGGTGACCGTCAAACTGGTAAAACAGCATTAGCAATCGATGCAATCATCAACCAAAAAGGTACAGGCGTTAAATGTGTGTACGTTGCGGTTGGTCAAAAAGCATCAACAATTGCAAACGTAGTACGTAAACTTGAAGAGCATGGCGCATTAGCAAACACTATCGTTGTAGTGGCATCTGCTTCTGAGTCAGCAGCACTTCAGTTCCTAGCTCCTTTTGCTGGTTGTACTATGGGTGAATATTTCCGTGACCGCGGTGAAGATGCCTTAATCGTATATGATGATTTATCTAAGCAAGCAGTTGCTTACCGTCAAATCTCATTACTATTAAAACGTCCACCAGGTCGTGAAGCTTACCCTGGTGACGTTTTCTATCTTCACTCACGTCTACTTGAGCGTGCATCACGTGTAAACGCTGATTACGTTGAAAAGTACACTAACGGTGCTGTGAAAGGTAAAACAGGTTCATTGACTGCATTGCCAATCATTGAAACTCAAGGTGGCGACGTTTCTGCGTTCGTACCAACAAACGTTATCTCTATCACTGATGGTCAGATCTTCTTAGAAACTGACTTATTCAACTCAGGTATCCGTCCAGCTGTAAATGCTGGTATCTCGGTATCGCGTGTTGGTGGTGCAGCGCAAACAAAAATCGTTAAGAAACTAGGTGGTGGTATCCGTCTAGCATTAGCTCAATATCGTGAATTAGCAGCGTTCTCTCAGTTCGCTTCTGATTTAGATGACGCAACTCGTGCACAGTTAGAGCACGGTGAGCGCGTAATGGAGTTAATGAAACAGAAACAATACGCACCAATGTCTGTTGCTGAAATGTCTCTGTCTTTATTTGCTGCTGAAAAAGGCTATTTAAAAGATATCGAAGTTAGTAAAGTAATCGACTTCGAAGCTTCAATGCTTTCTTTTGCTAACAGCACATACGCAGAGCTAATGGCTCTAATCAACGAAACTGGTAACTACAACGCCGAGATCGAAGCGCAGCTTAAAGAACTTCTAGAGAAGTTTAAAGCAACGCAAACTTGGTAAGTTATTAATTAGGTGACTTCGGTCACCTAGATTGATTCGGAGATTAGGTCATGGCCAGCGGAAAAGAGATAAAAAGCAAGATCGGGAGTATTAAAAATACTCAAAAGATCACCAGTGCAATGGAAATGGTTGCTGCTTCTAAAATGAAGAAAGCACAAGACCGTGTGGCTTCAAGCCGTCCATACGCTGACAATATACGCAAAGTGATCGGTCATATCGCACATGGTAACCTTGAATATCGCCATCCATATTTGGAAGAGCGCGAGGTAAAACGTGTCGGTTATATCGTCATCTCTACTGACCGTGGTCTGTGTGGCGGCTTGAACACTAATGAGTTCAAAAAAGTTGCACTTGAAATTAAAGCGTGGAAAGAAAAAGGTGTAGATGCAGATTTCGCCGTTATAGGTAGTAAAGCTGCAAACTTTTTTAAGCGTTTTGGTGGAAAAGTATTAGCACAAACTTCAAGTTTAGGTGATGTACCTTCTGTATCGGATGTAATTGGTCCGGTAAGAGTAATGCTTGATGCATTCAATGAAGGTAAATTAGACCGCTTGTTTGTTGTTTACAATAAGTTTGTAAACACGATGAAGCAAGAGCCAACGATCGATCAGTTATTGCCTTTGCCAAAAGCAGAAAGCCAAGAGCTTTCACACCGCTGGGACTACATCTATGAGCCAGATCCAAAAGCAATTTTGGATACATTAATGGTTCGTTTCGTAGAGTCTCAGGTATACCAAGGTGTTGTAGAGAATGCTGCCTCTGAACAGGCCGCCCGTATGGTTGCAATGAAAGCTGCAACAGATAACGCTGGCGACCTAATGGATGAGCTACAGCTGATATACAACAAAGCTCGACAAGCAGCGATCACGCAAGAAATCAGTGAGATCGTAGCAGGTTCAGCGGCAGTTTAATCTGCTTAGGCAAAGTTTAACGAGAGGAATAGACATGAGTTTAGGTAAGGTCGTCCAAATTATCGGCGCCGTTGTGGATATTGAATTCCCACAAAATAGCGTGCCTGCCGTATATGACGCAGTCAACATTACAGATGGCGATTTAGCTGGTTTAACTCTAGAAGTTCAACAGCAGCTAGGTGGCGGTGTGGTACGTGGTATCGCACTTGGTACTACAGACGGTTTACGTCGTGGTGCTACAGTACAAAACACTGGTAAAGCAATTCAAGTGCCAGTAGGTAAAGCAACACTAGGTCGTATCATGAACGTACTTGGTGAGCCAATCGATGAAGCAGGTCCAATCGGTGAAGAAGAGCGTATGTCTATTCACCGTGCAGCACCAAGCTACGAAGAGCAATCAAGCTCAATCGAACTTTTAGAAACGGGTATCAAGGTTATCGACCTTGTATGTCCATTCGCTAAAGGTGGTAAAGTTGGTTTATTCGGTGGTGCCGGTGTAGGTAAAACCGTAAACATGATGGAACTTATCCGTAACATCGCAATCGAGCACAGCGGTTATTCAGTATTCGCTGGTGTTGGTGAGCGTACACGTGAAGGTAACGATTTCTATCACGAAATGAACGAATCTAACGTACTTGATAAAGTATCGCTAGTTTACGGTCAGATGAATGAGCCACCAGGCAACCGTTTACGTGTTGCTTTAACGGGTCTAACTATGGCTGAGAAGTTCCGTGACGAAGGTCGCGATGTACTTTTCTTCGTAGATAATATCTACCGTTACACACTAGCTGGTACAGAAGTATCTGCACTTTTAGGTCGTATGCCATCAGCCGTAGGTTACCAACCAACGCTTGCTGAAGAAATGGGTGTACTACAGGAGCGTATCGCTTCTACTAAAACAGGTTCAATTACTTCAATCCAAGCGGTATACGTACCTGCGGATGACTTAACAGATCCATCACCAGCAACAACGTTTGCTCACTTAGATGCAACAGTTGTACTTTCTCGTGATATCGCATCTTTAGGTATCTATCCAGCGGTTGACCCACTAGATTCATCATCTCGTCAACTTGATCCATTAGTAATCGGTCAAGAGCATTATGATGCAGCACGTGGTGTTCAAACAGTTCTTCAACGTTATAAAGAACTAAAAGACATCATTGCGATTCTAGGTATGGATGAATTATCAGATGAAGATAAGCAATTAGTATCTCGTGCTCGTAAAATCCAACGTTTCCTATCTCAGCCGTTCTTCGTTGCTGAGGTATTTACAGGTGCGTCAGGTAAATACGTTTCATTAAAAGATACTATTGCAGGCTTTAAAGGCATCTTAAACGGTGACTATGATGCGCTTCCTGAGCAAGCATTCTACATGGTTGGCTCTATCGATGAAGCGATCGAAAAAGCTAAAAACATGTAATTTTGGAGGCTAGAATGGCAATGACTGTTCACTTGGATGTAGTAAGCGCCGAAAAGACTATCTTTTCTGGTCGTGTAGAAACGCTTCAAGTTTCAGGTAGTGAAGGTGAGTTGGGTATTTACCCAGGACACGCTCCATTATTGACAGCCCTAAAACCTGGTATGGTTCGTGTAGTTAAGCAAAACGGCGACGAAGAGATGATCTACGTTGCTGGCGGTACATTAGAGGTTCAACCTGGAAATGTAACTGTACTTGCTGATATTGCTACTCGTGCAGAAGACCTTGACGAACAAACAGCACTAGATGCTAAACGCCGTGCTGAAGAGCATATGGCTAAAGCTGATGCTGGTGATTTTGATTACGCAGAAGCTGCAATTGAATTGTCTCGTGCAATCGCGCAGTTAAAAGTACTTCAAACACTTCGTAAGTAAGCATTGTACCAAATTAAAAAGCCACCCAAGGGTGGCTTTTTTTATATCTAAAATTATTTAAATCTACGTAACCTCTTATTAATTCGATAAAGAACCGCGTCCGAATTAAATATGAAAAAAAAACACGTTCCTTTTTTTGCTTAAACAACGGTTTTACCCATACTTTCTATGAGCTAGGTAAATGCTGGTTTGGATTGAATGTCATCAAGGAAAGGAACATAAGATGAAGATTAGGACTAAATTAATCCTTATGATGATAGCGCTCGCTATCATTCCACTAATTAGTCTTTCTATATTGCTTGGAAAGACAACAATTAACAGTGTGCTAAATACTGCAATAACCGAAAGTGAAAACTCACTAGTTGCATCTCGAGAGCAGAAAAAGCAGCAAATAGAGGGTTATTTTCATGGCCTTGAAAGCCAGGCTATTTCCTTAGCTAATAACTTAATGGTGGTTGACGCAGCGACGCATTTTAAACAAGGTTTTTTTGAACCAGCTACCTTAAATAGTAGTGAGCTTTTTCGTAATGTGAGCCAGTTTTATCAAAATCAATTTGATGGTGAGTACGCCCGTCGAAATGGTAATAAAAAGATCGACAGTGCCATTTTATACCAATCGGCAGACCCAATAACCTTATATTGGCAAAATCAATACATAGTACAAAATAGCAATAAATTAGGCGAGAAGGAGTTACTTAATAAAGCAGTTGATGGGTCTAGCTATTCACAATGGCACCAACTTTATCATCCAATTTTTAGAGATTACGTGAAACAATTCGGTTTCTACGATCTATTTATTATCGATGCCAGTACCAGTAAAGTGCTTTATTCAGTTTATAAAGAAGCTGATTATGCTACTCAGCTCAATAGTGGCGAAATGCAAAAAACTGGACTGGCAAAGGCTTATTCGAATGCAATTAACTTAAGTAAAGATCAAACTTATCTATCAGATTTCTCTCCTTATTTACCGTCATATTTTGATGGTGCAGCTTTTATTTCAACTCCAATTTATCAAGGTGATCATTTGGTTGCTGTTCTAGCCTTGCAAATGCCTATTGGTAAAATTAATACGGTAATGACAAATAATAAAAACTGGCTCAATGTTGGTATGGGGAAATCGGGTGAAACTTATTTAGTTGGACCCGATAAGCTGTTACGAACAGAAAGTCGATTTTTAATTGAGAACAAAGCAGGGTTGATTGATGTCTTAAGTCAAAGTGCCCCTCAAGTTGCAGAGAAAATAGCTAATAAACACACAGCGATAGGTATTTTACCAGTCACAAGTCCAGGAGTCGGATTAGGTCTTGCTGGTAAATCAGGATTTCAAGAATATATCGATTATCGGGGCGAACCTGTTTTTTCAGCGTATGCGCCAGTTAAAGTCGGCGATATGACTTGGGTATTGATGAGTGAAATTGATAAGGCAGAGGCGCTAGCCAGTGCCAATACCTTGCTTGAAAATATCGTATTAATCTCTTTTGCGGTTACGCTCTTTATTGGTTTAATTGCATTAGTAGTGAGTTGGCTGTTTTCTCAATCAATTACTAAACCTTTGCAGCATCTTATTAATAATCTGAAAGATATTGCTACTGGTGGCGCAGATTTAACTCGTCAGCTAGAGGAGGCTAATCGTAAAGATGAAATTGGTGAATTAGGTAAAGCCTTTAATCTGTTTAATTTATTCATCAAAGAACTAGTAATCGATATTAAAAATACCAGTGAGCATCTAGCAGCTTCATCATCTCAGCTAAGTGGCAGTACTGAAATTGCCATGGATGCAGCCGCTAAACAAAAAACTCAAACCGAAATGGTTGCAGCAGCAGTTGAGCAATTTCATGCATCGATTAGAGAAGTAGCAATGAATACTGAACAATCATCAGATTCTTCTGAAAATGCCGATTCAATTTCTAAACAAAGTGCAGAGTTTGCAGAGCAAGCACGCCAGCAAATAGATAAATTAGTTACAGGCGTTAAACAAGCGTCAGTAGCAATCTCAGATCTGAATAATGAAGTAGATGAAATCAACTCAATTTTAGTGGTAATTGATGAAATTGCAGAGCAAACAAATCTACTGGCACTTAATGCAGCGATAGAAGCGGCCAGGGCGGGTGAACACGGTCGTGGCTTTTCGGTTGTTGCCGATGAGGTACGAAGCCTTGCAGCTCGCACTCAGGTCAGCACAGTTGAAATACAAAATCGTATTAATGCATTAAAAACCGCGGCAACAACGGCGGTTTCATCGATGGATCATGCTGCATCAATGGCTGAGTCGGGTATCGATTTAGTGTCACAAGTACGAAACCGCTTAGTTGATGTTTCAAATGTAATCGCGAGCTTATCGTTAATGAATGCATCGATAGCACAGGCGGCTAATCAGCAAAAATTTGCAGCAGACTCTGTATCTGAAAGCATTTGCTCAATAGATGAATATGCTCAGTCTAATGCTGCTCTTTCTATTCAAGTGAAAACATCATCACAAGAATTAAACTGCCAAGCCACCAGCCTTTCAAATTTAGTTGGTCGTTTTAAAACGTCTTAATTAAATTACATGCCCAGAAACAAAGGGTTAACTTTTTAGTTAACCCTTTTTATTTTTCACATGAAATATTTAAATCCAGTCTTGGATGAGAGATTTTCTAACTCATTGAATTAAAAGTAAATATCTGAATTATTCATCTCTAACCAGAGATTTTCAAGGCTAACAAAGCAGATTGGCGCGTCAATAGCTAGCCTATTGCAAGTTAATTCAACGTTTTTAGTGTTGAAAATAGCTGCCTGATAGTGATTTCTTATCCAGTATTGAGGTTATTTAATAAGCGATAACGCTGTCTTAAGTTATTTTTGACTTATATCCGTCAACGATCCCCGTTACAATAGCGCCCATTCAAATTGGGTTATTTTTGATTCACATTTTACTATTTTCAAACTGAATTTAATTCGGTTATGCAAGCGCACAGGACAGTGGCTGAAAATAATGAAGAGCGTGAAGCTGACCAACTCAATTAAAACAAAGAAAAAAGGAAATTGTTTTAATGTCTTTAACTACAGTCATCCTTGCCGCAGGCAAGGGAACACGTATGCGCTCAGCGTTACCAAAAGTTCTGCATAAAGTAGCAGGTAAAGCGATGGTGCAACATGTCATCGATAACGCTAAAGCACTGGGTGCGACCACCACTAATTTAGTTTATGGTCACGGCGGTGAGTTGTTGCTTGAACAACTTGCTCATAACGAAGCTAATTGGGTATTACAAGCCGAGCAGCTCGGTACAGGTCATGCGGTGGCGCAAGCTGTGCCTCACATCAATGATGACGATACCGTATTGGTATTGTATGGCGATGTGCCACTGACGCGCCAATCAACACTTGAGCGTTTACTTGCTGTTACGCCTAAAAATGGCTTAGCTGTACTTACCGTGCATTTAACCAACCCAAATGGTTATGGACGCATGTTGCGTGATAACGGCAAGCTGGTGGGTATTATTGAACAAAAAGATGCAAGCCCAGAGCAGCTGGCTATCACCGAAGTTAATACCGGCATCATGGCGGTAAATGGTGGGTTATTAAAAGGCTGGCTTAGTCGTTTATCTAATAACAACGTGCAAGGCGAATATTATTTAACGGATATCGTCGCCATGGCGCACGCAGATGGCATCGAAATCACCTCAGCGCATCCTGATCACCCAATGGAAGTTGAAGGCGCTAATAACCGTGTTCAGTTAGCTGGCTTAGAGCGAGCATTGCAACAATGGCAAGCCGAAACCTTAATGCTGAATGGCGCAACGCTTGCCGACCCTGCGCGTATTGATGTGCGTGGCAACGTTACAACAGGTGAAGATGTCTTAATTGATATCAACGTTATTTTTGAAGGGAATGTCACCCTAGGTCACAATGTGGTGATCGGTCCTAATTGCGTACTGAAAAACTGCACTATTGGTGATGGCACTGTGATTAAAGCCAATACCATGATAGAAGATGCCACTGTTGCCGCTAAATGTACCTTGGGCCCCTATGCGCGCTTACGTCCAGGCTCAGTGATGGAAGAAGACTCACACGTTGGTAACTTTGTCGAAATGAAAAAAACCCGCTTAGGTAAAGGCTCAAAAGCCAATCATCTTACTTATTTGGGTGACGCGGAAATTGGCGAAAAAGTAAATATTGGTGCAGGTACTATTACGTGTAACTACGATGGCGTAAATAAATCAAAAACCATCATTGGTGATAATGCGTTTATTGGATCTAATTCATCACTGGTTGCGCCAGTTAACATTGGCACTATGGCAACCATTGGTGCAGGCTCAGTGATTACAACTTCAGTGAATGATGAACAGTTAGCGGTCGCACGCGGCAAACAACGTAACCTTGATGGTTGGCAACGACCGGTTAAGAAGTAATAAATAAAAGAATTTATTAAGTAAAAATGCCATCTTAAGATGGCATTTTTATGGTGATTTTTCAGTTAAAACCGCAGCTTAATTTTCTTTATTAAAAAAGCACCAGCCCATTTAAGTATTTTTTTCCATAAAGCGGCTTTTATTGTGGCATGTTTTCTACTCTTACTGCGCTGTGGCGCTTGCATCGGTTTTTTACCTGCCGCACTTAAAAACAAACTTTTTATATGCTCATTACGCGCTGCCTGAATACCTTTTCGGTTACTTTCTTGTGCCGCTAGTTGCCAGTTTTGTTGTTTAATAGCCTGATGTAATTTGGGCCACTTGTGCTGTAAATTAGTGGTGCCGACGTTGTAGGCTAAATCGAACAAGGCAATTTGTACTGGGCTAGGTAGTTGTTCAAAGTCGCAGTTATAACCTCGGCTGCGTTTAAAAACTTGGCGCAATTCGTGGTGAAAGCTGCGCAAATGTTCTTCATGAATGCTGTTAATCGTTTGCTCTGGTAAACGCAATTTACAAAAGGCGTGATACCACGAGGCATTATAGCCTGCTGGTTTTTGTTTTATGGTTTGATATTCAGCAATTTTTTCTTGTTCAGATGCAGGTTCTCCATCACTGATACGGATCATTGCCAGCTGAGTAAAAGCGGCTAAGTTAGCTACACAATGACCAATCCCTATTGTTGGATAGCCATTGGTATTTAAATACAAATGATCCGTTTTACCTTCAAACAGTACTAAATTTTCGGCAATACATTGGCGAACAGCAGAGTTGAGTGGCATAGCGAGTAAGCAAAAAAATACAATAATACATTTTAAGCGAGAGTTTTAATGCTGAAACTCGATTTGCGCCCAGATAGCAGGCATCAGCGATGAACTACCAAAGAAATGACAATAAAAGAGATGCCCAGAGCAAATATGCAAAACTTGTTTTCCTTTTTTAATCATGGCAGTTTGTTTGCCAAGCTTATTCACGCAAGGACGTAGAGTTGAAAATCAAGATTAACATTGTTGATGCCTTTACTCATACTCGATTTAAAGGTAATTCAGCGGCGGTGATCATTACCGACACTTGGCTCACTGATGATCAAATGCAGCAAATTGCGACGGAAAATAATTTGTCAGAAACCGCTTATCTTATTCCACAAGGTTTACAAGAATTTGCCATTCGTTGGTTTTCACCGTTAACAGAAATAGACTTTTGTGGCCATGCCTCGCTCGCCAGTGCCTATGTTTTGTTTCAAAGCCATCCTGATTTTGAGCACCTTATCTTTCATACTGAGAAATTGGGCAGTTTTAAGGTGCAGCAATGTGATAATGGTTTTATCGAAATGGACTTTCCTAATTGTTGCCCCCAGCCCATTTCTGATATTCCCGCTGCATTATTGGTGGGTTTATCGATTAAACCGCAGCAAGTACTGAAAAGTGAACAGGCTTATTTTGCGGTGTATGCCAATGCAAGCGATGTTGAAACTGTTCAATATGACAGCTCGCAACTTAAATGCCTTGCCCCGTTTGATGTGGTCGTCACAGCGCAAGCTACGCAGTTGAGTCCGTATGATTTTATTTCTCGTTATTTTTGGCCCGCCAATGGCGGTGATGAAGACCCTGTTACAGGTTCAATTCATGCCGGTCTTGCGCCATTTTGGGCTGAAAAGCTCAATAAAACCGAGCTTTTTGCCTATCAAGCGTCCAAACGAGGTGGCGAACTGCATTGTAAAATCCAAAATGACCGGGTTTTAGTTTCAGGTCAAGCTGTGCAATATCTTGAAGGTGTGCTGACCCTGACGGATTAGCATAAGTATTAGTTAATGGCTGCGCTGTGGTTATTAAGAAAGATCTCAGCCAGTTGTAAACTGATTTTACCAAAGTCCCAAAATACCTCTGTATTGGTATTAATATTAATCGCAATGGCGGTTTTATATTTTGGTAATACTATTAATAAACTTTGCGACCCTCTAGAAACTCCTCCGTGATGAATGAATTTGGTTTTACCCAATGGAGCGGCAAGTGCTGCTTCCCCAACTCGCCAGCCCAACGCATAATTTTGTTCATTTACTTGGCCATTTGCCAACTTTTGGGGTGTCCAAAAGAGCGATTTTATTTCGTCAGATAAATAATGTGGGTTTAAATAAGCGGAGCCTAGTTTAACTAAATCGCTCGGAGTTGATAAAAAACCACCAGCAGCGAGTCGATGACTTAAATTGACACTTCGCCAAGGTCGTAAAAGATGGCTTTGTGACGCATTTTGCCAATAAAAAGTCGCTTGGTTAGGGGTTTTATTACTTTGTGATTCAGCTTGAGTGGCATCCATTAATAAAGGCGAAAAAACCCGTTGTTGCATCACATCTAAATAGGTCGAACCGCTTACCTGTTGCATCAACGCGCTTAAAAGCACAGTACCATAACTTGAGTAGCTAAATTGTGTGCCAGGCTTAAACAATAACTCGCTACTATCAAATAATTCAAGTGCATCTGTAACATCATCAAATTGCTCATTTAGAGCGATGCTTTTATATAAACCAATTAAATCGGTATTGTTCTTATAGTGAGGTAGGCCTGATGTATGTGAAGCTAATTGACGAGCGGTGACTGATTGCCAAGCAGGATTCGCAATAGGATTAAAGTAATATGAAAGTGGTGCATCAAGGTCAATCATTTTATCTGCGACCAATTGCGCCAATGCCGTTGCCGTAAGTGCTTTTGATGTGCTGCCAATTCGAAATTGAGTTGCTGTGGTTGCGGAGCATTGGCACGCTAAATCGGCATAACCAGATGCCCCAGCCCAAATGAGTTGCCCGTCTATTGCAACAGCGGCAGAGATTGCAGGGCTATTAATACGCTGTTGTTGCTGATGTAATAATGCCATAGCTTGCTTTGCAGAATTGGCATATTGCACTAAATAAGTGGTTTGCTGCTGAGGCAAACTTTCGGGTAAATGAAAAGTAGCATCTTGCCAATAAGGCAAATCGCCTTTATGGGCATAAAAGCCATAGACGGGTACTAATAACCAGACTAGTAGTGCCAAAATAATTATGACAATGAGTGATTTTAATTTAGACATTATATTTGCTCCATAAAATTCAATGGCGGCTAATATGCTGTTTTTAATGTGGTTAAATCTTGCTGATTTTAAATAATTAACACTGATTTTAAATATTTTTGCGAAATTCGCTCGGGGTGATCCCTAGTTGCTCCTTAAAAGCTCTATTAAAGGGGCCAATCGAACCATAACCTAAATCTAAAGCGATGGTTAAAATCGGGATGCGAATGTTATCTATATCTGAAAACGCTTCACACGCTGCTGCAATGCGATAGCTATTTAAGAAGGTGGTAAAGTTTTTGAATCCCAGCTCTTGGTTAATTAACTCACGCAAATGATGTTCAGGCATGGCAAGTTGTAACGCTAGGGCTTTAACCGTTAAGTTACTTTGTTTAAAGCCTCCGTTTTCCATTAATTCAAGCAAGGTCTGGTATTGTTTTTTAAACGTCCGTGAAACCGGATCAGATATGGGGGGTGTCGATTGTTCAAGGTTTATATTGGGCTCTTCGCTGTTTTTTAAGGTAATTAAAGGTATGTGCTGGATAAATTTGAGCTGATAAATTGAAAAGAGGCCAATAGAGATAAAAATAAGCAGCGCATTAAAAAGAGTAAAATACTCGGAGTTTTTTATATTGGTATTGAGTAATTCAATACTAGCCAGCGAGATAAAATAAATACAGCCATAAACCATTAAGTAAACTCGGTGCTTGCGTCGTTCATTGATTAAATCATCTGCTAAATCATGTGCGCAGATATAAATAATATGAACTAACAAAATAATGGCCATTAGGTGATTAAAAGTATGAAACCAACCTTGGCCTTGTAAGACAACAAAAAAATAAGCAAACCACCCTAAAGCCAAACATAACAAACTATTAAACCAAAAAGGCCACTTAGCGGGTGAACAGGTCTGATTGACTAAGGAATAGGCAAATAACCAAAAAACCCAAGGCAGTAATTCGGTTAAGAATAAAAATACCCCTCTAAATGGAGTAAAGCGCAGAGCATCATTCGAAATTGTCATGATTAAGTAGCCAGCAATACAAGCGATCAGTACCCGAGCAAGTGTTTGGTTAAATCGTGTTTTTGTACTTACTAAGCAAAATAAAAGTGCTAATTGGCCAAGTGCCATAAAGCGGATTAGGAGCTCGGTTAATTGAAAGGTTGAAAATTGCATTGTTGCCTAGCTCCAAAATACTTAGCGATTAAACTAACAAAAATAACCGCTAAAAAATAGCGCTGTAAGATCCTATTTATTGTGAGATAGTTAGCTTATCTGTACCTCATTAATAACTAAAATGAATAAACTCTTTTTGATTGCTGGTGGTTTAAGTGCTGTGGCTGCGTTGTTGCATTTAGGCTGTATTTATTTTGGTGCATCTTGGTATCGCTTTTTTGGTGCCGGTGAACAAATGGCGCAATGGGCCGAGCAAGGCTTAATAAAACCGACACTCATAACGTTATTTATCTTTAGCGTATTAAGTGTATGGGCTATGTATGCATTTTCTGCTGCTGGGCTTATTTTGCGACTGCCGCTGTTGCGATTAGGGTTAGTATTAATTACAGCAGTGTATTTAGTGCGAGGGATTGCAGGGTTTTTCTTTTATGCCAACCCAATGGGGCGCAGCCCTGAGTTTTGGCTTTGGAGTTCAGGCATTTGTTTAACCATAGGTGTAATTCATAGCGTAGCACTGGCGCTGTCATGGCAAAAATTAGCAGTGCCAAATTAGTAGTATCAAATTAGAAATATAATAAAACATAAAAAGGAACAGGATATGACACAAACACAACTTATAGGCACGTTTCAAATCACCAATTGGCAAGAAACTCCTTATAGCGAAAGTGATACGGGTGCTAAACAAAGCCTTGCAATTATTAGCCAGCAATACAGTGGCGATGCCGAAGGCACAAGTGAGCTGAGGTATTTAATGAGTTATCAACCTGATGGCACAGCGCAGTTTGTTGGCTTTGAAACGTTTACTGGCACTATTAATGGTCAAGCTGGCACCTTGGTTTTACAACACCAAGGGCAATTTGTTGCGGGAGTTGCCAGCTCTACGTTTAGTATTGTTGAAGGCTCTGGTACAAGTGAACTGGCTACGGTCAAAGGTGAAGGATCTTTTACCACCGTAGAGCATAGCCAAGCTAATTATCAAATCTCACCGAGCTAGTTGATGGCAAAACTGTTGTTGATGAGGGCTGTGCTCCTAATCGATTAGCGTTACATTTGCTTAAAAAGATGCTGATAGCTGCGGCTAACATTTAAGCGGACAGGCTGGCCGGTTTTGGCGCTTTGTTTTAAATAAACAAACAAATATCCCGAGAAATCGCGCTCAACTTTCGCAATTTGGCTGACGCGGACAATGCAATTGCGATGCACCCGCCAAAAGACATCAGAGTCGAGTTGTTCTACTAAGCTGGTGATAGTGGTTTTGATTAAATATTTTTCCTCATCGCAGCTTACTGTGGTGTATTTATCTTCAGCCAGAAAATAGTCAACTTCTGCAATATCAATCATATGAATCACATTGTTTTTACTGGCTCGGATCCATTTCAGTTGTGCTGTAGGTGCAGTAGCGGGTAGTACTTTTTCGAGCAAGGCGAGTAGTTTTTGTTGCTCAGTAGTGTTATTTGCCTCGGGCTCGTTGTTTTGTTTTTCGGCCAGCTGAGTTTTTAACCTTAGAATCGTTTTATTAAGCCTTTCTTCTTCAATTGGCTTTAATAAATAATCAATTGCTTGGTTTTCAAACGCTTCAACAGCGTGCTGATCGTAAGCGGTGGTAAATACCACATGAGGAATTTTATCTAATCCCGTAAAGCGTTTACACAAACTAATGCCGTCAAGCGCCGGCATGCGAATATCTAAAAATGCAATATCAGGTTCTGTCTCTAGTACTTTTTCCCACGCATCTTCGCCATCACTCGCTTGCGCAATAATGGTGAGTTCAGGCCAAAGTTCATCGAGTAAATGAATTAAATGACGGCGTAATAAAGGTTCATCATCCGCAATGAGCGCTGTGTAAACTTGTGACATTAATTGGCACCTCCATATAAACTTTTACCCCATTTTCGAGATACGAAAACGAGAATTGCGCTGCATCACCATAGAGTTGGCTCAGGCGATCTTTAATATTTTGCAGGCCAATATTATGGCCTTTATGCGAATGTGATTCGTGTTCTTGGCAGTCATTATAAATGGTGAACTGCAGCTTATTATTGTGCACCGCAATCGTTAAGCTCAGCAAGCCACCGTTTTTTAACGGCTCGATACCATGTACCACCGCATTTTCAATTAAGGGTTGTAGTAACATGGGTGGCAGTAGCATGGTATCGCTAAGTTGGTCGGTAATATCAAACTGGGTTTGTAAACGCTCGCCCAACCGTATTTGTTGGATGGCTAAATAAGCTCGATTAAATTTGAGTTCTTGATTAATTGTCAGCCATTCATCACGTGTACGAGTGAGGCTTTGGCGTAATAACGATGTGAGAGCGCTCAGCATTTTACTGGCTGTTTTTGGCTCAATGGCAATGAGTGCCTGAATATTCGCTAAGGTATTAAATAAAAAATGCGGCTCAATTTGTGACTGTAATAAACGCAATTGGGTTTCGAGTAGCTTTTTATCTTGTTCAGAACGCTCAAGGGCTGCTTTATCAAGTGCTTGCTGTAATAAATACGATTGTTCATTACGATAATAAAGATAACTGATGAGTATAGTAATCACTGTCGTGATCAGCATGATATTGATATACGCATCAAGGGCCAAGTTTAAGGTTTTAATGTGAAACTGGGCACTGAGCCAAGCGGGGATTGATGCACAGAGCGTAATCGCAAAAAGCGATGCAATAGCATATTGGATGGGTAACGGCATCTTAGGAAAATAATGCATCAGCATGATTTTGCTGTAGCGAATGGTAAAACCCATCACAATAGCAATGCTCACCGACAGCCAGAGGTACGTTGATAAATCGATTAAAAATAACAGCGTACCAATTAAACAACAAATTAATAATAATCTAAGGTCTTTTAATCGCTCGGGATTTAATTGCACAGTGGGTTCCTATTAAAAACATTCATAATGAATATTCTCTGTTCCTTACATAGTACTTTGTTTTGCAATAAATTTTAACAATAAATTGACATTATTATCTCTGAGAGTGGAGCCCAATAATATCAATAAAATCAGTACTAAGTTTGCTTTTTGTGTCAGTTTTTTCTGGGTCAAATAATGTGCTTTGTAACGTTTAATATATAACATCTCATTGTTTTTAATGATTTTTACTGTATCCTGATGCCGTCTCTAATTTCGATAAATACTGGAAGTTGTTATTTTGTTGTTGTGCTCTGAAGTGGCTAAAAGTTATCGATTTGCAGATTTCACTTTATTAGTAAATCAGACTTTGAGTAAAAGTGGTGTTGAATTAACAATCGAACCGCAGGTTTTGACCGTATTAGTTTATCTTATTGAAAATAATGACCGATACATCAGTACGCAAGAGTTACACGATGCACTTTGGCAAGGGCGTGTAGTTAGTGATACTGCTATACGTAGAGCTGTCGGTAAATTACGTGTGATATTGGGTGATGATGCAAAAGAACCCAATTTTATCAAATCTGTTTCAAAGCGCGGTTATCGATTTGTGGCTGAACTAAGTGCAAATGAGACCGTGGACCTCAAAGCCGATGAGTTCGCAATATCTGCTACTGAAATTAACCACAATAGGGGAAGGTTGTACTTTATCGTTTCGGCGATTTTTATATCTTGCTGTCTCCTTTATTATTTTTTTTGGAACCAACCTAGTTTTACTCCTCGTTTATTAAGTGAAAAAATAGACTTTCCTGGTGATAAAGTGGCGTTGAGTTCTTCTATAGATGGCAGCCAAATTGTGTTTGCTTCACAAGTCCATCAAGTTGATGGTTATCAGCTATTTAAATACCTTCCAGCAAATAATACTTTGCAACAATTGACCACTAATCAACATAACGTTGTGAGTAGTGCAATTATAAATAATGATAGCCAATTGGTGTTTGTGGACTTTATTTTAGGCCAGTGCTCTATAAAAATACTGCAACTAGATAAGGGTAATATTAATAAAATTAAAGTATTAGTCGATGGCTTTTACCTTATTTCAGATGTGGTTGCGATTGCTGGAGAGGCGGGGTTTTATTTTAATGGTTTAAAAGAAAGTAATGGTAATACACAGCTTTATTATTATGACACAGCCCTTCAAACAGTCATTCCAATCAGTAAAGAATTTATAGTGGGTGAGCATACTTATAAAACGGCTGTATCTCCTAATGCAGAACTGCTAGCGACCATAACTTTGCATGATGTTAATAATCAGCATGAAATTCGAATTAAAGACCGCCACAGTCAAAGCGTATTAAAGCGTTATTATCATCCAAGTTCAATTTATGACATCGAATGGCTCGATGCGCATACTTTGGTTATTTTAGACTCAATAGCCATGACATCGATTAACCTAGCAAGCGGTGAGAAAAAACAACTGCTTAACAAACATAATATTACTGAAATATCGGTTGGAAAAAAACGAGGTTTGATTGCATTACAAAATGAAATTAGCTCAGGATATTTCACAGAATACAATATTGAACAATCGCAACTTGTGAATGCAAAAATAATCGATAGTAGTAAATCGGTACTGCAAATTCGATATATTGGCTCTGGCGAGAGTTATTTATTATATAAAAAGAACCATGATCAATACGATGTGATCTTAAAAGAAAATAACCAAGAAAAAATCCTGTTTTCTTCAACCAAAAAGCTAAGAATTATCGATTTTAACCTCGCAGAACAGCAGCTTCTTTTAAAGCTAGATAATCGGTATTTACTTGTTGATATAAAAAGTAGCGAAAAGATATATATCACTCAACCCGACCAATTTATAAGCGACACTGCAAATTTTAGCTCAGATAATGATTTTATTTTATATGCTGAAAAATCTCGCCAAGGTTGGAGAATTATACAATATGAAATAAAAACAGGGTTAAAAAGCGAGTTGTTTCAAGGTTTCAAAATCATAAAACCTCGACCTGAAGGCTATATCTTGATAGATGAGGATGATGGTGTCGTACAATATGATAAAGCTACTGAGCAATTTAAAAAACTCGATATTGAGTTACTTAAAGAGCTTAATAGCCAGTGGGTATTACTCGATAAAGACTTGTATTGGATGAGTTTTGATTTAGGTAATAAATACCTAAATAAATTCGATATTCTAACTGAAAAATTACAGCGTTTTACCGTTGATAGTACCTTATCAGATTTAAATTTCGATCTAAATAATACTGGGACTAAAGTGGTAGTAAAGGTGGGAGCTCATAAAAATACAGAAATAGTTTCTTTGCCATCTTGTTGTTTTTAAAAAAATAAATCGTTGGTTATAAAAAAGTAACAGCTTGGTTGTTTTGTTTTGTCGCTAAAAAACATACATATTGTGCACTTTGATTACTCAACCTAAAGTCTGGCATGATGAATAAGGTTGAACAGTCAAAGATCATTAATTAAATTAAGGAAAAGTACATAATGAATAACAAAAATACTCTTTTACTCCCTGCATTGGTAATTGCATTTTCGATGACTTTCTCTGCAGTATCACAATCAGCGATTACAGCTAAAGACGCGACAGCTACACCATCAAATGACACTATTATCTGTAAATTATTACCTCAAGTTTGCAAAGTCCAAGATTAATATCTTCGGCAGGTTGGTGCTTTTTAAGCATAGTAAGTTGCTATTATGAAATCATATAAATCAGCTCATTGGATATTTGATGAAAATAAACAAGAGCTAAAATATCTTGATGGAACAACAAAGCGGCTTCCTGCTCGCTTAAATAATTGTTTGGCCTCATTGTTAAAAGCACAAGGTCAAACGGTTATTTATGATGAGTTATTAGAGGCGGTATGGGGGACTATTTATCGTGATTATAATACCATTGCATCGGTAGTTTCTGAGTTAAGAAAACTAATAAATTGCCGCAGTTCAAAAGTTAACTATATAGTTACCGTGCCAAAAAAAGGCTATCGCTTCTCATGTTATGAGCATATTCAGCTAGTTGATAGCCAAGAAAATAATGCATTAGAACAAAACATTGATAGCCATAATACTGAACTTAAAGACGTCGCAACAGAAATTGAGCCCCAATTAGCGCCTCAAAATGCGATTATTGAATCACCACAGGTGATAAAATCACCTTCTTCAATTAATACCGTTGTTAATTCTTCCTCTTCCTTTACTGGCCGTAAAAAAGCTCTTACTTACAGTTTTGCGTTAGTCATTCTTTTAATTGTATGCGCCGCTGTATTACTGAGACCTTATTTTTCATCAGATAATTTAAATATTCACAGTAGTAAAACAGAGGTGCTAACCCATGAATATGGGCGTGAATTAGAATTCGACTTAAGCCAAGATAAGCAATGGCTTGCCTATGTACACGAGAATGATTTAGGTAAAGATTTATTATTAAAAAATATTAAAACAGGAATTACAGCCGGTTTATTTGCAGATCAAAATTTGTATTATTCATCTCCATCGTTCAATTATACCAATAATGCACTTTTATACTTGGAGCATAGTGATAGAGGCTGTGAAATGTTTCAAATTGGTATTAATAACGAAGGCTTTTTGGCAAATGAAAAGCGCAAAATAACTCAGTGCGGCCTAAAAGATTCTTGGGTGACTACCGCATACGATAAACATAGCGATGCCGTTTTTTTTGCTCGCTCTGAGTCAATTGCTGAGCCATATCGAATTTTCAAACATGATTTACAAACCGGTTATGAGCGTAATATTACTTCACCACCTTCAACTGGTCGTGGCGATTATTCCTTTGCGTTATCACCAGATGGTTTAAGCTTGGCTTTTGTACGTAATGTCTTATGGGAAAAGTCGAGTATTTGGCTGCTCAATTTGGCCAATGGCGAAACCCGTCAGTTGTTTGAAATCCCCTATTTATTAGAGTCGATTGCTTGGATGGGTGATCACGCCATTTTGTATAGCACTGGGCATGATTTAATGCGTTTTAATCTTGCGAGCAAAGAAAGTGAATTGGTAAAGCGGTTTTCTAAACCGGTGAAGTATCCAAATACTGACGAAAGTAATATTTATGTTTCGCGCGGTCAGTCACTTGTTTCAGATATTTGGCAATTAAATCTTCAACGACTGACTACGGAACGCATTATTGCGAGCGATTATATCGACAGCGCCCCTATAATTTCAGCACAAGGAACATTATTTTTATCGAATCGCTCTGGTCATCATGAGTTATGGCAGCGAGGTGGGAATCAAGAAATCAAAGTGATGGATCTAATCGGAGAGCTTGAAAAAGTAAAAAATATTAAAGAATTAGATCATGAATTTTTGGTGGGAATTCTAGGCGGTCGAATTGTAAAAATAAATAAAACCAGTCATGAGGTGGTGTGGTTAAGCGCAGAGGAAAAGAAAATTGATAGTTTCACGCTTTCTGCCAAGCAGACTAAATTAGTCTACGCCACTGAATTAAATGAAGCCTGGTTTATTGAGCAGCTTGATATTGCCACTGGCAAGCTTGAGTTCTTTGGTATTGAAGGTTTCACCGCTAAATATTGGCAAAATAAAATATTATTAACCAATTTTAGAGCTCCGGGTTTGTGGCTTTACGATCCTATTACTCGGGAGCGGCAATTAATTGATGCAAGTTTTGAGGTTTTTTCTGCTAATAAATGGGCGGTACTTAATAATCATCTTATTTTAGTAAAGAAAAATGAAGTCTCCGTTTTTGCTTTGAATGCAGGGCAGCTGACATTGATTAAAGCTTTAGCTGTACCTGGTGATCCACGTAGTATTTCGTGCGACAGTGTTAAACAAGTGTGTCAGTTTGATTTGTTTGCCAAAGGCAGTACTGAGATTATCAAGCTCGTGTTTTAACTTATTATAATAATTTAAAATAAAAACAATGGTTTGAATTTTTAAAATGAGCATTCAAACCATTATCGACCCGATTTAAGTCATCTATTTAGCTTGGGATTATTTTGTTTGAGCTTGGCTCAGTGAGGCAAGACGTTTATTTATCTGTTTTTGCTCCCAGTGACTATCAAAAATAGCCATTTTTGCGAATAACCCAATTGTACTGAGTCCTTGTAATACAATACCAATACCCCAGCCTAAAGCGGGCCAAATAACCCAAATATAGTCAGGCGATATAATAAAGTTGAGTATGCTTAGCAGTAACATTACAACTACATACTGTAAAACATGGCTATAAAAAGCACGTAAACGCTGCACTTTTTTAATTATTTCAACGGTATTTATTGAATCTGGATGGTTCATCATAACTCCCTATTTAATTGTTGAGCTTGGTAGATTTGTAAGTGATTAAATGCAGCCTCTAACAAAGGTGTAGGCACATTTTTATCGTGGGCGTGCTCAAGTAAATTTCCTAATAAGTTTTCAAGTTCAACAGGACGCCCTGCTTGCATATCTTTGTGCATTGAGGCTGAAAAGGTCGAGTTTGCAACAAGCATGGCGTCTCGTGCCATTTTGTCTGCGCGTGCACGAACCGGATAACCCACTTGTTCAGCGACAGCTTGGCATTCTAGTAATGTGGACTCAATGTATCTTTGGCCATAATCACACGCCATGATTGTGCCTATATTGGCATTCATTAATGTGGTGGTGGCAGCCAATGTATTGATAAAAACAAATTTTTCCCACAGCTCTTGGTGAATATTTGCTGGGGTTCTGGTATTAAAATTAGCTTGTTTGAACAGTGTGAGCATCGATTGGTATTGGCTCGATTGTGCTGTGGCAGCATCTGCAGCGCAGCTCAATTCATGAATAGCGTTAAAATGCTCAATTTGATTAGACGCATTGAGACCAACACTAATATTGCAATAACCAAATAGTACTTGTTCTGTACTAAATGCTTGTTGTAATTGAGCATAATGATTTAGGCCATTAAGCAGCGGCAATATTAGCGTTGTATCGCTCACCGCTGGACGAATATCTTCGATACAGGCCGCTAAGTCGTAAGATTTACACGTTAAAACGATGAGGTCGTAGTGTGAACTAAGTGTGTTATTTGTTACGGTTTTAACTGTTAAGCGGCTGTTTCCTCGACAACTAATCAGGTTTAAACCCGTTTGTGCCAGCATTTGTTGCCGTGCATGGCGCACTAAAAAAGTGATGTCAGCTCCAGCTTCTATCAATCGAGCGCCAAAGTAACCACCAATGCCACCACAGCCGACAATTAGTATTTTCATATCAACTCCTTATTAAGGTGAATAGCAATGACTTGATATTCACCTATTCAACGCCACTCAGTTAGGCTTGCATTGCTTGTTGTTGATAGGCTTGCAGTAAAGCAAATACAGGAATGCCTTCAATAGTCATACCTTCATAATTACAGCTGCTAATAGCAAGGCCATGCAAATTGCTTTCTTTTACTTGGGCATGTTCTAAATTAGCGCCTTTAAATGAGGCGTGTTGATAAGAAACAGACTCAAATTTGGCATGGTCGAATTTCACTTTAGTAAATGCCGATTGGCTAAAGTTAACTTGTTCAAAAGAGGACTCTTTAGCCTCAGCTTCTTCAAATTGACTGTTAGTCATATCAATGTTTAATAGCTCAAGTGAGTGTTCGCAGTTTTCTAATTTAATTGTGTTCATGTTGTTCTCTCTTATTATTCGTTAGGTTAAATGCAGTTAAGGATCAGTTTTTCTTGGAATTTTTCATTGATTGAGCGCCAAGTTTGTTCAAAATGAGCATGATTAAGCGCATCAAAAATAAATAGACCTAAAAAGTCAGTGCAATGGGCGGAGGCGGCTTTAAAGTTACCCACATCGACAGCAATGTGTTTGAGGCGAATTTGCTCATCAGAAAAGTCGTCGTTGTGGGCTGTTTGGGTAATAAAGCCCGACAAATTAGAGCGAATACCAATTAGCCCAGATAAATTATTTGGTTTATCAATTGGTTGAGCTATGAGTTGTGCTTCATTGGCCTCAAGCGCAATCACAGCTTGGCTGTAATTGATGCCATATTGAGATTCGATCATCCAAACAATGCCACCGCCGCCTGGGCGCAGACCGACTTCACAAAATACAATTTCTTGTTTTTCGGTGACAAAACACTCCAAATGAGTGACGCCATTTTGTAACTCAAAAGCCTGATTAACTTGGTCTGAAAATGCAATTAAGCGATTGCGTAGTTGCTCGTCTTCAACGATGACACTGACAAACGGAGTACCAGCACTAAAATCAACGTTACTCATACCCGGTAAATAAGCCGCAGCAGCTGTGAGTCTGGTTTGGCCATCAATCACAAGCGCATTGACATGAAACAGTTGGCCATCGATAAATTCTTCGGCTTCATAATGTTGGATTTCATTACTATTTTCTTGATACCAGGCATCAAGTTCTTGTGGATGGCTTACAAACGTCACTTGTTTGCTGCCAAAGCCTGCGCGAGGTTTAATCACAATTTGGCCAAATTGTTTTAAAATGGCAGTGACTTGAGCTTTGTCCTGACATTCGCAGAACAAAGGCACACGAATATTGAACGGCTGTAATTGCGCCTTCATTTTCACTTTGTCTCGAAACCATTCTGCTTGCGCAGGTTGCATGCCAGTTAAATTGAGTTGTGCTCTTAATTCTGCGGCCAAACTAACATTGGATTCGTCAACTGTAGCGACACCACAAAATTGATGTTGTTGATGTAATTGCGCCACCGTTTGTTTTAATGCATCTTCGTCAGACCAACGCACAGTCACCAATTCCAAGTTGCCAGCTAACTGGGCAAGCTGCTTTTGATTACCACGGTCAACCAATAGTACGGTTTTAAAAGGTAAGTCTTGGAAAATCGACTGACCGTTTATGGTGTGGAAACTTTTTAAGTCTCCTCTAGCTAATACAAGTAATGTTTTCATAATATTCTCTTTTATTTTTTATAAGTTAAGCTGCTGATGGTTGCGTTGCTTGCTGACGTCGTTGCATCGCTTTGTTTTGCAAATAAGGGGGGTAATACTCACTAAATACAATGGCACTACTTAAAATGACGTAGGTAGTGATCAATGTGAGCCACGGGAATTGATATTCAAACATCATCACCATGCCATTAGTGGCAAAACAACAAGCCCAAAAACCGGATACTCGATTATTGATGCTGAGAAATAGCGGGTGGTGCCAAAACTCTTCCGGAGTATTCATTTTTGAATGTGTCATGGTAAAGGGGTGTTTAAATACAATGGTTGCAAAGGCAGTTAGAGCAAATACGCCGTAGCAAATCTGCGCTCCGTATTGCAGTGCCCAGTAAACCCAGCCAAACACACTGTTTAAAAATAGGGCGACAAAAATAATGGATGAAGCCCAAGACAGCGGATTGCCAGCTTTTAAGTACTGCCAACCAAAATAGGTGTGCAAAATAAAAAAGCTAATCCAAGCAACATTAATTAGTTCTAAAGTACCAAAGCGCAGCACTAAACTAAAAATAATCCACGGGCCAACACCCAATAATAATTTACGCAGCATCAGACACCTCCAAAATTGGCGTTAGCAAACCGCGGCAGTACAAAACCCCCGAATCATCTGAAATCGAGAAAAGCGTTTTATCTAATTGCTGGTTTTTAAATTCACAACGGTAGTGTTTATGCGGCACCATGGCATTATTAAAGCGAATGTTTTCTAAGCTATATTCGCAGCGGATCAGCGGTTTGGCTTGGGTTAAGTTACTGCTTACCAAGTTGATAATGAGCGATGCTGGCACTACGGCAAAGCCAGGAAAATGCTCAGCTAGTAATGAGCATCGATCATTGATTTGAAAGCTAAATCCATCCTCAGGGTTAGTTGATGGCTGTACTAATTCAAACAAACTATCGCAGAGTAATGCGTGCTGCGGGCTATATAATGGTGCTATGTTTTTATTCATTTGGAGCTCCTTCATAATAAAGCCACTGTAATTTCGGCATTGGCTAAAGGGGTGTTATCACGTTGATCAAACACGTTTATTTTGACTCTAGCGCTATGGCCAAAGGGTTCCGCGCAGCAATGTACGTCATAATGAGCAAGCTCAATATTGGCAAATGCTTGAAATGATTTGATGCACACGGGCAATACTCGAGCCTGTGCTTGTTTGGCGTTGGGGATAACGGTTCGGCCCAAACGCACGGCACTTTGGTGAATACCTTCGAGTAATAACGCATCGGCAGTAAGCTGCATGTTGCCTTGGTATTTATCTAACCGAAGCGAACCTGTTGCTTGGCCTGCCTCGTTGAATGCAAGTGGGCCACAAATATCTAAAAATTGACTGTTCATCTTGGTTCCTAAATTAGCGGCGATCGACTATGGTGCGATGTTTGTTGCGTTCTGATAGTGTGGCTGCTTGTGGTGGCGCACAAACGACAGAGACAGTACCTGCGCGTTTATCAAGCGCTTCGCGAAAGTCTTCTAATTGGCATAGCTGTGCTTCAAAGGTTTGGCATTGTGCCAGGCTGAGGCCATCAACTAACAAGGTGATCACCAAGTTATCCCGCCCTTGCTCATCGGTATCGAGAGCAACTTCAATTAAAACGTCTTTTTGCGCTAAAAACTCACTCGCAAGTGTGGTGATGGTGCTGCATTTAATTAAATTACCAATGAAGTTAAAGCTGTTATCAGCTCTATCTAAATTGTCTAAAAAAATCTTATTAGCCAATGAGATAAAGTTAAATTGATCACCAGTGTCATAGCGTACAACAGGTGTTGGCAAGTTTGGATTTAAGCTAGTAACTAACAGACGACCTTGTGCGCTTTTTTCAAGGAAGTAAGCATAATCACGTACTTGGTATTTTCCGTTAAATTGCTCTACCGCGACAAAACCACATTCAGATAAACCGTAACAGCCAATAATGCGCACACCTGGAAAAATAGCTTTTAATACATTCGCTTTTGCTTCACCCATGCACTCGCCAGTAAATAAAATGCGTTTAATATTTAAGGTGATACCACTGTCTTTGACTGCATTAGCCATTTGAATCAAAGTGCCAGGAGTGCCAACTAATACATTCACCTCTGCGTTTGCCATAAATGTCAGTTGATTATGGAGATGATCGGTATTGAGCGAGCCAAGAGGGATCACTGAGCAATAACATGCTTCTAAAATTCGGTTAAACCCTTGGTGTAGCAAAGAATACATGCCAACCATAAAAAGGTTGACCACTACATCGCCAGGATTAAGCGCGCCCGCCATGCGCAGCTCAGTAATAAGTTGAATGTCATCTTCACTTGGACGGCTTCCGGGTGTATTGGTGCGCTCCAAAATGAGCTTGCTTGGCCCAGTTGTGCCACTTGAACCGCCAATTAAGACAGGTACTTCTGTATGTTGCTTAAATGCCTGTTGGGCCAGCTCAGTATATTGGCTACCATTCATGGTCGGAACCAGAGCTGCAAACTCATCATATGAACTGATTTTGGGTGCCGCTTCTGTATTGTTGCTTTTTAAAGCCCAAAGTTTGTCGACAATTGCTTGAATTTTATCGGCATCAAACGGTGTATGTTGGATATCGACGGTTTTTTCAGCTATCGCTGGTACTGGTTTTTCGATTGAGATAGTCATATTTGTTAACTCTAATGGGTTGTTTGTAGCGCTTGGGCCACAACCGAATCGGTTTGATTAAGGTGTAGTAGTGAGAAATCGACTTTGCCGTTTTCAGTTCTTGGTAGTTTGTTGATAAAACGCACCTGCGAACGTTTACCTCGCAGTGTTTCGGTCATCATATTTGTGAGCATCGAGCGAAAATTTTCACATTGGCTTTGTGATTCAACAAAGGCACATAAATCGCCTTTTTTATTCGTCACATAACCAACACCAGATACGCCTTTTTGCATTAATAGTTGATTGGTAACTGAATTAAGAGGCACGAGCTCGCCATTTACTTTGATGGTGTGACTATTACGGCCAACCCAGTACCATAAGTGATCGCTGCCTTGATAAAATAAATCGCCACTATTTATCCAGCGTGATGGTTGAATAATAGAACCATCATCTTGCAGGTAACCTTCCATGGCGTAAGGGGTGTGATACCACAAAGAGCCAATGCCATTTTCAACATTTTTTAAGCGGCATTTTATAGCGGGGTCAACGGGGTAACCCGCTGCAATTGTGCCTTTAAATGTCATGGCCTCTAAGTTGTTGCGGGCAACAAGTTCAACCGCAAATAAGCGAGGAGCGGACTCCGTTTGTCCTAAGTTATTCCAAAACTGGCTTGCCCAAGGTAATAAATCAGCAGCTTGCTGGTTGATTAACCGGTCTGAAGCATTGATTAAAATTAATCGTTTACTGTCAAACTGGTTTATTTGCCAAGTATCTTTAAGCTCGGTGCTCCAATCTCCGAGCAGTGGCAGCACAGTGACCTGATGTTGTTGAACATAACTTGCCACTAAACTTGGCATGACAAATTCGCCATAGCTGATATGACTATCAGACCATAACGTACAGAGCGTACTTGATAAGCCATACATAAATTGCAGTGGAAAAACGCAATAAGTGTGGTCATCTCGCTCAAGTTGTAAGTAATTGGCCACCACTTTGGCATTGGCAATTAGCGTTTGCTCGTTGTGAATAACGCGTTTAGCTTTACCTGTTGTCCCTGAGGTGCAAAAAATAAAACGCGCACTTTCTGTCGAGCTATTTAAATTTATATTGCCAAAACAAGGTGTGGATATTTCTAGATCTATTTTGAGTACTTCACCGCTCCAAAAGCGGTTTGGACTCTGATGGCCGTTGGGAATAATCATCGGACCTAAAAGTGCAGGTTCGAGACCATCTAATAGTTTTTGTAGCCCTCTGGGGGATACAATTGCAACCATTAAGCCAAAATGAGATGCAACAAAATAAGCCATTAAGGTTTGAATAGGCGTAAATGTACAAAAAACATGGAGTTTTTTCTTATCGACAGATGCAAGTTCGCTTTTTTCTAACTCAGATAAAACAGCTGCAACCGCCTGTGCGTTAAGCACACATTCTTTATATTGCGCAGACCAACTGGCTTGCTGATGAAGGAAATCAATAAAGCGCATCATGCATCCTTAACCAAGCATTGCTGGATTTTGTAAAACCAAAGAAGCTGCCAAGCCACCCATACCAAACGAGTTTTTGAGCACATTTTTTGATTTTGTGTACTGCGTTTTAGCAACTACAGGCACTTTTATAGCCGGATCTTGCTGCTCTAGATTGGTAACCGCGGGAATAAAATCATCACGAAATGAAGCGATAACGCCTAATACTTCCATCGCACCGGCAGCAGCAATTAAATGGCCATGCATTGATTTAGTTGAGGTAACAGGTGGTACGTTTCCTTCGCCAAAGATTTCTCTAAGCACGGTGGTTTCGTGTAAATCATTTAACTTAGTTGAGGTACCATGTGCATTGATGAACGAATACTGATCTAAAGGTAAATCAGCTTCTTTCATTGCACGTTCCATACATAAACGCATTTCGCGTCCTTCGGTGTGCGGTGCCACAATATGCTGAGCAGCTAAGCTTGCGCCGTATCCCATAATTCGGCATAAATTATTGCCATTACGAGCATTAACTACAGTTTCTTTTTCTAAAATAAATAACACTGAACCTTCGGCAGGCATAAAACCTGAACGACGGATATCAAATGGGCGTGAACGTTCGGTGCCTGCCAGTAATGGGTCAACACAGACAGCACCAACAGCTTCTAGTTGCGCTAAGTTAAACGGAGTAATTTTTGCAGATACGCCGCCAACAATCATTGCATCAGCTTTGCCATCTAAAATTGCCTGGCGAGCCATACCTAATGCTTGTAGTGAAGCAGAGCATAAACCGACATGGCAACGGGTATAACCAGTAAATGGAATTCGACGCTGAATAGTGCGGATCACTGAGCTAACATCGAGGTCTATCATTTCAGATACTCTGAAATATTCGGTCGCTTTGGCCACTACTTTTTCGCGGTTATTAATGTCATCACTACCAACCATGTTAGTTAATTCAACACAGCGTTCAGGGTCAATTGATGGTTCATCAACACCAATAATGCAGCCAATACGGCTAGGATCGTAATTCGCTAGCGGATTATATTGCGACAGCAATTGCTCGGTTGCGACATCCGCATAAAGTAATTCTCCTGGTCTGCTGGCGCGTTTAGATGCTTTCGGCCAATGAATATTGTCATTACCAAGGTGAGGCACACCTGCCCATTTTGTATGGTAGGTACTGGTATCAAATTTTTTAATTGCACGAATGCCCGAAATACCATGCTGTAAATGATGGCTAATTTCATCTAATGTATGGCCAAGCGGTGTCACTGCGCCGTAAGCACTAATACAAATATTGTTATTCATTATTGAGCCTCCAAAGTTGATGGATTCATTGGTAAGGAATTGTGGCGTAACTTCTTAATCACTATGTATCCAATCCCTACGCCAAAACCTGCGCCGTTGATTAATACAGTTGCACCGGTTGGAATTGCCGGATCACTGAGAGCCGTCACTAAGTCCAAGGCATTATTTGCTTTACTGGTATAGCCAAATAACGATTTGTAGTTATGTTGTGGTGTATTTGGAAATACCGACTCAATAGCTGCAAGTTCATTGGCATCATTGCTTTTAACGCCATTGCAATAAGTCACAATCACATCTGGTGTAATGCCATTTACTGCTACATCTTGTAATAACGAAGTCCAATCTTGTTCGCTTGGAAATGGCGCGGCGTTATAACGGCTCGACACTCGCAAAACTTGCGCTAAGGCGTTGTCACCCTCAGTTAGGTTATCAAGCAGTAAAACCGCAGAACCGTATGATGGATTAACCGTGCCCGCTTCGCTTTGTGGGTCTAACAGGCCTAACTTGCCAAAAATTACTAACGAATCAAAATTACGCATACTGGCTGCTGCTACTACAACACCTTGCTGCGCCCTGTTGGCTGCAATATCTGACATTGCATCTTCAATGGCATATAAGCCTGATAATGACATGCCGCGAATTGGGTAGCCGCCGCCCCTTAAGCCCATGCGCTTGGAGGCGTGATAAAGCGGGTTAGTAGATAAAAATCGCATCATATTGATTGGATTTGTCATGCCGCTCAGTATTCCAAGATTTTTCATTGCGGTATTGGCATCACCAAAACGGTCAATGAGTTTGCTCAGTGCACTAAAGCTATATTCAGCCACGCCATCGGTACCGGCATAAAGTGGAGTCGCTTCTGCGTTATCTAGACCCGCAAGTTTGTTGGCATGGCTTAGCATGTCGCCACTGGCATTTAAAATGCTGGTGGCTAAATCATTTAAAATTGAGCGGTCTTCCCGGGCAATCGCGTGGCGCTCAAGCTGATTTAGCTTGAGATTGGCTGCTTGGTAGATATCAACATCAGACAAATCAATTTGCTTTGGCGGCGCAAGGAACGCCGCATTTAAAGCATTTAAATCTTGATATTGTTCTGTGTGGATCCCGGTCGCTCTGATATAAACTGGATTCATCATCGAACTCCCATCATTAATTAGATTTGCGCTAGGCGATGTTGCACATAATCAACACTGAAAAGGTTATGCAGTGCTTCGGCGCTTAATTGGTCATCTGTGATAGGGTGAAAGCCTTCAAAAATAGTTGTTAATTGCGCTTTACCTGCTTCAGTCCACTGACCAGCTTGATAAAACTCAGGGTTATCCATCATTGAGTTGATTGGCCATAATTGGTCTGGGGTAAAATCTTTTGCTGATTCACTTTTTAGTTCGAAGGCAAAATCAACAAAATCTAATGATGACATTGAGTAATCATTAAAAAGTGAGCGTGAAAATTCGATTTCACTGATGTCGTCGATATACATAACGTTTGCAGCAATAGTAGCGATTGATTGAGTGTTCATAGTTTTTTACCTTATTTAAGTTTTAAGTTTTAAGTTTTAAGTTTTAAGTTTTAAGTTTTAAGTTTTAAGTTTTAAGTTGTTGTTATAAAACGGGTTGACCATTGGTCAGTGCTAATGTGATACCTGTGGTTTTGATGTCTCCGCGGATGAACGCCATCGCAGTATTGGCAACATCTTCCACTTTGAGCACTTCTCGCAGTGGTAATGCTTTTAGAATTTCTTTTTCTCGACCTTGGGCAAATTGCTGAAACATCGGGGTATCAACAAAGGCTGGGGCAATACATAAAGTACGCACTTTAAAGCGGGCTATTTCTAGGGTTAATGTGGCAGTAAAGCGCTCTAATGCTGCTTTTGCGCTACCATAGGCAGCATTGCCAGGGCGAGGAAATTTAGCCGCAATTGAGCTGATATTGATAATCGAGCCTTGGCGTTTTTCCATCATTAATTGAGCAACTTTGCTACAAATTGTCGCTGGTGATAGAAAATTAACGGTATGTACGTGTGCCAGTGCCGCACCTACATCACCTAAAGACAAGGCATCATGGGTGATCCCTGCTACGTTGATTAGCACATCAGGTGTATCTGCACTCGTTAAAGCAGCTGTGAAGGCGTTAACGGCTTGTGCATCGGCTAAATTAAGTTGTTTAGCAGTACATTGAGTCCCCATTGCGGCACACAAGGTGTCAGCTTTGTCTGAATTACTGTTATAGGTAAATTCAACGGTAAATTGATTGGCAATTAATTGTTTGATGATGCCTTCACCAATGGCGGATGTACCGCCGATTACAAGTGCTTTCATTTTTTAGTTCCTATAAATTGTTGTTATTTTTTCAATTCTTTAATTAATTTTTGGATGAGTACGTCAATGAAATTAGCTGGTTGTGGTTCATTCTTTTTATCTGCAGTTGGGCGCTCGTTACACTCAGGGAATGGGTCACATACATAACTGTTTTGAGTGGTTGTTGTTGCTGTTGACTCGTCTGCTTGTGCGCTATTAATAGGTGTAAAAGTAATTACTGCGCTTAAAAGTAACGTGGCTGTTAGTGTTGTTTTTGCCGAAGTCAAAGTAGTTAATTTCATTGTGCAATCCTGTTTTATCTTATTGTTAGGTTAGCCAGCGTATTGTTGTTTTCGCTGGGAGTGATTGCATTGTTGGTGTGAGAAAGTATGAAGTCCTTGCGAAAACCCCCTGCTTTACTGTTGTTTTTATAACTGTTAAATATCAATAACTTGAGTTGTCACTCAGAAAAACCAAATGTTTTTATGTGCTTTTTATGAGTGTTTTTAGGGACTTTTATCGTGAAATAAGGGCAGAACTGACCGAGTTATCAATTAAAGAAAGAAAACGGCATCAATCAAAAGCGGGTATTTGGCTATGGTAAAAAGATATGGATTGTTTTTAAGTTGAATGGGTCGTATGGCTATGATTTTTATTTACCAAAATCGAGGATACGAAAAAATACAGGCTAACTGATGGATAAAGTCAGGTTTGTATTGCTTGAACTGGCCACCTAAAAATATCACCAGAACTACAACATTATATTTTGTTTTTAGGGGTGAACTTTGATGTATCGTATGTTGTTTTTATAGCTAATTTAGGATGTTAAAATCGCAAAAACGAAGGTATTCTTTTGCTTTTTTTCGAACAATAAGCCGCTAAATTTAATGTCTTGTGATGGTCAAGATTTTTGTTTTTAGCTATGAGCCTGCTCTGTGCATTAATTCGCCATAGCCTTGCTCTTGGCGATTCAATTTATCTTGTTATCAATGACATTATCTTGTTCGAGAAAGAATGATTTAAGACGGATTTTATTTAATGGCTTTAATAGCTCACTTTGTTCTGGGTAAGGTAATTTCTAAGTTTCTGAATTAAAGCTAAATATCAAATGTTCTCTCTAGCTAGATAGTGTTAAGGGAACATGCAAGTTAAACCAATACCTTAACGTTAAACTTAGTTGCCTTAGATAGATTTATGATCCAGTTTTGAGGTTTTGATTGGCTTGGTGATGAAGTTTGCAGGGAGTGTTAAAGTCTAAGGTTAGGCTTAAATTGTTAGCTCAGTTATGAGTAAACTGAGTATAGTTTAGGTTTGAAGCCAGTTTAATAATTGAAGAGCGCTGTTACGCGCTCAGAGGGAGAGGCTCGGATGGAGCAACGTCAAAAAGAGTGTTCGATGTTGCCGGGAAAAAGTGAAAGCACCTAATATCGGTCGGTTCAGGGTGTTGTTTATCTAATGTAATCGCTAAACGATGTTGCTGGCTGATTGGCCAAAGATAACATTGCCAATGTTTATCGCGGTCGATAAATTCAGTCGCCAACTGTAGTTGCGCCTTTATATGACCTGGCTGACAAGTAATCGACTGTAATGGTGTGGTTAACCCTGCGCCAGTTGCTTTGACAAAAGACTCTTTTAATGTCCAGTAATCGAAGAAGCGACGATGCTGTGCTGGGCCAGTGAAACTTGCGATATCAGTTAGTTCTTGCTGGTTAAAAACCGTTTCACCCATTTTGAGTAATGAAGGTTTATATCTGATTTTTTCGACATCGATACCAATTTGAGCTTGTTTAGTAATGGCACACATTACAAAATCTGCGCTATGTGAGAGATTAAACGATAACTCACACTCAGGTGACGCAATGCTGGGTTTACCATGTAGAGACTTCTTAAATACAATTTCTAATGGGTCAACCGTGAGGTACTTCGCTAAAGCATAGCGAGCCAATGCACGCGTTACTAATTTGGTATGGCGTTCAAGTGGGCGTTTGCATTGTAAAATGGTTTGATGCTCTTCAACCGTGACTAAACTTTGCAACTGCGCGAGTGTACTTGGGTCTTGCAATTGCATTGGAAATGCTTGCCAAACATCCACTTGGTTTTTATTTAAAGACAAGGTGTTATTCATGTTTTTACACTCTTAGTGTGGGCTTTTTAGGGCTAGCAGCAAAGCCGCTAACCCGTTTTTTAAATTATTCAGCAAGTAACTGCTCTAGGTCGCTGCGAATTAAAATTTGTGGATTAAACAGTTTCTCGGGTATTTCCATCGCTTGGGTTTGGCGATAATGAATTACGGTTTTATTATCGGTTTTCATTTGATCTTGTAAGGTCATTGCTACTACACGAGTTTCGCCATCACGTTCGCCTCGGGTAAAGGTGGCGGTTTTAGCTAACATGCCAGAGCGCAGGTATAAATCGGCGCTAATCGGAAATGAGTCTTGGCTATTAAGGGTTAGCTCAATTTTTTGGTAGCTGGCGGCATCAGTTTTTGCTTCAAGGGTAAAATGAAGCGTTGAATCAGTTTGTTGCTGCGCGGTCACTTGATATTGTTTGCTCCAGCTTAATGTTGCAATATCACCGAGCGCTGCATCACCGAGTAGTTTTTGCATTGGGGTAATACGAATTGGGCGGCGGCTTTTCGGCATAAACATCCAAAAATCTTTGCCTTTCATTAATACTTTTTGTCCTGCATCGGCTGGTGATTGAAACACCACCAATGAGCGCTCTTGCGTACCTGCAAATACTTTGTAAAGGCGGGTTTTTTGTAGTTGTTCGGCTTTAAAAACTTCGACCTCACAGTTAATAACCGCAGATTCGTTTTTAACGCGATACTGTTCTGCTTTTTCTAAAATTTGCAATGTATCAAGCGGTGCTGCTTCTAATGTGCCGATACTTAATAGACCGATTGTGAGTAAGGTGCTTAGGCGTATTTTTTTATTTAAATGACTGAAAAACATAATATGATCCTTTGATTTGAGGGAGGTTGGCGCATGGTTAAACATGAGCCAATGCATCCGTAATATTTTTATTACAACCAGTATTCGCTGCTTTTAAAGCTGCTAACATACAAATCACGGTTAAAATTAAGCTGGTGGCAATGGCAAGTGGCCATGAGAACTCAATCATTAACGGGTAACCTTGGCTGCTACCTGGTGGTGGTGGCATCTCTAAACCAAAAACCAGTAATGCCCAAGTCGTGACACCCGATAACACCACACCTAACGCCGCACCCATCAGGCCAATAATGCAGGACTCTAAAGCGAAGTTACGGATGATTTCGCTTTTGTAGCTGCCCATTGCGGCAATAGTGCCAATTTCACGAGTACGTTCAGCCACTGTCATGCCCATGGTGTTAGAGATAGAGAAAAACACTACTAAAATCATAATGAAACCGAGTAAACCAAAGATACGATTATATAAATCACGTACTGATTGATAGTAAAATGCACGTTGCCACCAAGGCGTGAATAACAGTGAACTATCACGGGCCGCATAGTCGTTTAATTTGCTTTGCGTTTTTTCAATATCGAATAAATACACTGCTAAGCTGCTCACTTTGTCTGTATTAATCAGTGATTTTGCATTTTCAATGTCGATATAAAGTTGGCGTTTATCAAGGTCTGGTACGCCAGTGGTATAAATTCCTTTTACGCTAAAATCATAGGCATTTAATGCGCCTTCTGTGGTGGTGCTGAGTAAGGTAATCACGTCACCAACTTTTACCTTTAAGCTGCGGGCTAAACCTTGCGCTAAGACAACTTGTGGTAAATCTGTTTCATTAGTAAAGCTTGATAAGGCGCTGCCTTCGAGCATATTCAAAAATGGCCCTTTGACTCTAAATTCGTGCGCTTCAACACCGAGACCGATAAAAATAGCGCTTTTATCACCGTTCGACACCAAACCATTAAAGTTGATGCGGGGCAACACAGCTTTTACTTCGTCATCGGCGAGCATTTGGTCACGAATACTTTCAAATCCGGCTAGACCAAATTCCATTGGCGCATCTTCTTCATCGGTAAAAAACTTCGGGTGGCTAATGGTCATGTTACCTTCATCACGCGCGGCTTTTTCAGCCAATGAGTGGTAAGTAAATAATGCAAAACCGCTACTCGTTAAAATGGCTGTCATGGCAATTGCTGTAACTAAAATGGTGAAAAATGAACGGCGACCATTACGCAAAACGTTCAAAAAAGCATAGTTTAACCAAAGCATAAAGCCTCCGAAGTGTGGTTGTGTGAAACAGGGTGTAAAGGAGTGGTGGTTTGCTCAACAATGTTGCCATCACTTAAGGTTAAAATTCGGTCACAGCGGTCTGTCATACGGTGATCGTGTGTCGCAATTAAAAAGGTGCAACCGAGTTGTTTACCTAAAGTGCGCATTAAATCAATCACTAAGTGTGCTGTTTCAGTATCAAGGTTTGCTGTTGGTTCATCAGCAATAATGAGTGCTGGTTCTTTTACTAAGGCGCGGGCAATCGCAACACGCTGTTGTTGACCTCCGGATAATTGGTCGGGACGTTGCTTGGCAAATTTTGCTAAACCAACGGCTTCAATCATTTTTGCTACACGTTTGTAACGCTCGCTTTTGCTGATGCCCAACATTAATAATGGATATTCTATATTTTCGAACGCAGTCATCACCGGAATTAAGTTATAACGCTGAAAAATAAAGCCTATTTTTTCGCGGCGTAGTTGGGTTAATGCTTTTTTATTGTGCGGTACTAGCTCGTTGTCGAGGTAAATTTTACCTTGATACTCAGGATCTAATAGGCCGCAGATATTAAGCAGCGTTGATTTACCGCTCCCAGAAGGACCGCATAACGCCACGGTCGTTCCTTTTTCAATGTGGCCTTGTACGCTTTTCAAAGCGTGAACCTGATTGTGAGCAGTACAATAAGATTTAGTTAACTCTTCAAAGCGTAACATGGCTATTCTCCTGCTTGTGCGAGTTCAGTGTTTTGCGCTTTAAATTTTTCAAGCGCTGCAATGTGTGGACCTTGTGGTGCAATCTTGTTTACTTGTTCAATAAAGGCGAGTGCTTGTGTGGTATTTTTTGCTGCGGTCGCCGCTTCAATCGCGCATAAATAAGCACCGACTTTGGCGCGGGCTGGCGCGTACGCAAAACCTGGTGCACTGACTAAACCTTGAATTAAACCGTAACCTTGCTCAAAACGATTAAACATTTTTGGTACTTTTATAAAGGTGCAAGCCGCTGTCGTGGTGACTTGGAATGTTACATTCGGTGCTGTGTCTGGGCGTTTTAATAAATTGAGTGATTTGTCTAAATGCGCTAAGCCTTTTTCAGCAAATTTCATTTTTTGCCAAGGTTGGTCAACATAACGTGCTTGTGCTGTTTCACTACTACCTAACAGCGAATATAACACTGCATCGGTAGCGTCTTCTTTAGCTAAAATTTGTAACGCATCAATCGCGTTTTGATTGGCATTGGCATCGCCATTTAAGCCAGCAGTGTGTTGCGTAATAATTTGCTCTGGAATTTCAACCGCAACACTGGCGAAAGAGAGGCTGATAGCAGCAGTTAAAATTGAAAGGGTTGTTAGTTTTTTCATTGTTCGTGTCCAGTTGATTTATATGTAAACCACGTTTTGTTGTGGTGTTATTTCTTTTGATGAAATAAGCATAAGGGGAAATGACAAGCGGTGTTGGCCGAGGCGATAAACTGTCGTTTTAGCGGATGAGTTGTCAATAATGGCGATAAATGGCAGTAACAGAGATTGGCCGATGCCGCTTAGGTGTTCAGAATTTAACGCTTTGGCTGTTTTAAGTTGCCGTAGATGGAAGTGTCGAGTATTCATGTTTGGCTATATACCCGCTGTCTTTGAAGATCACGGGTGTTGGCCGCGCGCCTTCACCTCAATCATGCAGAGAATCTATGCTGATGAGGGTTGAGGTGCTTGCCGCCTACGTGGATGTTGAAATCCATTGGCTATAAAAGCAAAAGCCGGCTAATCAAATGATTAACCGGCTTATAAAAGTGCGCTAGGTCGATGGCTTTTAGAAAACCAAGGTAAATCCTGCATAGGCTGTGGTATCAAAATCGAGTTGTTTATAAATACTGTCAGCTGGGCCTAAATAGCGCTTTAAGCCCAGTTGCGCTGCGTGGCCATTGGGCCAAATATAATTCATTTTGGCATTGACCGATAAACCTAAATCGTCTGGGTTGAGCAATAACGTGAGCTCAGGACGCCAATTGTTGTAGCTATAACGAGCATGAAGCATGAGGTTATTTTTAAATAAATTTTGGCTCGAAAACAACTGCTGCTGCGCTGCAATATAATGGCGGCTAAGCGGATTGCTTGCGCGGGTGGCAACTTGGGCATCAAGGCCTTTTATCATATTTTTCCATTGGTTTTTTGATGGCGAACGGCCATCAAACCAATATTCAGCAATCAAAGTCACCCCATATGAGGTACTAAAATTAACGCCCATTAAACTTTGGAGCGCACCCTGTTGCCAAAGCGATTCGACCGGATTAACAAACTCGGTTGCGGTTAACTCTGGTGGCGTAAATTGTGCCCCTAAATAAGTGTGTTGCCACAGGATTGAGGCATGTACTTCAAGGTTGTCGTTGAGAACACTTAATGCGCTGCCACCAAAACGCAGTTTCATATCTTGGTCGTAATGCGCTAAACCTTGTAATTCCCACTGATCAAAATAACCATAATATCGTGCACCACAGCCCAGACTTTTATCTTGTTGCTGCCCTGCTACTTTGTAAAATGCTTGGCTTTGGTTGCACAATGTTGTCCATGTACCATCGCTGCTAAACCAATCTGCGCTTAACTGCCAAGTCCCCGCTGCAACCGCAGTATTGATAGCCAGAGGGTCAATTGGTGAGAACAAATCAAGCGGGCGAAAGCCATAACCGACACCCCAATCAACCTTTTTTTTACCCAGCGAGAGTTGCCAATCTGCAATCGAAAAATCATATAAAAACTCAGCGAGTTCAAGTTTATGCTCGCTGGCTTGGCCATCACGTTTTTCGTGCCAAGCGGTTGCGGCAACACGAAACCCCTGATTTTCATAATCGGCATCTAAGGCAAAAAAGTAGCTGTGGCTATCTTCGGCGGCAAACAGCACGCTGTTGGCACTATTTTGCAGCTGATTGAGGTTGCGCACACTGATATTACTGGTACTTGCTAATGAGCAAAACGAACAAAGTAGTAAGCTCAAAAAAATATAGTTCATAACGACGAGACCCTAATTTTTACTATCTATGAGGCAGTGTATGAAAAGTCCAATAGCAATACATGGGGAAGTGATAAAGTGTATTTTTACCCGATAAACGGTTTGTTTGGCCGATGAACGAGCGGTTAAATCTTTAGGCAAACCCATTTAGTAGCAGGTTGCCTAAAGAGCAGTTTAATTAAAACGATGCATTGAGTGTTAATTCGATACTACGCTCAGCACCCATCCAACAACGCCTAACATCAACACAGCTGCCAACATAGCGTTTATCTGTGAGGTTACTGACAGCTAAACCCAGTCGATATTGATCGCTGAAGTCATAAGACGCTGCAAAATCAAGCAGAGTATAGCCGGGGATCACATCCGTATTATGTTTATCAAGTTGACTTTCACCAACATAACGCAGGCCGCCATTGAGCTCAAAATTTTGACTAAAATAGTAATTAAGCCATAAAGAAGCCTGCTGCTGTGCAACCCAGATTGGCGTCTTGCCGATTAAACTCGGGTCGTTTGGATTTTCGGTTACGCTAATATCAAGCTTGGTCATGTTAGCTGTTATATCAATATAATCATTGACTTGCTGAAAGATACTTAGCTCAATGCCTTTTGATTGCACTGCACCGCTTTGTGTTTTTTTCATAAAATCGGGAGTACTGGTGATCATATTTTTTTTCTTTAAATCAAAGATTGCGGCGGTGATCCGCGTTGTGGCAGCGTCATTTTGATATTTAACTCCAGCCTCAATTTGGCTAGCAGTTGTTGGTTTAAATGCTTTGCCAGTGATGGAGTCTTTGCCTGCTGTTGGCTCAAATGATTCGGAATAACTTAAATAAGGGGCGATGCCATTATCTAGAGTGTAAATAGCAGCTAAACGTATACTCAGTTCATTTTGATTGATATGAGTTTCACTTATATCGCCACTTTCATCATCCTCACTAACGCTGGTAAAATCGTCGTAGCGTAAGCCAATAATGGCAGTAAATTGATCTTGAGATAGCTCATCTTGTAAATAAAAACCACGCTGCTGTTGTGCTAATCGGCTAAATTGCTGGTAGGTATCTAAGGGCAGTTGGTCAATATTAAATAAAGTATAATCAGGTTGAGATAAATCGATAGCGGGGGTGTTATTACCAAAGGTATCTGAGTAGTTAAATGTCGAATCTAGGGTTTGATATTCAAAGCCTACTAATAGGTTATGATTAAATTTTCCGGTGCTTATATGAGTGCCATACTGATTATCGACAACAAACCCTTCGATATCTTCAATGGTTTGATAGGCACTGCGTTTATAAATTTTATCACCATCGGCGAGTCCTTTACCGTAAGTATTACGTAGCGTTGAATCACCTAGGGTATAACGGAAGTTTTGTAAAAATGAGCTGTTATCATTAAATTCATGATTGAGTTTAAAGCCCAGCATGGTGACTTCCCGCTCAAACATGGTCCAATTTTTATCGCCCGCATAGGCATCGGCATCGAGTTTGCCATAACTGGCTGCGTAAACAGTGCCTTGCCCTGGTAGCGAGGATGAAGGCAGCATATTTGGGTCATCTTGATAATAAACATTTAGGTTTAAACTGGTTTTTTCACTGATTTCAAACGTGACCGATGGAGCAATAATAGTTCGTTGCTCTTCAGTTGTTTTTTGTTGGCCATCGCGCCTGCGCCCTAATGCAATAAAACGATAATTGACCTGCTCAGTTAACATGCCGGTACTATCAAGTGCGAGTTCAGCTAAATTGTTTATACCAAGACGTGCGCGCACTAAATGTTGACTAATTTGCTGTGGCATTTTAGCGGTTTGATTAACCATGCCACCTGGCGGTGCCGAGCCATATAAAACCGAAGTAGGGCCTTTGAGTACTTCAACATTCTCGGTGGCAAAAGCATCAACTTGAGGCGCTAAGTTATAAGCCAAGTTGTACTGCAACAGTAAACCATCATAATAATTGCGATAACTTTCAAATCCGCGAATCGAATATTGGTCGAACAAGGTCGCCACCCCGCGGCTTTCTGGTGTCACCCCAGGTACATAACGTAATGCTTCATTAACGCTGTCTACTTGGCGCAGTTGCAATAATTTATTGTCATACACTTCAAAGCTCATCGGAGATTCAATCGGGGTTAATCCTGACTTTGTACCGGTTGAACGATAGCTTTTGCTGTATATTTCAATGGTTTCCAAATCATTACTGACTTTTTTTTCGTCGGCTAAACACCATGAACTAATAAGAGAAAGGGTGAGTAGTGATATGTTGAAAGTAGATTTAAGTAACAAATGACCTCCTAGTCAAAATTAAAAAACGAATGGTTGACACCAAAATAGAAACGCGAATAGTATATATTCTCATTTGCGTTTATGAAAGCTGTTTTTTAAAAGGTGGTCAGGCTTATGGTTCAGTTCAATGTATTGCAATCGACTCAAACTCAGTTGCACCGTCCTTCCCAATCCACGATGGTTAGTTCTCTGTTCAACGATAAAAATCTTGCGCTGTTTCAGATGGGGATTAAAAAAGTTGTTGAGCTGTTGTCAACAAATATGAAAGATAATCAACAGCCCTTCAGCGGTATTTTACCTCATGAATTAGCTGTTTCATTTCAAGGCGTTGATCTTGATAAGCCTTTAGATAATCTCGATGACGCACTCACAGAGATATCTGATTTATATTTAAAAGATGCAGTGTATTTTCATCAGCCTAAATATTTAGCGCATTTAAATTGCCCGATTACATATCAAGCAATTTTGGCGGATCTACTTGCAACATCGATTAATACCGCAGTTGAAACGTGGGATCAAAGTGGCGGGGCAACATTTATTGAGCAAAGCTTAATTGATTGGACGGTGGCAAAAATTGGTTTGGGTGATGCTGCAGACGGTGTTTTTACCAGTGGCGGAACACAATCAAATTTGATGGCTATGTTGCTTGCCCGCGATTACCAATGTCAGCAATATTTTGGGAGTAGCAATAAACAGCAAGGTTTAGCAAAAGACTTCCATCGTTTAAAAATATTTACCTCACAAGTAAGTCATTTTAGCATTCAAAAAGCGGCGGCTATTTTAGGCTTAGGTTATGACGCGGTGGTGAGCGTACCTTGTGATCCGTACTTCAGGATGGATGCGGTCAAATTAGCGCAAGCCCTTGAGTATTGTCATCAGGCGGGTGATATCCCCATGGCGGTGGTGGCAACAGCAGGGACCACAGACTTTGGCAGTATCGATCCCCTTGGTTGCATCGCAGGGTTAGCCAAGCAATATGGTGCTTGGTTTCATGTTGACGCGGCTTATGGTGGCGGATTATTAATTACACCCCACTATCATCATAAATTAGCTGGAATTGAACAAGCTGACTCAGTGACCATTGACTACCATAAATCTTTTTTTCAACCGGTGAGCTGTAGTGCTTTTTTTGTTAAGCAGAAAAAGCATTTATCAGTTGTGACTTATCATGCTGAATATTTAAATCCGTTAAGTCAGCAGCAAGCTGGAGTGCCTGATTTATGTAATAAAAGTATCCAAACCACACGTCGCTTTGACGCGCTAAAGTTATGGCTGTCTTTAAGAACGGTCGGTGCTAATAGTTTAGGGTTGGCGTTAGAGCAGGTGATGCATCTAGCTCAGCAAGCTTATTCATTATTAAGCTCTGATTCTGAAATTGAGGTCGTTCACTTTCCACAATTAAGTACTTTAGTTTTTCGATACTTACCTAAAAATAACCCAAATCTCAAGCTAGTTGATGAGACAAACCGCTTTATTCGCACTCAACTTTCCCGCCAAGGGCAGGCACTGATCGCAGCGACAAAAATTGAAGGGCATCAATACCTAAAATTCACTTTTTTAAATTGCACGACACAGATTAAGGATGTGCAGCAGGTCTTGATGCTTATTAAACAATATGGCGAACAATTTTTGAACCAAGCGTTGAGTTCTCAGTTGCAAGGAAGTGCCATTGCTGCACTGGAGATAGAGCATGCGTGATTGTATTTATGACTTTATTGGCATTGGCATTGGGCCATTTAACTTAAGTTTGGCGTGTATGTCTGCGCCTTTGAAAGATGTAACTAGTTTGTTTTTAGATAAGCAAACTGGTTTTGATTGGCACCCTGGCATGATGCTTCCTGATGCTACTTTACAGACACCTTTTATGTCTGATTTAGTAACGATGGCCGACCCAACGAGTCCTTATAGTTTTTTGAATTATATAAAGCAACAGGGTCGGCTGTATTCATTTTATATTCGCGAAAGTTTCTTTTTATTACGACAAGAATATAACCAGTATTGCCAATGGGCAACGGAGCAATTAGCCAATGTAAGATTTAATTGTAATGTTCAACATGTTGAGTTTGATGTTGCAGCCGATCACTTTATTGTACAAACATCGCAAGGAAATTATTTTGCTAAACATTTGGTGATTGGTACAGGGCCTACTCCCCAAGTCCCTAAATGTGCAGAGGGTTTAACTGGCAGTGTGATTCATTCAAGTCAGTACCTTGAACATAAAGTTGCGTTACAAAAAAACAACTCCATCAGTATTATTGGTAGCGGTCAAAGTGCCGCAGAAATTTTTTATGATTTGCTTCAGGATATCGATTTGCATCGTTATCAACTCAATTGGGTAACCCGATCACCCAGATTCTACCCGCTTGAATATTCCAAATTAACCTTAGAAATGACTTCGCCAGAATATGTTGATTATTTCTATCAATTACCAAGTGACAAGCGCCAAAAGCTTAATCGCCGCCAACATAATTTGTATAAAGGAATTAATAGTGAATTGATTAACAATATTTTTGATTGCCTTTATCGTAAAAAATTAAGTTACGAGCTTGATGTTAATTTACATACAAATAGCAGATTAAACGCAATTAAATATCATCATGTTGGTCAGCAGTTTGAGATGGAATTTCAACACACTGAGCAAAACCATGACTTTTTAATGCGCAGTGAAGGGATCGTCTTTGCAACAGGGTATAAGTCAGTGCAACCGGGCTTTCTCAGTGGCATTGAAAGTCTTATCGATCGTGATGAGCAAGGGCAATTCCAAGTGGCACGCAATTACAGTATAGATAAAGCGCATAAGCGGATTTTTATTCAAAATGCTGAGCACCATACTCACGGTTTTGCGACCCCAGATTTAGGTATGGCTTGTTATCGTAATGCATGTTTATTACGAGCAATAACAGGCCATGAACATTATTTGGTTGAGCGTCAAATAGCTTTTCAGCAATTTGCTGCGCCGGGCTGTGAACTGGCCACAGAAATAGAGTTGTTCCGCGCATGAGTCATTCATTTAAATATTCGTTAGTGGTGCTTACTTTGTTTGCAGTGATTTGCGATTCAATGTTAATGCCCTTTTATCCTCAATTTTTTTCATCTGAGTTTGCTGTTTCAGATCCTAAATACGTTGGTTTATATGTTGCCTCAATTGGCATAGTTGTGATGTTTTTCTTTCCATTTTGGGCGCAAGTAGCAAAAAAAATAGCTGTTTTACCCTTATTGGTTGGGACGCAATTTGCAGCAGCAAGCTTGAGTATTGCCTGTTATTGGAATGAGGAATTGCTTAGCTTCTGGGTTTTTTCATTAACTATGATCGCTTTTAAAGCCAGTTATTTGCTGGTTTATCCTTACTTAATGAGCTTCGAAGATAAAAGCAAATACACCCATACCATTGGGTTATTAACAGTAGTTGCGCATTTTGGTGTGATTATAGGGGCAGTTGTTGGTGGTAGCATTTTAGAGTTTACAGAGGCTAAAAATGTATTTTTGCTAATGGCGCTCGGTGATTTTATACAGATGCTAGTGTGTTTATGTTTAATTAATATCGCCCCTAAAACTGCTGTGGATAAAAAAGAGTCTGAAAGCTCTAAAGCCAAACGTAATAAGAGTAAGGTGATATTTTTAGCACTATTGATGATGAGCTTTTATTTTAGTGTCTATTTGATTAGGCCTTTTTTTGCTGCCTATTGGCATACGCTGGTGGACTTTGGTGGTGATGTAATCGCTGGCGTTATTTACGCGTTACCAGCCTTAATGGCACTGATTATGTTATGGAAAAACTATCGCACAACACAGCAAGATTATCGGCTGTTTGCGGCGTTGTTGTTAGCGCTGAGCGGTATGTTATTGCAGGCATCATCAATTGCTTTGCTTTTTATTACTGGTCGCTGCTTATTTGGTTTAGCCATATTTATCATCATGGTACGGTTAGATTTAATCCTTTATCAAATTAGTAGTCCAGATTCTTATGCCAGTGATTACAGCAAGGTACATTTTTTTCAAAACTTAGGAGTGCTTATTTCTTCTTTTACGGCTGGTTTGTTAGTGAGTTGGCACGGGTTGGTGATGCCATTTTGGATGGCGAGCTTAGGTTTAGGGATTACCCTTTTTTTAGTTTTTTGGTTCGAAAAAAAGCCCAATTTGCAGAGCACAATTGAGCAGCCAATTAATGAACTTTAAGTAACAGCTACGTAATTACTGACAATAAAAGGATCTCTAATGATCAATCAATCAACACAATTTACGCTGTTTCAGCATGATACACATTTGGGTGCTTTTAGTATCCGAGCTATTGAATTAGAAAAAGATTTAGAGTTGTTACATCAATGGGTCACTCAGTCGCATACTCAATACTGGGCAATGCAAGGGCTTAGCCAAACCCAAGTTTATGAAGAATATCTAAAAACTTGTCAGAAAACAGCAGTATTCGTCGGCACATTTGCTGAACATCCCTGTTTTCTGATAGAGGTTTACGACCCTAAAAATGATGCAATTGCTGAGCATTATGAGGTGCAAGCTGGGGATGTTGGCATGCACCTCTTAATCGCGCAACCAATGCATAAAATTGCGGGTTTTACATGGGAAGTATTTAAAACGGTGATGCACTTCTTGTTTGAAAATCCATGCAATAAAAGAGTGGTGGTTGAGCCTGATGTGCGCAACAAAAAAATCCATGTATTAAATAAGAAAGCTGGTTTTTGTTACCAGAAAGTCATCAATTTAGGTCATAAATTTGCGGATTTGGCATGGTGCGATCGTGCTCAGTTTATGCGAGCGGTTCAACAGGGAAATCACATTATGCTATCTCAAGACTTAAGCCCAGAAAAGGCCGTAGAGCATTTACAATTAGAGACTTGGCAGCGGGTGAATCGAGCCCTGATCTGTAAAGCATTAAGTGAGTTTGCTCATGAGCGGTTAATTAAACCAACATTAACCAATGAAGAACATGAATGGCTTTTTTTTGAACTAAAAACTGATTATGTTGATGTGCTTTATCGCTTTAAAGCCAAATTACTTGAGCTTAATCATTGGCAAATTGATGAGGCATCAATAGTTAAGCAACGCAATGATTTACCAGCAGAATTAGATGCAATGCATTTTATTAGCGAGTTGCGGGAGAGTCTTGGCATCAGCCCTGCAATGTTACCCACCTACCTTGAAGAAGTTGCCAGCACATTGTCGAGTAGCGCTTATAAGTTAAGCCAACCTTCATTAACTTCTGCGCAGCTGACCCAGGCTAATTTTCAACAGGTTGAGCGGGCAATGACCGAAGGGCATCCATGTTTTATCGCTAACAATGGCCGTATCGGTTTTAGTGCTCTTGACTATCACAATTTCGCCCCCGAAGTGGGTGCGCCAATTCGTTTAGTTTGGTTGGCTGCACATGAAGATAAAATCGTTTTTTCGACCACGTCTGATTTAGATTATGCAACGTTGATGGAGCAAGAGCTTGGGCATGATCTAATACAACTATTTGAAAATAAGCTTAAAGATAGAGGACTTAATCCGGCTCAATATCGTTTTTTTCCAGTTCATCCTTGGCAATGGTTTAATAAATTAGCCGCATTGTTTGCACCTGATATGGCCCTGCATGATTTGGTGTGCTTAGGGTATGGAGCAGATCAATACCAAGCACAACAATCGATTAGGACGTTGTTTAATAAAAGCGAGCCAAATAAGCATTATGTCAAACTGGCTTTATCGATTTTAAATATGGGATTTATGCGAGGTTTGTCTCCTTATTATATGAAGGCAACACCCGCTATCAATGACTGGATTGCTCGATTAGTGAAACAAGACCTTTATTTTGCTGAGTCTGGTTTTAGTATCCTGCGTGAGGTTGCTGCGATTGGCTATCATAATGATCGCCTAGAAGCTGCTACTGAGTTGCAAAGCCCTTATCGCAAAATGTTATCTGCATTGTGGCGAGATAATCCGTTAATTGAGTTAAAAGCAAACCAACGACTAATGACAATGGCATCCTTTCTTCATGTTGATAAACAAGGAAATGCACTTTTACCAGAGCTTATTAAGGCGGCAGATATTAGTATTGAACAGTGGATGGCTTGTTATTTAAAATGTTATCTAGACCCATTGTTGCACTGTTTCTATGCACATAATGTGGTGTTTATGCCACATGGTGAAAATGTCATTATGGTGCTTGAAAACAATGTTCCAGTGCGTGCGATCATGAAAGATATTGCCGAAGAAGTCGCATTACTTGATAAAGATGCGGTATTAGCTCAATCAATAGATCGCATCAGAGTTGATATGAAAGATGATTTGAAAATATTGTATATCTTAACCGATGTCTTTGATTGTTTTTTTCGTTTTATGGCTAATATCCTTGATCAGCAAGCGGGTTATTCGCAGCAACAGTTTTGGCGACAAGTCGCACAATCAATTTTGCTTTATCAGCATACTCACCCTGAATTACAAGCAAAGTTTGAGCAGTATAATTTATTTGCTGATGAGTTTGCCTTATCTTGCTTAAATCGATTGCAGCTCAGTAATAATAAGCAAATGATTGATTTGGCTGATCCTGCCAAAAACTTAAAGCTTGAAGGGATGCTGAAAAATCCGATAGCGAGTTTTAAAACGATGGAAATACATCCGTTAGTTTATCCATCAGCGTGATGCTAACAGAACTAATCAGCACGCCAAATTAGGGCGTGCTGATTTTAGGATTGGCTTTTGCCATATTACCTTGCTCAAGCAAAGAGTCGTAAGTTGCTCTGTAATGGTTTCAAAATGGGGGATCTTTAATCTGGCTTGGTAAAGTATATTTAAGCAAACTGTAATTTAAATTGCTCTTTATAGCGCCTTGAGAGGTTGAGTTTTTTACCGCTATGCAATGTGATTTCACTGTCGCCGCTCGGCAGTGGGGTTATGGATTCTATGGCATCGAGTTTGACTGCATGGCTGCGATGAATGCGACAAAACCCTTGTGCTTCAAGTTGCTTACTCAGTTGGGTGAGGGTCGCGCGCAGTGGGTAAATGCGCTCACCACTGTGCAAATTAACATAGTTGCCTGATGATTCAAGCCAATCAATGTCGCTTACTTTAACAATAAATTCTTTGCCGAGTTTTTTAACTAAAAAGCGGTCGAATTGGGTTGGAATAGGGTCGTCTTCATTGTTGGCTAAGGTGGAGGCTTCGCCAATAATTTGGGCAAATAGGTAGCTGAAAGCCTTGATCATCACGATAAAAAACAAAAATGCCCAAAGATCTTTTCGGTATTCATACACCAGTTCAAACCAACTTAAGCCAAAGTCATAACCGCGCCCTTGTAGCCCATAAATTAGCTTACGCAGCCCGACCATAATGGCAACGTGCAACAAGCAGTAAAGTACTGAGGCGGCAAAATAGGTCGCCAAGGAGCGCCCAACAGCTTGCCAGTTAAAAGGCTGGTGTTTTAATAAATACAGTAAGGCAGGAAAGAGCAGCAAGGTGCCCATAGCGCTCGAATATTCCCACACAAAGGGCTCCCACAACATAAAGGGCAAGGCGCCATCACGCTGCGCTTCCATAACCAGTGATGTCGCGTTAATGCTATTGTTGATCAAAATATAAAAAGCTAATAAAGCCGTGACATACCAAGCTTGATAGTGCTGAAAATGGTGTAACTGATTGCTGTTTAATGTGCGCATAACTTACAACGTCGTCACTCAAAGAGAGGCAATAAATAGCAGCATAACAACCTCAGCCATTTTGGCCAAGTTATCTGTCCCTGCTAGCCACCGTTTATCCCTACTGATTGTTTTATCGGCCTTTTATGCTAGGTATTAAAATTGTTTACGCCAGTATCAAGCGTCTAATTTTTACAGAGAACGGATGTTGGTCATGTTCAAAAATTTGAAAAGTGGGTTTCAATTTCTATTATCGACTTGGCAGCAGGTGTTTAGTCAAACAGCCACACCCCCAACAAGACGCTATGATCTTGATTGGTTACGAGTGCTCGCTTTTGGTTTGTTGATTTTTTATCACAGCGGCATGTTGTATAGCCAAAATTGGGGTTTTCATTTTAAAAGCCAATACTTAAGCCAATGTGTTGAAAATGCTATGTTATTGCTATCGCCGTGGCGAATGGCGCTGATTTGGTTTATCTCGGGTGCGGCGCTGCGTTTTATTGTGGCGCGTTTGAGTTTTAGCCACTTTATAATCAGTCGTAGCATACAGATATTATTACCGTTGTTGGTAGGAGTTTGGTTGGTCGTGCCGGTGCAGCTGTATGCCGAAATGTCGCAAAAAAGTGGCTTAAACCTCGGTTTTTGGCGGTTTTATCAGGCTTTTTTTGATTTATCGCATCCTATTTTTGCAAACAACCAAGCCGGTATTTGGCCGCATGTTGATGTGAATCATCTTTGGTATTTGCGCTCACTGTGGCAATTTACCTTATTGTTGGTGTTGATTTTACCATTACTACATTTTTCTAAAGTACAGGCTTTAATAGCTCGCTTGTGTGAGCTGTCGCCACTTATTATTTTCATAGTATTACTGTTGCCGCTGTGTGTGCTGAAACTGAACTGGCCAAGCGAGACCTTTCGCTATCCAATGGGCGCCTTGTTTTTACTTTATGGCTACTTATTGGCTTGGCAGTCTGGGTTTTATAGCCAATTACAGCGCCATTGGCGTGCGTTACTGGTGATGTTTGTTTTGGGTTACGTGTTGGTCGTATTGGGATATCATTTTATTTGGCAAGATCCCAAAGCGAGTCAATGGCAAACTACCAGCATGGATATGCTCTACACCGTACAGCGTTTACTTGGTGTCATGTTGATGTTGGCTTTGGCACAACGTTTTTTGAATCGCGATCACCCAATGTTGAGTAAACTCAATGGCGCGGTTTTTCCATTTTATATCTTACACCAAAGCATGATTATCGGCTTGGCATTTTGGCTCACGCCTTTACAACTCGGCCCACTATGGGAGCCTGTCGTTATTATCAGCGTGACCTTCATGAGTTGTTGGCTGTTTTACGAAATAATGCGCCGCCGCGACATTCTTTGCCCATTGTTTGGCATCAAACCACGCCAAGAATACAGCGCAAAGCAACGGCGAGTAGTAAGTTGGATAGGATTGCTACTAATTAGCCCGCTGGTAGTGGAGTTGCTGACTTAGTTTTTTACTTGTTAGTTGAGATTACAGGTTTTTAGCCTAAGCCTTGGCAGCTTTATATCGCGAAGGCTTAGTAGGCCAGCAAGTGTTAAATTTTGATTCTTTTAGCTGCTGTTGAGAGGCCTTCTTGAAATAAGTATTGTTTGATTTCTTTTAAGGATGCTTGCCCTTCAGGGTAATGTTGCAATAGTAATGGGATGATTTTTTCTATCTCTGTTTGATTATTTTCAATTGCAAAGTGAGCAATCTTTTAATGAAGGGCTCAATACAAATTTATTTTGTACCTATAATTGATTTTTTTTTGTAAGGTAGTATCAATTTGATTTTCTTTAAAGGATTAAATATGAAAAGTTTTATTTTAACCGTTTTATCACTTTATATTTTTTTTGGATTCAACGCTGAGTCAAGTGAAAATATTAAGGTGTACTCATGTGATGAATGTTCATTACAAAGTATGGATGTATTGGCTCGTTCAAAAGCAAAACCGTTGCAGTGTTATTTTAATAATGATCCAGGAAGTATTCCTGGGGTTGATGAACAGGAGTGCTTTACTACATCGGTGACTCTTATTGTTGCTAATCCTATTTCTAAGAATGCAAAAAAGTACCAAGTAAAAAGCATTCCAAATGGCCATCTTGAAAAGATCATAAGAGTAGAGATAATCGCTTTAAGTTCAGCTGAGCATACTTTGTTATCTCGCTTTTATGACGTTGATCAAGAATTCCGCGAAAATATATCAAATACAACACTTAGTGGTAGCTATTCATTAAATCAGAGCCCGAAAGAAAGTTATGATTTTGAAAGGTTTATGAGTAATCTGGGATTACAAAGTCAAGTCGATAGTAATTGCCAAAATCACCCTGCAGCGTCACTAAAATCAGCTAGGGCTCAAGATGTACTATATAAAAAGATGTCTAGAGAGCTTTTAAGTAATATGAATGGTCAATCTTGGAAGGAATATACAACGTCTACTAATTTAACTGGTGGCGGGATCCAGTTTGGTGCAGGTGCTTTAGGGTTGAGTATCTCAATGGAGCACAATACACAGAAGATATATATAAGAAATAAGTGGGATGACTATAATAAATTTATTTTTGAAGTGAGCTACCGCGGTATTCATAACGAAAATGGAGAGAAAGAGCTGGAGCTTGTATTTTTTATTGATAAAGATGCTAGTTTGATTGATGGGCGCTCACTTACATCTTGGTTTTTACCGCGCAATGACTTTCGAAATGAGCCAATTAGTGAATGCATGGTGCAGTACATTGAGAGTATCACAGAATCTTCAACTCCTTTAGGGGCTATAGGTGGTAGTAATCCTGGCTCTGGTTCAGGGAATACTGGAGGATGTATTGAGGCTGCACTTGTCACTACGCATGGCTGTACCCCATGGTCATGTAATAAACAAACATTTTATGTTGTTAGAGCATGCTGATCTCGTTTCAATGAATAAAGCGGCCTAGGTTGGTCGCTTTATTCAATTTTTTAGTCTCATGATATAAGAAATATAATATTATCCCTATCACCCAAATACACACCGGAAGCAGGCGCCTTGGGCTTTGGCTAAATACACTAAGTCACCGCCGTGGTTGAGCATTATTTGTCTACTTAGGCTTAGGCCAATGCCGGAGCCTTGTTGTTTGGTAGTAAAAAACGGCACAAAAATCATGTCGACCACATGCTCGGCAATGCCGGGGCCTGTGTCGGCGACGTCGATATACACTTGCTGCGCGCTGTTTTGGCCGAGAGTGAGGGTGATGCTGGCGGGTTTTGCTGGCTCGGCTGCACAGTGGGTGTTGTGGTTTTTGTATTGTTGTGCCAGTACTTCTAGGGCGTTTTTCACTAAATTAATTAAGACTTGCTCAATTTGGCTGCTGTCGAGTAACACCAGCTGTGGGCTTTGGATTTCTAGGGCTAAGGTGGTGTGTTGTGCCTGAGCTTGCTGTTGAAAAAGGGTAATAATGCGTTCAAGCAAATCGCCTAGTTGTACCGGGGTTAAATTAGCTTTTGGTAGGCTGCTAATTTGGCGAAAGCGGGTGATAAATTCGCCTAAATGCTGAGTACGTGAAGCTAACGTGTTGAGTGCCAGTTGCAGGTCTTGTTTGTCTTCGACGTCGCTAAAGCACAGCTCGTTTGGTAATAGCGCGGTGCAGGTATTGGCCAGTGACGACAGCGGGGTAATGGAGTTGGCAATTTCGTGGGTCAGTACTTTGGTAAGTCGTTTATAGGCTTGTTGTTCTTTGTGTTGCAGTTGGTCGTGAATCGACTGCAAGCTGACCACGCGGCGGGTTTTACCTTGAATGGTTGCAATGCTCAGTTGCACCGAAAGGGTGTCTTGTTGTTCACCATGTTGCCATGAGCAAGTGGTGCGCAGGTTACGCTCTGTCGTTAAAATCAGCTCGCCAATGGCCCCTAAATCGGTTAGCTGCTTCACAGATTTGCCGAGTAATTTACTCACCGCAGGGTTGGATTCAATCACCGCACCTTCGTTATCACATACTAACACCGCTAAATCGACATGAATGAGCAAGGCTTGTAAAAATTGCGCTTGTTGCTCGGCATTAAAGCGTGCACTTTGCATGTGGCTTTTAACTTCATCAAATTGTTGGCGCATCGGGTGATGTTGGCCAAGGCCTAGGGTGCTGTCGCCATTGGCGAGGGCTCTTATCACCATTTCGGCTTGTTTTTGTTGGCGTTTAAACAAGCTAAACAAGTGAGCGACCAACAGCAAGATAATGAGAATTAGCAGCAGTAAAGTGGCCGAAAATCCTTGTTGCAAGGCAAGGGTGGTGCTTGCGCCTGATAAAATAAGCAGGGCTGCAATCACGCCGCCAAGGGGTAGGTAAGCGCGCATATTAAAGCCCATACTTTTCAAGGCGGCGATACAGTGCACCACGGGTTAGGCCAAGCGCTTTGGCGGCATGGCTGACATTTCCTTGGTAGTGTTTGAGTGCAGCGCGCACGGCGCGTTGTTCGAGCACTTCTAAATCAAACGTATCGTAACTTAATGGCTCAAGGGTTGAAGGTGTTTCGGCTGCTGCCAAAGGAATTTGGCTGCCCACCACAGTGCGAATATCGAGCAGCTCACCTTCGGTTAAAATCACTGCGCGCTCAATAGCATGGGCGAGTTCGCGCACATTACCCGGCCAAGAATAAGCGCATAACGCGTGCATATCATTTGGGTTAATACTGAGGCTGCGTTTGTACTTTTGCGCAAAATGGGTGAGATAGTATTCGGCCAGGAGCGGAATATCTTCGCTGCGCTCTCGCAGTGGTGGCAGGCGAATTTCAACGGTATTAATGCGATACAGTAAATCTTGCCGAAAGCGCCCTTCGCTAACGGCTTGTTGTAAATTGTCGTTGGTGGCGCAAATTAAACGAATATCGACGTTAATGGCTTTACTGCCGCCAACGGGAGTCACTTGGCGATTTTGCAATGCTGCCAATAGTTTAGCTTGTTGCTCTAGGGGTAAATTACCCAGCTCATCTAAAAATAAACTGCCATTTTGCGCCAATTCAAATTTACCCATGCGGTCGGTTTTGGCGTCGGTAAAGGCGCCTTTTTTATGGCCGAATAGCTCGCTTTCAAACAAGCTGTGCGCTACTGCGCCCATGTCGAGACTAATAAAGGTTTTATCGCGGCGCTGGCTGGCTTGGTGAATGGCGTGAGCAGTCAGTTCTTTACCGGTGCCACTTTCGCCCGTAATTAAAATGTTAGCGTCTGTTTGTGCTGCTTTTTCAATAGTTTGAAAAACCTCTTTCATCGCGGCGCTTTGCCCTAAAAATGAAAATTGCTGACTACCCACTGATTGATTTAGTGCTTGGCTGAGTCCTTGGGTTTGCCTAGTCAGTTGGCCGACTTGTTGTTTATCTTTTGCGTGTGAAAAAGCGGCGGCCACTGCGGCTAATAATTGGTCGTTTTGCCACGGTTTGGCAATAAAATCCGACGCGCCCGCTTTGATGGCATCAACGGCGAGCTGAATATCGCTGTAGGCGGTCATCAGCAGTACCACAATGCTTGGATCTTGGGCGATGATTTTTTTCAGCCAATAAAAGCCTTCTTGGCCACTAATGGCATCTTGGCTGAAATTCATGTCGAGTAAAATCACATCGATAGGCTGATCACTGGTTTTATGTTCGTTGATCAATCCTTCAATATCAAAGGGGTTATCGGTGGTTTTAACGCTTTGATAGTGTTGCTTAAGCAGTAAACGCGCCGCGATCAGAATATCGGGATTGTCATCAACAATTAAAATGGAACCAGCCTGTTTCATGAATGTGTATGTACCTTTGTTATGGTGTTTTTAGCCTACCTCAAAATCATATCAAGTGTCCATAAATGGACGATTAGAAAATTTAAAGTGTTCATTAATGGACATTTTAATAAATTGGTAAATTCAAAATAAAGCTTAACCTATTGTTATTTATTAAAAATAAAAACTGGCACGGCAATTGTACTATCTATGGGTAATTGTATGAGTAATTAGCAACACACAGTATCAAGCAGGTGGCATCATGGATAAGAAAATTGAACGTAGCACAACACAAAAATACGTTAAAAAATTTGCAGTGGCAGCATTGGCACTCACCGTTGCCGCCGCCGCGTATGGCTTTGTGAATAACGATAATTCAGGCCGTAGTCAAAATATTGCCTTAACCAGTTTAACCATTAGCACCGTTAAACAAGGGGCGTTTAAAGACGCACTGAGTTTGCGCGGCCAAGTGGTTCCAAAAACCAGTATTTACCTCGACAGCATTGCGGGTGGCCAAGTTGAAGAGCGCTTGGTTGAGCAAGGCGAATACGTTGAACAAGGTCAACCGTTAGTACGATTAAGTAATACTTCATTACAGTTAGATGTGATGAGCCGCGAAGCGCAAGTTACTGAGCAACTTAACTTTTTACGCAATACGCAAATGAATATGGAAACTAACCGTTTAAACTTGCGCCGTGACTTGTTGGAAATTGACTTACAAATTAGCCATTTATCGCGCAAGTTAAAACAAACTGAGCCTTTGGTCAGCAAAGGGGTAGTGGCGCAAGATACGCTTGATGCGCTCAAGCAAGATTTAAGTTATTACCAAGCCCGTAAAGAGCTGACGCTTGAGCGGCAAAAACAAGAAAATTCGATTCGAGAAGTTCAAGTGGCGCAGCTTGCCGACAGCGCCAAAATGCTAGAAAAAAACCTGCAATTTGCTCGTGATAACCTCGACAACTTATTGGTTAAAGCGCCCGTGGCGGGCTATTTAAGTGAGCTGGATGTTGAAATTGGCGAATCAAAAAACCGTGGTGCGCGCCTTGGCCAAATTGATATTCCGAATGAATACAAACTTGTGGTGCGTTTAGATGAGTTTTACCTCAACCAAGTGCAACGAGATATGGCCGTAATGGTGGAACTTGAAGGCAGCATTGTTGAGGCTAAAGTGAGCAAAATTGATAGCCGGGTGCAGCAGTCACAATTTCAAATAGAGGTTGATTTACCGACCAATACAAAAGGCGTAAAACGCGGGCAAAGCATTGATGTTGAATTGATGCTAGGTGATAACAAAAACAACGCCTTACTGCTTAGCCGTGGTGCATTTTTTACCAATTCTGGCGGTAACTGGGCGTATGTGCTGGAGCAAGGCAGCGATAAAGCGGTGCGCCGTGATATTCGCTTGGGCAAAAAGAATCAAGATTATTTTGAAGTATTAGCAGGATTACAAGTGGGCGATAAAGTGGTCACCTCCAGCTACAGCAACTTTGATAAAGCTGACCAACTCAAGATTAATTAATTGAATATGCAGTACTAAATAAAAGTTAAATCAAGAATAAAATCAAGAATTAAGCCAAGCATTAAAGAGAATTTAAAACAGAATTAAGGAAGACTAACCATGATAAAGCTCACTAACCTAAGTCGTGTATTTCGTACTCAAGACATTGAAACAACCGCGCTGAATAATATTAATTTAACCGTTAACCAAGGTGAGTTTCTCGCCATTATGGGCCCCTCAGGCTGTGGTAAATCTACGCTATTATCTATTTTAGGCATGCTCGATTCACCTTCAGCGGGTAGCTTTGAGTTTGCGGGCACCGACATTGCCGGTTATAACGAAAAACAACTGGCTGAACTACGTAAAGCCTCCATTGGTTTTGTTTTTCAAAGCTTTAACTTAATTGATGAACTGACTGTTTATCAAAACGTTGAGCTGCCACTGCAATATCAAAAAATTTCAAAAAGTGAGCGTAAACAACGTGTGGAAGCGATTTTAAAGCGTGTGGGCATCGACCACCGTGCCGAGCATTTACCCCAGCAGCTTTCAGGCGGTCAACAACAGCGTGTTGCGGTGGCTCGTGCCTTGGTGATCAACCCGAAATTAATTTTAGCCGATGAGCCAACCGGTAATTTAGATTCAAAAAATGGTGATGAAGTGATGGCGATGCTGCGCGAGCTCAATCGAGAAGGCACTACGGTCATTATGGTCACGCACTCGGAAAAAGAAGGTGCCTATGCCGACCGTTTAGTGCGCTTATTAGATGGCCAAGTGATGGTGGATAAAGCCAATACGCAACAAGACCAACAGTTAAACACTCAGGCTGAGGTGGCTTAACATGATAGCTAATTATTTAATTACCGCACTGCGGGCATTTAAGCAGCAAAAACAACACTTTTTACTCAATGTAATGAGTTTAAGCGTAGGGTTGGCGGCGGCCATTTTAGTGGCGATGTTTGCTTTTAACGAAGCATCGTATGATGAGCAGCAACCTAATGCAGATCGGGTTTATCGGGTTTATCAAAACTTTCCATCTTTAGGTATGGGCGCCCCTGTAGTCAATAAAGATGTGATGTACTCTTTTAAAGACATGGCCGCTATTGAGGATGTTTTGTCGTTAGACCTCGTTCCGCCTGGTTCTGAGTTTGTGCGTGATGGCGTGGGTTATAAGCTCGAAAATGTGCTTGCAGCACGTAGTAATGTCACTGAATTTATGAATATTGAAATTGTTGCAGGAGATTTAGCTAAGGTGCTTGCAACACCTAACATGATTGCGCTGAGTGAGCAGTATGCAATTCGTATTTTTGGTCGTACTGATATTGTTGGTGAAACCTTAGTACAAGGAAAAAAACGCTGGCAAGTGGGGGCTGTATTTGCTGATTTGCCTGAAAATACCCATTTTTTCTTTCAAGCTTTAATTCAAGAGCCTAAAGCGAACAAGAATTATCAAAATAATAATGGTTATACCTATATTCGCGTAGTGCCCAGTACAGACGTTGCGGCACTTGCAACAACAATTGAACAACGTTACATCGAAATGGTGTATGCGGGGTCAGGTTTTGACTCGATCCAATTGTCACTGCATCCATTAACTGCACTGCATTTAACCGCCAGCTCTAACTTTGAAATGAAAATGAATGGTTCATTGTCAACACTGCGTATTTGTATTGGTTTAAGTATTTTATTAGTGGTGTTAGCTGCTTTTAACTTCATCAATATGAGTATTGCCCAGTCAGCAAAACGGGCAAAAGAAGTGGGGGTGCGCAAAGCACTAGGCGCAAGTAAAGCACAAATTATCGGTCAGTTTTTAGTGGAGTCATTACTGATAACGGTGATAGCCGCACTGATCGCATGTATGTTGGTTGAGTTATTAACCCCTGCGTTTAATCAGTTGGTTGATCGCCAATTAAGCTTAAATTATAGCTCTGCTTTGGGTGGTGCTATTGCGATGGTTACTTTGTTAGTAGGCTTACTGGCAGGAATTTACCCCGCCATGTTTATGTCTTCGTTTAGTGCCAAACGAGTACTAAGTGGTGATTTGCAGCGAGGCCGCACAGCAATTGTAGTACGCAAAAGTTTATTGGTATTGCAGTCTGCGTTATCTGTGGCGTTGATCATTGCTGCCCTATTGCTACAACAGCAGCTAGCCTATTTACAGTCACTTCCTGTAGGTTATGCCAAAGAGGGTAAACTTATGGTGAGTGATATTGATGCAAGCGATATTTTTTACAATCAAAACAATGCTCTATTAGATCGCATTAATGCTATTGACGGTGTTAAACAAGCGAGTGTTATCGATATTTCATTAACTGGCGCTTATAACTCATCACGTACATTCACTGCCAATAACGGCAAGTTTACCAAGCAAACTCTGCCATTTATTGGTGTAGGTAATGATGCAGTCAGCACATTAGATTTATCACTGATAGCCGGGCGTGATTTTAGTGCAAAAATGGGCTCAGATTGGTTTACTAAAGTGAGTGATACCCAAGCAACGGCTGCTGCAATTTTAACTGAATCTTTAGCTAAACAAGCGGGTTATGCAACAGCGGACGATGCAATTGGCAGCGTATGGCGCACAGATACAGGTTATGGCCAAGAGTTAACAATCACTATTGTGGGTGTGGTCAAAGATGTCAAAGTGGGCAGTGTCAGAGAGTCGCAACCTTCTACTATCTTCATTTGTGGTTACACCAGCAGTTGGACTGGCAGAATCATCGTAAATATGGATTTAGCAAAAATGCTGAATGTGAAGTCGCAGCTTACCACTATTTTGGCCGAAGCCCTTGATATCTATGATCCAAAAATTGAAATGATGGCTGATAACTACCGTGCGCTTTATCGTAATGACGAACGTGCAACTCAATTTGTGACGTTATTTTCAGGTTTAGCTGTGTTTTTAGCCTGCGTAGGTACTTTTGGTTTAGCGTCTTTCTCTACGCTTCGTCGCCAAAAAGAAGTGGGTATTCGCAAAGTGTTGGGCGCATCACGTTTTAGCATAGTTAACCTGCTCGCCAAAGAGTTCTTGTTGTTGGTTGCGGTGAGTATCGCGATTGCTTACCCGTTAACGTATTGGCTGGTGGGCGATTGGCTGGCGAATTTTAATGAGCGTGTTGAGCAAGCTTTTTGGGTGTATGCCTTAGCTGCCGTTGCCGTTGCCGTCATCACATGGCTGACAGTCGCAAGCCTTGCTTTTAAAGCCGCCAGTACTCGCCCGTCTTTAATTTTGCGATATGAGTAATAACATTGTGATACTCAAAGTCACCTTATAAAGCGACTCAATATCGCTTGTAAGGTGGTTACTCACTTAATATTAGGGTTATGTGATGTTTAGTCTTAGTTTTATTACAACTATTCGCTCATTTGCTCAGCACAAATTGCATTTTTCTTTAAGCGTTATGGGTTTGAGCTTAGGAATGGCGATTGTCATTCTGATGGGGTTGTTTATTCGCAATGAGCTTTCGTTTGAGCGCAATCAGCCCAATGTAAATAACCATTATCGGTTAGTGATGCATGCTCAAGAAAATAACAATGAATACATTTTAACAACGCCGAGAGCGTATCAACAGCTAGCTAATATTGCAGGTGTTGACGATGTGTTTTATGTGTTTAAAACGCAGATGGCTAGCGACGATAAAGTATTAGTTGGGCAAAATGCGTTTCAGCTGCTCGCAAATGTCGCGGTCACCCCTAATATTACGCAGTTGGTCAATATCAATGTTCTGGCGGGTAACTTACAGGATGCGTTAAACGCTCCTGAAAAAATTGCGCTATCTCGCAGCGAGGTGTTGCGCTTATTTGGTTCAGATATTGATACTGAAAAGAGAGTTTATACTACTGATTTTAAAAATATTATAGGTAAAACCATTCGATTACAGCATAACAATCGATTGATTACCGTGGCGGCCGTATTTGAAGATTTACCCATCAATAGTCATTTTTATTTTGAATCTTTAATGAGTTTTGCGCCCTATCAACATATTGGTGGCAATGTTGCACACACCTATGTTGCTTTGTCTGCAGGGGCTGACAAGGGCAAAATCGCGGCCCAGGTTACTGAAGTATTTAACCAAATTTGGCAATGGAAAAACATTTACTACCGTTTGCAAGCTATTGAGGATATTCATTTAGGGCCAAATTTTGCGCAAGACATGAAAGTAGGTGGCGCAATGAGTTCGGTGATGATTTGTGCGCTGATGAGTGGGTTACTGCTGCTTATTTCATGTGTGAACTATGTGAATTTTACCGTTGCGCAAGCCGCTAATAGAGCCAAAGAAGTCGGGGTGAAAAAAGCGTTAGGTGCAAGTAAAAGGCAGCTAATCACTCAATTTATGGGTGAGTCGGTTTTGTTAGCTTGGCTTGCACTTGTTGTTGCTTGTGTTTTTGTTGAGCTGGCGTTTCCTTTTTTTAATCAATTAATAGGCCGGCCCATTGCCTTTAACGGTTGGCATGATGTGATTTGGCCTGTCATGGGGTTGGCCACTGTGGTTGGCGTAGTGTCGGGTATTTATCCGAGTTTTTACATGGCAAATTTTAATGCCAAAGCCATTTTAAGTGGTGCATTTAAACAAGGTCGGCAAGGTGTATGGATTAGAAAAGCATTGTTGTTGGTACAAATTACCTTATCAATCAGCCTGTTGATTGGCGCGATAACCTTGGCGAAGCAGTTAGCATTTTTGCAGTCGTTGCCGGTTAATTATGGCAAATCGCAGCAACTAGTGATTGATGATATGCCCGCAAGTACCTTATACGGTGAGCAGCAATTTGCCTTTTTTGACGCATTGCAACAGATACCAGAGGTGATAGCCAGTACCGCAATAGACTTTGATATTACTCAATCAACCAATGCCGGCATTTTTATTGAAGACAAACTAGACCCGAGTAATCCGTTATCTATGTCTTTGGCGGGTGTGAGCGGTAATGTGGTTGCGGCACTGGATTTACAACTTGTTGCAGGTCGAGATTTTTCGATTGAGCATGCATCAGATTGGTACAGTAAAGAAACCAATCAGGTCAGTATTATTTTGCCTGAATCTGCATTGTCTGTGCTTGGTTTTAAGGATGCACAAAGCGCTGTTTCACAACAGGTTACGTTTGCAGCAGGCCCCGTTTCTCGTGCTACAGGCGTTATTGTTGGTGTGGTTAAAGACATAAAAGTTGGCCCAGTTAATTATCAAGGCGCACCTGTGGTATTTGTTTGTGGTTTAGGTATTGGCGGCAGGTATTCACTGGTTGTGAAAGTTGCAGAACCAAGTGCGCACTCAACCCAAAAAGCGTTGGCCGAATTTATTCGTGCGCGTTTAAATATAGCGCCGGTGGCGATTTCCTCTTTAGAAGATAACTATCAAGCGCTATATCAAGAGCAGCAGCGTTTGGCAGAAGTAGTGCAGATTGGTAGCCTGATATCGATGACTCTAATTTTAATAGGTGTGTTTGGTTTAACGGGTTTTATTGTAAAACAAAGGCAAAAAGAAGTAGCTGTTCGAAAAGTGCTCGGTGCAAGCCGCATCAGTATTGTTAATGCTTTAGCAAAAGAATTTTTAGTGCTGACGTTTTTTGGCTGTTTGATTGCGTGGCCTGTGTCTTATTTCACTCTGGCAGATTGGTTATCAGGTTTTCATGAACACATAATACAAAGTATTTGGGTGTATGGCATGGCTGCCTTGGTTGTTGCCGCCATCACATGGCTGACCGTCGCAAGCCTTGCTTTCAAAGTCGCCAGTACACGACCATCACTTACTTTACGTTATGAATAATAAAAAGTGATGCTTTAGATGAAAATGTTAACGCTGCCAAAGTACCTAGTTAAATTTTAGCAGCAATTAGCAAACTGAAAAGGATGATCATTTTGGAACAATTAATTATCTCAATAACAACAAAAGCGACTCGATTATTTTGGCTCCACTTTGTTAGTTATAGTGCTGGGTTAGCAGCAGTAATATTGCTGGCTTTATTTGTGCAGTATGAACTTTCTTATGATAGTAAGCAGCCGGATAAACAGCAGGTTTATAGGGCACACGTAGACTTTACAAGTTTTGGTTTCGATACATTAATGCCGATGCGGGATTTAGCGGTGGCGCAAGCACTGCTAAACGATACTGATGTTGAAGATGTGTTTGGTTTAATACCTGCTGAATTTATGGGGTATGTAGGTCACCACTTTAATACAGAAGTAAGCCATGTAGGCACAAGCAATGGCGACACTAAAGTGAAGCTAAAAAACGTATATTTTGCATCAAATAACTTATCTCACTTTATTAGCTTAGATGTTCTGCGTGGTGATATAGATGTGGTGTTGAATACGCCTAATCAACTCGCGATCAGTGAATCTGAAGCTATCAGGCTGTTTGCTGGTACTAATGTGATAGGTAAGCGGCTAAGTGCAAATGAACAAAACTACACAATAGGCGCTGTATTTAAAGACTTACCTGCGCAAACTCACTTTGCGTTTGACGTATTGACCGCTTTTCCAACCATACTTGAGAAACAACCCCATGGTTACGTTTATATAAAAACAGCAGTCGACACAGATATTGCTGCGCTTGAAAACAAGTTGTTTGAGCAATATTTAACAACAAAGTCAGCAGAGCATAAAACAGTGCAATATAAATTAATAAATATCACTGATATTTATTTAAAAGGTCGCTCCACTTATGAAATGAAAGCGCCTGGATCAATCACTGCGGTTGCCATTGCTTGCGGACTTATTTTTATTATCTTTTTGCAAATAACCTGTAATTTTATCAACTTTAATTTAGTCAGTGTTGGCAAGGCTGCCAAGCAAATAGCGATTAAGAAGGCGATAGGTGCCAGTCGAGGTCAATTGTTTCTCCTATTTATAGTTGAGTCAATTGTGCTTACTGGCTTTGCTGTAGTGTTATCTTTGGCATTTGTGGAGTTGAGTCATGATTATTTTAATCAGCTCGTTGAGTCGCATATCTCGTTTGTGCTTAACAAATCAATGGTGTTGATGGCCATTTTGATAACCCTTGTGATAGGTTTATTTAATGGCGTATATGCAGGCTTAGTGGTTGCAAATGTTGATGTAAAACTATTGGTAAGAACACATTATCAGTATCATTTGGGGTTACTGGTCAAAGGCATACTGAGCTTTCAAGCAGGTTTAGCCACTTTCATATTTATTGTATTTGTTATTGCTCAGTTGCAGCTTGAGTTTGTTGCTAACATGGATGTGGGCTATCAAACCAAAAATAGACTCATAGTTAAAAACATTCCAACTACACAACTTTTTGATAAAGATAATACACGCATAATATCAGCAATTGCCGATTTACCTGGCGTTGCTTCGCTCAGTGCAACTGACATAAACCTTACTGAGCAAGTGCGAGGCGGTGTGCAATTAACTTGGCCAAATGGTCAAGTAGTTGATGGAGTTGCCCCCTCAGTGGTAACAAGCTTTGATGTGGTTGAAACATTGGGGCTTAAGTTGTTAGCGGGTAGAGACTTTAATCGTGATTTTCAAAGTGATTGGTTTGAAAAGCAGGCGGATGGCTCTGAACACGCTGCGTTAATTGTCACTGAGTCTATGGTGCATTTAGCGGGGTATGAGTCAATGCAACAAGTGATAGGTATGACGCTTAGTAGTGCAGAAGCTAACTTAAGCGCCACGGTTGTTGGTGTTGTTGCTGACGTAAAAGTTGGCTCGGCTAAACATAAAATGACACCGCTTTCTTTCAACCTAGGCCGAAATTATTTGCCTAATAGTAATGGCAATATTGTTATAAAGCTAAGTGATAACGCTTCATTTACGGATTTAAAAACACAGATCCCCAGTTTATTAAAGTCGCGCTTTGCAATTCTTGATGTCGAAGTAAATAGGCTTAGCGATGATTATGCAAAAAATTATAAAAATGAGCACAGGATAAGAACGTTATCACAATGGTTATTAATTTTGAGCGCATCGCTAACCGTTATTAGCCTTGCCGTATTGGTATCTCAAACCGTGCTTTCACAGCAAAAAGAGTTGGCGATTAAAAAAGTTTTGGGGGCAACAGTCGCTCAGTTAGTAACAGCCGTGAGCGTGTCTTATTTAAAACTCGTGTCATTGAGTTTGCTCGTAAGTATACCGCTAGCTTATTGGTTAACAGATAACTGGTTAAGCAGTTTTAACGACCGTATAGGACAGCCTATCTGGGTTTATGTTTTGGCTGCATTGGTTGTTGCTGTAATAACTTGGCTTACGGCAGCAACTATTGCTTTTAAAGCCGCGAGCACAAGGCCGTCGCTAATCTTACGTGATGAGTAGATAAGTCGTTTTGTAAAGTTAGTTACAATCTTTTAACAAAGGCCTTTCGTTTACCTAGAGGCCTTTTGTATTCTTGTCACCATAAATGACGACCTACAATATAGCTGTTTAAATATCTCTAATTTTTACCGCTGGATTACCGGCAACTAAGGTATTTGCCGTGACATTTTTTGTGACGACAGACCCTGCGCCAATCACACTATTATCACCAATGGTCACGCCAGCTAACACAATCACACCAGCGCCAATCCACACGTTATTGCCAATAACTATCGGTGCGGCAAAGTTTTCTTTTTTGAGTCGTTCTGCAGGATTCACAGCATGAGAAACCGCTAAAAGCTGAACATTTGGGCCAATTAAACAATCTGCGCCTATAGTGACAGCTCCTTGTGCGATGGGAGCATCTAGTACGGTGCAGTTGATATTAATGAAGGTACGATCACCAATGCTTATGTGGCTGCCGTAGTCGCAATGAAACTGCGGCTCGATCATCACATGTTCGCCGCATTGGGCAAAAAGCGATTTAATACGTTTTAAATTACCTTTACTCGGGCTTTTAGCAAAAGTTCGGCACACTTCGTGGCTGCTTTTTCTCGCTGAAATGAGTTCAGGGCTGAGACTGTTAAACGCAATCAGGGTTGGCATGGTTTTAATTAAAAAGCGAATGGTTGACCGATGATAATGCAAAACAACGTAGCAACCAATAATAAGCCTTTAATGGCATCACTCGATAGTTAAAATCTAGCGAGTTGGTTAATTAGTAAGTTGTTCTTCTACTAGTTCAAGGGACATCTTTGCATCTGGTGAAAGAAGCGATAAATACTGCTCGTTATTAAACTTGATAAATATTTTTTGCCATTCTTGTTTTGAAAATGAGCCTATAACCATAGAAACTTTACCAAAAATAGTTTTATCATCGACGGTGATTTTTACTTGGTCGCCAATTGAACCCATGTTAGCGGGTTTATTTTTTATTAAAAAAGAGAATTCGTTAGCATCTGAGTTTTTTAATAAATAGCCAATAGGCTGGTATGCTTTTACTACATTATTGTTAGTTTTAGCATGAAAAAAATAACCCGCCTCAGGTGAATTAAAGTTAATAACAGCGCTTTTAGTTTGTTCATAAAGCACTTCTAACGAGAGTAAAGGCTGATTTTTTACAACTTTTCCACCAGGTGGTAAAAGTTGTTTTGTGACTCTGGCGGGCTGTGAAATAACCAATGGTTGATAATTGTCTGCCGACATCTTGATTTGATTATTTTGTTCAGTGATGTAAGTTTTTATAGTCAAAAATACTAAAGCAAACAGTAATATCATAGGTACCGCAAATAAAACTCTTCTTACTTTCATCATTTGGTCCATGTTTTGGTCCATCTGTTCAGACGAATATTGCGAACTATGTGCAGATCTTTGCGGCATATTGGTGACAGACATAATATTAACCTTCCTATTTATTGATACTTAACTCGTCCGTTTAAGGGCTCAATAAGTTGTTATCGAATGCTCAAGTAAAATAAAAAAGGCGTAATCTAAAAAAGATAAATGTACGCCAAACTTAGGGAAATCTATGAAATTAAGGAGTTGTCATGCCTCAATAGCCTTATATCGTACTTTTAATGCCGCTTAACCTAATATGATTGTTTTTGTTGTCTTTTAAACTCAAAACTTTCACTTTACGTTTGTCAGCCATAAAAGTTATCTTAAGGTAACTCAGTATTGAATTTGAACAATAATGACTGTGTAATTTGTCTGTAATTAAAGTGTAACTTCTATATTTTTCATTGATTTAGATGTTGTTTGGCCATGTAGGATGTTGTTAGTAAATGAAAGGCGGTTGAGTTACTATATAAAGCTGTTCTTAATTGCTCGACAAAATAATAAAAAGGGTAGTCAGTGATTCAAATTGGTCGCTATCAATTAGATGAAGAAGAGATGGTGCTCAGCTGTGACGACCAGCGTGTTCTACTTGAACCTAAAGTATTTGATGTGCTTACATACTTTTGCCAGCATCATAACCGTTATATCTCAATGACTGAGTTACACGAAAATATTTGGCAAGGTCGGTGTGTCTCTGATGCAGCGGTCCGTCGTATCATTAGTAAAATTCGCATCTTAATGAACGACGATCATAAAAACCCAACGTATATTCAATCTTTACCTAAGCGAGGCTATAAGCTGATCTGCCCGGTTGAATATGATATTGAAGATGCTGCTGAATCATCCTCTGTAGAGAGTACAGCAGTAGCTATAACGGATTTGTCTGATCATAATGAAGCCAATAATTATAATGAACCTACAGAGCCTGAAGAACATCAAGATTTAGCTGAAGAGTTGGCTGGTAATTTTGTTCACGTTGTTAAAAAGCCAAAAAAATTCAAGTATACCTTTTTGTCCCTTTTAATGTTATGTATATGTGTATTTGGTTACCTAGCTAAATCGTGGTTTTTCCCTGCTATAGTTCAAACTCAAGTGGTCAATACTTTACCCGGCGATAAAATAGCTGTAACTCAATCAGCGGACGGTAGTTACCTCGCGTTTTCAGGTCAAGTGCATGATGAGTCGGGCTTTCAAATTTATGTGAAACACCAATCTGATTTTGATTTTAGGCCGATAACGCACCATGCACATCTACCAAGCTCAATAGCTTTTTCATTCGATAATAAGAGTTTATATTTTTCTGATACTTCAAAAATTAATTCATCATTAAATCAAATTAAGTTAGACGGAGAGAATCGGGAGATTGAAATATTAGTCGATAACTATTTTTTGATATCCGATGTATTTACTGCCAGAACATCGAACAATGTCTTTTTTGCTGCGAAAAAGTCCACCGAGGGACCTTTTTTGATTTATGAGTATGATGTTGTTAATAAAGCTGTAACTGCAATTACTGCATCCTCTCAAGCTGAAAGTTTAGACATTAAAGGTGATGTATCGTTTGATGGCTCAAAATTAGCGGTATTAAGGACGAATCGCTTAAGTCATAGTGATGAGATTCGCGTTATTGATTTAAAAACTAAAGAGGTAGTGATACGCAGGCAACATCCGGCTAGAGTTTATGATGTTGCCTGGGGTGATAATAATAATTTGCTGATCTTGAGTCGAGGCCAGCTACTGAAAATAAATATTGCAACAAGTGAAGAAACTCTCCAATTCGCCAATGGGGTTAAACTTGCCAGCCTTGATTCAATTAAAAACAGAATAGTTTCTATTAATTTAGGATTGAAAGAAAAGCTATTTATAGAAAAAAAACTGCCTTTCGGTGAGTTAGAAACGAAGCGAGTCCTCAAAAAAGATATTTATCAAATGAACTATTTTGGAGATAAAATTTTAGCTTTGTTAAAAAATCATGACGTAACACAATTAGGTTTCTTGGATTTGGAAGCTGATCGTTTTGATTCTGTGATTGCAACTGAGTACAATTTGGCTGTCTTAGATGTTGCTCCATTGCAAGGAAAAATTTTAGTTAGAATAAACAGAAGAATTGCATTATTAGATCCCAGTAACATAGATCTTCAATATATCTCCTCCGGTGATGATTTAATTGGTGACGCAACTTTTTCAGCTGATAATCTAAGTATTTTATTTTCTACTCAGAATTATGAGCAATGGGATGTAAATATTTTTAATATTGCTAAGAAAACTACTGAGCCGTTCTTGAGGGATATACGTTATATTCGACCGTACGGTGAGAGCTTTATAATTGGAGATTCTAAAGGTGAGTTATCTTTTTTTAGTCCATCAATAAATAAGAAGATAGCGTTGAATCACGCATTATCAAAAGAGCCAAATACACAATGGTTAGTTCGAGGGGATTATATTTATTGGAGCTCACATGATTTAGTAAATACAACTTTTCATCAATTAAATATAAGTAATCTAAATCAGCCTGAGTTGGAAGTGCAGCAATTTATTTACAATGAGGTTAAGCCAGAATTTGCAATTGATCTTAATAATTTAAATTTTCTTATGTCGAAATCTGAGAGTGTAACTTCAGAAATAGTAGAAATTCCATTCAGGTGAATCAGTGTTTTTGCCTTCAAATTGATAAAATAATCGATAAGTTTGATGTTAGTTACGCGTTAGTTATTGTTAAAAGCTTTGTTTGCCAATAAATTGTTCATAGGAATTAATTTTTACATTACTTTTTACATTACTTTTTACAACACTTTAAAAGAAGGCAAATCAATATGCTACATCAACTTGTTTTTACATTACTTCTTCCTATTTTATCAACTTTATCAACAGTAACTGGTGACCCTGTAGTTGTGACAGATCCTCAGCCGCAAGAATTATGTTACTTACTACCAGCTCGTTGTGATAAAGATCTTGAAGCTAACTCAGCAAATAGTAACTAATTATTCAGTATCGGCTGCATAGCAATATGTTGCCTTGTCAAAGCTGGGGTCATTTAATTAGTCGCACGCATTACATGTTTTGCTAATTAAGTTACAACGGCTTTGGCTAAAACGACTAACGTGATTTTTTAACTTATTGGTTATAACAATGTCAGCTAGCTTTTTGTCAATGCCCATAGCAAAAAGCACTATTAGTTTGAATGCTTGTAATCGATATGTCGTACTTAAATTTCAGTATTAGTCATTATATACATCCATCCTACAATGATGTTTCAAACATAAAGCGCATTTATTGCGCTTTTTTTTGTAAGCTTGCTTGCCATTTCATTAGTTTCATTTAAACTGTCACATCTTTCGAATCGAAACTTAATCTTTCACTGTCAGTCACTAATCCTGTTTGCAGCTGATGGATGTTATTATTGTTTTATTTCTCTTACTTTTATCGCTCTAATTATGATGATTTTTATATTTTTATGACAAAACGAAATACCCAACAGCGTCGCCATACTATTTTAAGTCGTGTAAATGAACACGGTGAGGTGAGTGTTGACGATTTGGCTCTAGAGTTCGAAACATCTGAAGTTACGATCCGAAAGGATTTAACTGCGCTTGAAAAAAGTGGGCTGTTATTGCGTCGTTACGGTGGTGCAATGGCATTACCGCAAGAAATTGTGGCAAAAAGCAACGACAAACGCGACTCTCTTCGCAAAATGGCAATTGCCAAAGCGGCAGCAGCACTGATTAAAGACCATAACCGCATTATTATTGATAGCGGCCGTACAACGGCTGCACTTATTCCTGAGCTGGCAAACAAGCGTGGTTTAGTGGTAATGACCAATGCAATTAACGTTGCTAACCGTTTGTTATCACTCGAAAACGAACCAACATTATTGATGACCGGTGGTACATGGGATCCCCATTCAGAATCTTTCCAAGGGCAAGTGGCCGAAAACGTATTACGTTCTTATGATTTCGATCAGCTCTTTATTGGTGCCGATGGCATTGATGTTGAAAGAGGCACTACAACCTTTAATGAATTAATTGGTCTAAGCCAGGTGATGGCGCAAGCGGCGCGTGAAGTGATTGTATTGGTCGAGTCAGACAAAATAGGCCGTAAAATTCCAAATTTAGAATTACCGTGGGACAAAGTCACCACTCTTATCACCGATAGCCATTTAGCGCCCGAAATGCGCGAAGTGATTAGTGATTGTGGGGTGCAATTAATTTGTGCTGAAGTAAGCGAATAACTATTAACTGATGAAATACAGTTGAATTGATTTTTAACTTAATTGTTTTTTAGCCAGACGCAGCCGACAACACTGCGGCTAAAAACAAAACACATACCGTGCAGGAGAACAAACTATGTGTGGAATCGTTGGTGCCGTTGCAGAACGTCCAGTAAACAAAATTTTAGTTGAAGGCTTAAAACGCCTTGAATACCGTGGATACGACTCAGCCGGTGTTGCGTTATGCAATGCAGGCGAACTCACTAGCGTAAAAGCCGTGGGTAAAGTAGTGAATCTTGAGCACGCTTTAGCAGCCTCTGGTGTTAAAGGGACAACTGGCATTGCACATACACGTTGGGCAACTCATGGCGGTGTAACCGAAGCAAACGCTCACCCTCATTTATCTAACAACCAATTAGCTTTAGTGCATAATGGTATTATTGAAAACCACGAAAAATTACGCACCCAATTAAAAGCGGCAGGGTATGAGTTTTTATCTGATACCGATACTGAAGTGATGGTGCACACCATTCATCAATTGCGCCAAAGCACAGATTCGCTGTTAGCTGCGGTGCAACAAGCGGTTAAATTATTCGAAGGTGCGTACGGCACGGTTATTTTTGATAAAGCAAATCAAGACGAAATCATTGTCGCGCGTTCAGGCAGCCCTCTTGTTATAGGTTTAGGCTTGGGCGAAAACTTTATTGCGTCTGATCAACTGGCATTATTAGCGGTAACACGTTCGTTTATTTTCTTAGAAGAAGGTGACGTTGCCCGCATTACCCGTGAAACAGTCGAAATTTTTGATGCAAGCGGCAATGCTGTTGAGCGCGCCGTACATGAATCAAGCATCACTCAAGATAACTCAGGCAAAGGCGACTACCGCCATTACATGCTCAAAGAAATTTACGAGCAGCCTGTTGCAGTGCGCAATACTCTTGAAGGCCGTTTAACTGATACCGGCGTTGCACTTGATGCTTTTGGTTCGTTTGCTGATGGCTCAAATAATCAAAAAAATGCCAACGATATTTTTAAAGATGTAAAACACGTGCAAATTATTGCCTGTGGTACGTCATACCATTCAGGTATGGTGGCGCGCTACTGGTTAGAACAGTATGCCGGTGTGAGCTGTAATGTTGAGATTGCCTCTGAGTTTCGTTATCGCTCATCGTACGTACATCCAAACAGCCTATTAGTAACGATTTCACAGTCGGGCGAAACGGCCGATACCTTAGCGGCTTTGCGTTTAGCTAAAGAGCAAGGTTACATGGCGTCAATGACCATTTGTAACGTAGCTGGTTCGTCATTAGTACGTGAATCTGACTTGGCATTTATGACCAAAGCCGGTACCGAAATTGGCGTTGCTTCAACCAAAGCCTTTACCACGCAACTTGTTGGCTTATTGATGCTAACAGCAGCGATTGCACAAGAAAAAGGGTTAGAACAAGCGCATATTGTGCAAGCAATCAAAACATTACCAAACAAATTAGAAGAGGCGCTTGGTCTTGCGCAATCTATCGAAGTATTAGCCGAAGAATTTGCCGACAAACACCATGCCTTATTTTTAGGCCGTGGTTCGCAATACCCAATTGCGATGGAAGGGGCGTTAAAGCTTAAAGAAATTTCGTACATTCACGCCGAAGCCTACGCGGCAGGTGAGCTTAAACACGGCCCACTTGCACTTATCGATGCTGACATGCCAATCATCGTGGTTGCGCCAAATAACGAATTACTCGAAAAGCTTAAATCAAACGTTGAAGAGGTGCGAGCACGTGGCGGCATCATTTATGTATTTGCTGACAGCGACTCAGAGTTTAAATCAGATGCAACTTTGCGTGCCGTTAATGTAAACCATGTTGAAGACATCATAGCCCCAGTTGTCTATACAATCCCATTACAGCTACTTTCATACTACGTAGCGGTCATTAAAGGCACTGATGTAGACCAGCCACGTAACTTAGCGAAATCTGTAACAGTTGAGTAAAATCAATGTTTTGTAATGTTTATATTAAAGTAAAAAAGCGCTAAATGCGCTTTTTTTGTGCCTAAAACTCTGTTAGTTTGAATGGCGTCTTATTATCTAAAGGATTAGTCATGCGCTTGCTTACCTCTTTTTGCCTTGTTAGCTTTTTTATTGTTTGTTCCCACAATACCTTTGCACAATCTGATGTTAAACAGCAAAGTACCGATTCTTTACAGCACACACATACTTTCAAGTCGGTCGTTTTAAATGAAGAACGTACGGTCGTAGTGCGGTTGCCTAAAAGCTACCAAGCTGAGCCGAAGAAAGTTTACCCTGTAATATATCGCTTAGATGGAGCGGGCAATATACCGCTAGCCAGCGCAGTCATTGAGCGCTTACAAAATGATAATCGTGCACCAGAGGTTATTATTGTTGCTATTGAAAACACCAATCGCTTAAGGGATTTTTATCCTACGGTGAATAAGGAGCCGCAAGGTCCGGTGGGTGAAGGCGGTGGTGGTGCGCAATTTTTAGCGTTTTTTGAGCAAGAATTAATACCACTGATTGATAAAAACTATCGTACTCATGATTTTAAAGTGATTGCGGGTGCGTCGGCAGGAGGTGTGTTTGCGCTTTATGCTATGCAGGCAAAACCTGACCTATTCCAAGCGCACATTGCCTATAGCCCTGCCGTTTGGTGGAACTATGGTGCATCAGTAAAGAGCAGCAAAGAATTTATTGAAAAAACGAAAAACCTAAATGCTTATGTTTATATGAATATCGGCGAAGAAGCCGGCATCATGCGCGAAAGGTACGATGAATTGCAACAATCAATGCAACAAGCTAACAAGCGCGCAAACATACGCTTTTTCAGTGATGCATTTGCAGGTGTGTCGCATAACTTGACCTCTGCTGCAGGGGTATTTAATGCCTATTACAACCTATTTTTACCTAAACAAATGCCAACAACTGCCTTAGGTGACGATGTCGCATCAATTGATGCTTATTATGAATCATTATCTAAGCAGTGGGGAGAGCAAATAACCCCACCTGATCGTGCAGTCAGGTTACTTGGTTATCACTTAACCGACAGCAAGCAATTTATGCGCGCAATTGAGGTGTTTAAATATAATATAAAAAACTACCCAAAATCAGTCGATGCGCTTTCAGCTTTATCGTATGGTTTTGAAATGCAAGGCGATACTCACCAAGCACTCATTCAGATAGAAGCCGCCTTAGACATCGCCGATGATTCATACCCTTATGTTGATTATTTAAATGAGACAAAAACTCGACTGCAAACAATACTAAAAGAGCAGGTATGATAGGGAACTCTATTGAAATGGAGTAAAAATCCGAAACTATAAAAGCGGTGTATGATCTTTTAACCCGATGGGTTATTAAAGGCGGCGCATGAAAAAATGTCTTTTGGCCTTATGCTTGATAGCGATATCAATACAAGCTAAGCCTTTAAGTGTGGTGTTTGAACATAATCCACCTTTTCAGATGATCAACGACAGTGGCTTTGGCTATGGCCCGGTATATGACTTTGCTCTTGTCTTGGTTGAAAAAGCTGGGTTAAGGGCAAGCTTTAAGGCTACACCATGGGCGCGAATTATCGAAAAAGACGCGCAGCAGCCTAATACCTTAATTTTATCTATTTCAAAAACACCGCAGCGTAGCGCACAATTTATTTGGTTAACTTCTGTTTATACGGGGCAGCAATATATTTGGAAGTTGCGTGATGAAGTTGATCCTGAGGGTAAGCCGGTACAGGTCGCCATTGAGCGTGATTCCCATAAAATGAAGAGCATTTATGCTTATTTTCAAGCAGAAAATGTATTGGAAGTGCTCAATTCAACTCAAGCTTTAAATGCATTGATTAAAGGGCGTGTACAACGATTTGTCGGTACGACCTTTGCGGTATCTGGCAAGCTTGCTTCACTCGGTTACAGTCTCGATACTTTAGAGCAGCTTGAAGCCTTTGAGGAAGGGGGTTTTGCCAGTCAGGGTCTATACTTGGCGCTCACTCTGGGTACAAATACCGACTCTGTGTATGCATTAAAACAAGCGTTAACCCACCCAGATATTATTAAAGCTCGAATGGCGTTAGTTGACAGTTTTAGGCAGGCCGAGCAGACTTTGTTGCATGATAAAAGCAACTAACACTTGGCATAAAGTAACTCAATTTTATTTAACTCAGTTCTCAATAATATGTTTTCCAACGTATTTAGTTAAAGGTATATTTTTTATCTCTAGCTAGGGATTTCAAAGCTAATAAGGTGGATTGGCGCGTCAATAGCTGGTCTATTGCAAGTAAATTCAACGCAGTTAGCGTTGAAAGTTTCTGGCTGCAGACTTGAAAAAACATTTACCAATTCAATATCAATACGTTAGTCAATCTCTTAACCAAAGCTCAGGTTAGTTAATCCAAGCCGTTGGCGTTGAAAATGGCTTGCTGAGATAGATTTATTACCCAGTATTGGGATTATTTAGAAACTAAGTTATTACAATTAGCAACCATGTTGGCTGCCTATCAAAGCGGTGTTTTATTTAATAGTACTAACCAAACTGGTGTGAAATACGCTAAAATTAGCGGCTATTTTTCAGCATCGAGCACTTTTGATCCATGACCTCAGCCACACAGCCTAGCAACTTTACCGAACTTGGTCTTATACCTCCTTTATTAGCGCGACTTACTGAGCTGGAATACCAACAGCCAACACCTATTCAAGCGCAGGCTATTCCAAGTGTATTGGCGGGGCGTGATTTAATCGCAGGGGCAAATACTGGCTCGGGTAAAACGGCAACTTTTGCACTGCCAATGTTGCAGCAGCTTTATTTACAACAGCAGGGCAAAACATCGGTTGCGACTAATAAAGGTAATTATGTGGCGGGGCTGGTGTTAGTGCCAACACGCGAACTGGCGACCCAAGTAGCTAACAGTATTAAATCCTATGCGGCGCATTTTAATGGTGCCATTAAAACGGTGGCGGTGTTTGGTGGTGTATCGGTTAATGCACAAATGCAGGCGTTACGTGGCGGTAGCGATATTGTGGTGGCGACACCTGGCCGATTACTCGACCTTATTTCAAGCAATGCCATTAAGCTCGATAAGGTGAGCACTTTGGTGCTTGATGAAGCCGACCGTATGTTAGGCCTTGGTTTTACGGAAGAGCTCAGCCAATTATTGGCGTTAATGCCAGCAAAAAAACAAACTTTGTTGTTTTCGGCGACTTTTCCTCTGCAAGTGCAAAGTTTAACGCAAAGCTTGCTAACCAATCCGGTTGAAATTCAAGTGCAAAGCAGCGATGCCAGCACTGTTGTGCAACGTGTATTTACCGTTAACAAGGGCGCAAAAACCGAATTATTAGCGCATTTAATTACCGAGCACAAATGGCGACAAGCCCTAATTTTTGTAAATGCTAAAAACCATTGTGAGCACTTAGCTCAAAAACTCGAAAAACGCGGCATTAGCGCCAAGGTATTTCATGGTGATAAAGGCCAATCGGCTCGTACACGAGTGCTTGAAGAGTTCAAAGCCGGCGAAATTGATATTTTAATTGCCACCGATATTGCTGCCCGTGGCTTAGATATCGAAAAGCTACCTGTGGTAATTAATTATAATTTACCGCGCAGTCCAGCTGATTATATGCACCGCATTGGCCGAAGCGGCCGTGCGGGTGAAGTTGGTTTGGCGTTATCACTGATCGATCAAGATGATTATCATCATTTCAGCATCATCGAAAAGAAAAACAAAATTCGCCTTGAACGTGAGTTAGTACCTGGCTTTTTAGTAGTTGAACCAAGCGCAGAAAACATGGTTGAAAAACCAATGGCCAAACCTGAAGGTACGGGAAAAAAGAAAAACAAAAATAAAATAAACCCTGAAGATGATATTTGGGCGGGCTGGCGAAATAACTAATTTGCCTGAGTAAAACATTAATAAAGGAGCGAAAGCTCCTTTTTTGTCACTTTTAACGTATTTCTCGCGGTAAAGTAACTTGGTCGCAAAAGTGAGAGTTTGGGTCGAAAAGTTTGTACATTGTGGCAATTGTTCGTAATCAGCACCACAGTAACGGAAATAAAAACCATGCAAAATATTAAGGCTAAATGCGTTAACGCATTATTTGCCGCTTTGGCACTCACCCAATTAACCGCGTGTTTTGGGCCAAATGAAGCTACCAGCAGTGCCACATCAGAAAGTATTGCACCATCAATTAACGCGTTAAGTTTTGCCACATGGAATATGGAGCATTTAGCTTATCCTGCTGATACGGGTTGTAAACCACGCAGCAAATCAGAAATAGCGGCAATGCAAGCCTATGCCGCAAGCCTTGATGCCGATATTATTGCATTGCAAGAAGTGGCATCAGTTAAGGCGATTGCGCAAGTTTTTCCTGAAGATCAATGGCAAATTATTATTTCTAAGCGCGCCGACAGTGAAGTGTATAGCTGCCGTGAAAGCGGCAATACCTCAACGCAGCAAAAAGTAGCGTTTGCAGTTCGTAAATCAATTCCAGTCCTTAATACCCATCATTACGATGAATTGGCGCTTGGCTTAAATGGTTTACGTTATGGTTTGTCGGTGACGGTTGATACCGCTGATGGCGCAACCGAGGTGCTAAATGTGCACCTTAAAAGTGGCTGTTTTGTTGATGACTACGAAAAAAGTGACCGTAAAGCATGCCCAACGTTTGCCAAGCAAGCTGTTTGGCTCGATAAGTGGTTTGAACGCAAAGAAGCCAGCAAACAACCGTATATCGTAATGGGTGATTTTAATCATCGTTTAGCGACCGACAACAACCGTTTGATGCAAGAGTTAGCCAATAATAGCAATGGTGCAGCATCAACGCTTAAGCACATCACGCAAAATGTGGTGAGCTGCCACCCGCGTTATCCAGCACCGATCGATCACCAGTTTGCTGGTGGTTTTAGCCAAGCAATACCGACCAATGTGCAAATGCGTTATTTTGCCGATAAAAGTGAAACTGCCATGCTGAGCGATCATTGTGCGGTTACGTTTACTCTTAAGGCCGAATAAGCGTTTTTTGTCGCCGTAAACGACGACCTCCAATGGGTTCTCATAAGCAAAAACGCTTGATGGAATTTGTGCTGTAGGTCGTGATTTATCGCGACAATTTGCTTTTAACGCCGTTCGTTTGAGTATTTAATCTGCTAGCCTTTTGTAGCATGCTGTTGTACAAAGGTTTCAATTTGCTGATTTAGCCATGTTGGTGCATCGGCCATAATAAAGTGCTTGGACTCATGAGCAAAAGCAAAGCTGTGATATTGCGCAGGAGCGTTGGCTAATTGGCTTTTATAGCTCGCTTCTACTTGTTCAGGTGTTGAATAAGGTGCGCCATTTTGCAGTGCGCCCAAGGTTAAAACTGGCACACGCATTGTTGCAAGTGCGGGTCGCAAATCAGCTTGCATTAGCTCACCCATCACACGACCACTAGTCATGCCATCGGCGCGGCGCATGTCATTGGCAATACGTTGTTGCCATTGTGGCTCACTGGCCATGCCTTTTGCCATTTCCATTGGGTCAAAGTTGCGTGGTGATGCTGCTTTTTGTCCGTCTGCATTGGCAGGTACGTGTTCTGCAAACAAGGCTCCTAACGCCGGTAGGCCATCGACATTAATTGCTCCACCGATTAAATCGGGCGCAAAAACAGCTAAATTAAGTGCTAGATACCCTCCTAACGAATGGCCAATAATAATTGGTTTATCTAACTTTTGCACATCAATATAGTTGATGATGGCTTGCTGTTGTTTAGCTAAGTAGCCCTCGCCCCAACTGTGGGCTGGCAGCGCTTTTACCCCGCCAAAACCAGCCAACGTTAATACGTGCAGTTGATAATCGCCCTTGAGTGCGTCAACAGTGTGTTGCCATACCTCACCGGTTGACGTGAGTCCGGGTATCAAAATAAGTGCTGGACCTTGGCCAAATACTTCAACGTTAAAACAAGCACATTGTGTTGTTGCTTGAGCTGATAATTCTAGTGGTAAATGGGTGTTTGCCCATGCTGGCAGTGCAAAAGCGGCGCTTGTGATACTGATGGCAAAAAGTGCGGTTTTAATTGAAGATGTTAAATGATTCATAATAAGTGCTCCGAAATAATTAAAGGTGTTTTGAAACGGTATGCAGCCATATTAGTTACAAACAAGCGCGGGCACAGGTCACAGATGTCAGCATTGCGCGGTGACATAAGTCAGGTCTCGATATGACGTTTGTCACTGTGCTTTTTTTGTAAAGCGCAGTAGACTGCGGGTATGTTGGTTAATTAGAAACACCATGAAAAATAACGATAAACTACAACAAAAAATGAGCTGGATTTACTTAGGTAACCTGATCTTTTTCTTTGCGCCTTTGTTTTTTGTCACCTTCACGCCGTGGCAATGGTTGGTAATGGGGGGCGGTTTAAGTGCTTTTTTATATTGTTATTTTTGGGCATATCGCTGCACGCGAGAGCAAATGGCGCTGCCTATTATTGGTATTGTAGTGGTAGCAAGTGCACTTACTCCGATTAATCCGGGCACTATTTCAATGTTTGCCTATGCCGGATTTTTTATCGGTTTTGCTTATTCGCTAAGGCGTTACTTAACCTTAATGGTTGCTTTAGTTGCATTAATTTTTGCGCTCAATCATTTGTTTACTGTTGCGTGGACTGAGTTTTTAACCTTTGGTATTCCGATTATCTTGGGAGTCAGTGCGCTTGGTTGGGTTGAGCAAGCAAGGCTAAAACAACGCTTAGCGCAGCAGCAAAGTGAAGACGAAATTAAACAGCTTGCCGCCATGGTCGAGCGCGAGCGCATTGCTCGTGACTTGCACGACATTTTAGGTCATACCTTGTCGAGCATTGTATTAAAGGCGGATTTAGCAAATAAATTGCTTGGGCATAATCAGGTAGAAGGTGCGCAGCAGCAACTGCAGGAATTAAGTGATATTGCCCGTGCTGCGCTTAGCCAAGTGCGGCACAGTGTGTCTGGCTATAAGCATTTAGGTTTAACCGCTGAGGTCGCAAAACTATTTAACTTATTGCGTGATGCGGGTTTTTCGAGTGAATTAGTTGGTGAAGTTCCAAGTCTGCAACCGCGCCAAGAAACCACCCTAATTTTGGTACTAACGGAGTTAGTCACCAATGTGATTCGCCACAGTAAAGGTGATGTGTGTCAGCTGCACTTTAGCTGCAGCAATAAAGAGTTTCAAATACGTTTTAATGATAATGGCCAGATTAGCAGCATCAACGAAGGAAATGGTGTGACCGGTATGCGCGAGCGATTAGCCGCAATTGGCGGCCAACTGGTGCTCACCCAACAAAACGGCTTTTGCGCCACAATAACTCTCACATTACAGGAATAACCCATGAATATTTTACTGGCTGAAGATCAAGCTATGGTGCGCACCGCACTGGCGTGTTTATTGCGGTTAGAAGGAGACTTTACTGTAACAGAAGCGGCAGATGGACAAGCCGCGCTTAAATTATTAAAACAAACACCTTTTGACTTATTGCTGAGCGACATTGAAATGCCAGGGCAAACAGGTATTGAGCTCGCGCAGTATATTCAACAACAAAAATTAGCCACCAAGGTGGTGATGATCACCACGTTTGGCCGTGCTGGTTACGTAAAGCGTGCAATAGATGCCGGTGTTGGCGGATTTTTACTAAAAGATGCGCCAGTTGAAGAGCTCATTCATGCTATTAACCAAGTGATGGCTGGCAAGCGGGTGATTGACAGCGAATTATTGCTCAATTCATTGGGCGACCAAGATCCGCTCAGCGATAAAGAGCGCCAAGCATTACGGCTAGCCGCAGAGGGTAAAAGTACTCATGATATTGCAGCTGCACTTTATATTGCCGAAGGCACCGCGCGAAATTACCTATCCGAAGCCATTAGTAAACTCAATGCCATGAACCGAATTGATGCTGCCCGTATAGCAAGGCAAAAGGGCTGGTTGTAATCGCTTTTTGGGGATTTATTGTGAGTAACAAATAGCGACAAAGTGAAGCGTTATTTGCGACAAACGCGGTGGTTTGTCGCAAATGGTGATATCACACAGGCTGTGAAATCGTTTAATGAGTGCAAAAAGCGCTCAGTATTAACGATAAAACGCTTCAACTGTGCCTTTTGCCGTCATTAGAAGTGGCTGGCCACGGCGATCTAACGCTTTTGGCGCTGCAACTTTAACCCAACCTTCGCTGATACAATATTCTTCAACATCGTTACGCTCTTTGCCATTTAGGCGAATGCCGATGTCGTGTTCGATCACTTCTGCCACATAATATGGGCTGCGTGGGTTGATTGAAAGGCGATCTGGTAATGCTGGTTTTGCTGTTGTGTCGGTCATTGTCTTGGTCTTTAGTGAATAAAACGTGCGCTATTGTAGGCAATACAAGCTTTTTGCTCAAGAGTACCCGAGATAAATGTAACTGTATTCCTGCCAACATAGAGATTTAAACATCAAGGATCATTTACCTAAAAGCCACATTTAGCATGCCTTGTAGAGTTTGTTGGCATTTATTGTGATTAACCCCCGGTGTTGAAATAAATAGTTATGACTTATCTATAACATTGCGTTGTCAGGTGCGAGTTAAGCAAATTTTTTACTCTTTTCCAGCACTAAAACACGCCTCGGCTGCCTTACTCACGGAGTCAATTTTATAAGTGCGTTAACGCACGGTGAAAGAGCTTGTGCAGTCGTATTCTTGAGATGGACATTTTTCAGACAGATCGGTTGGTACCTTAGCCTGTTATTTTTAAGCAGTCGGGTGAGGATGTTGCTGTGGGCGAATGAATTAAAAGTATGAGGTGAGGGTTATGCTGCGAAGTTTAAATGAAATTGCTAGTTTTCAATTACTAGGGATTGATGAGGAGATTGGGCGTTGTAAGGATTTTTTGTTTGATGACCAAAGTTGGGTCATCAGATATATGTTGGTTGATACTAATAAATGGTTGCCTGGTGGGAAAAAAGTATTAATTAGCCCGATATCATTAGGTGAGCCTGATTGGGAACAGCATGAGTTTCCTATTAATCTAACCCTTGAGCGAGTCAAAAATAGCCCATCACTTGAGGAGCATCAGCCGATATCTCACCAATATGAAGTGCAGTTATTTAAATATTATGGCTATGGCAATTATTGGATGGGCAATGATTTATGGGGGACTTATCCGTTTCCATCGCCTTTAGTTGATGCACAAGTGCTCGAAAATGCCGCTCAGGTTAATACGGACGACCGGCATTTACGCTCGACTGAAGAGTTAACAGGTTATGGTATTCAGGCCCAAGATAAAAAAATTGGTCACATTGACGACTTTATTTTGAATGATGAAAGCTGGAGCATCCCTTATATCGTGGTTGATACTAATAATTGGCTACCGGGTGGACGAAAAGTTTTGATCAGTAATGTGTGTATCGAGTCAATCAATTGGGATAAGCATTCAATCACTGTCAAACTCAGCGCTGAGTAAATCTGCAATAGCCCATCATTCGAACCAGCCATGTTTAACAATCCAGAATATGAAAGCACAGTCGCTAAATATTATCGGGTGTTACTCGATTGATCTGTGATGAGAGTTTTATTATGTGCTCGGTAGTGATAGAGGGTGGAGTATGCCAGAAACAAATCAAACGGTGTTTACCCGATTAAATGTGAGAAGAAAAGTGATAAGGGATTATGATGCAAATAGAAACTTTAAGAGATGTACTTCATAGAACAAAGGCGTTTCATCAGCAACTTGGAATGTGTTTATCTCAGTGCGCTGAAGAAAACACAGATGATCGGGCTCAAATGTTATTAAATTATTTAGCTAATCACGAAGGAAATCTAGCGGATGTAATTAATGGTTTTGCTGTTTCAAGTGATGAGAATGCTTTAAATACTTGGTGCTATGAGTGGGTTAACAAGTTGGCTATTGTTCATGATGAATACAATGATGTGCCTTTTGCCAAACTTAATGCTGCACAAATTATGTCGGTGATTGTTGCTCAGCATCAGCAGGTCCTTTCGCTTTATCGCTATTTGGTATCGCAGGTATCGCAAGCGGTTATTCCCTCGGCCGAGGAAATGCTAGCATCTGTGTACTCTTTAGAGCAACGCGAAATAATGAGCATGGTGCAATCGGTAAATCGGTTTAGGGATATGTAGCTAGATATCACATTAGGGTCGGTTAGTTTAATTGAATCAAACGCTTAACACTTAATTGGGTACGTAAACATTATTTTCATTGTTGCAGCTCAATAGGTGCAACATTCATCGTTTATTGGAGGTATTATGTGAGTTTATTGGCATAATACCGACCTTAAATAGCAAGCTTGCTTGCACTTACCAATTTAAAACAGATTTAAACCGCATTTTTAACGCTTTTAGCGTTTTTTGTATATTTAGTGAGTCGATACATGGTTTGTTTATCTGCCTGTTTACGACTAAGTTTATAGCGTAACTGTTTTACACAGGAGTGACTCGATGGAAGATACTTTAACAATACTCAATAACTTAGGTTGTAGCCAATGTATTGAGGCAGATAAGCTTGATTTTGACTTTACCATGGCGTTTCAGCCAATTGTAAATTGCCAAACACACACTGTTTATGGCTACGAAGCTTTGGTGCGCGGCTTAAATAACGAGTCCGCTTTTTCAGTGATCTCACAAGTTAACGATGAAAACCGCTATAGTTTTGATCAGCAATGTCGCATTAAAGCGATTGCTCTGGCTGCACAACTAAAGCTTGATTCGATGCTCAGTATTAATTTTTTACCCAATGCGATTTATCAACCCGAGCGCTGCATTAAAACCACATTGATGGCCGCAAAAAAATATAATTTTCCAACCGATAAAATTATGTTTGAATTCACCGAAGTTGAAAAAATAGTCGATAGTAAGCATGTTAAGCGTATTGTTGAATATTACCGTGCACTTGGTTTTATCACCGCAATTGATGATTTTGGTTCTGGATATTCGGGGCTGGATTTACTTGCTAATTTTCAAACCAATATCGTTAAACTAGATATGGAGCTGATCCGAAATATAGATAGTGACTTTATTCGTCAATCGATAGTACGTAACTGCTTAAATATTTTCCGCGATTTAAACATTACCCCTTTGGCCGAAGGCATTGAAACCCAAGCCGAAATGTTATGGCTTAAAGAGGCTGGCATTGAATTAATGCAAGGCTATTATTTTGCGAAACCGGGTTTTGAATTTTTACCCAGCGTAGCCTGGTCCTAATCGTTTCAAATCAATTGTATTTTATTGTTTTTACACTTATTTTATTGAACTAATCTATTGTTAAATAAAATTAAAAACGAAGGCAGTAAGATGAAAAACATGGCTGGTTATCTTTTTATATCAAGTGGTGCGGCTTTTTTTGTCGCGGCCTATGTTGGTCAGCAACTCGCTTTGTTAGGCGTTGGTGTAATGATGGTCGTGCTGGGGTTGGTTAATTTACGAAAACAGCCTTAAGTTAATTCTTCTGATAACAATGAACGGGTGTCAGCTCGCTTAACCTTTCTTTTTAGATATTTCTATTGGCTAAATACTATGAAATTTTTAATATCAACCTGCCTATTACTTGTGGCCGTTTGCGCACACAGTACACCCAATAAATACATTGCATTGACCTTAGACGACTCCCCTCGTGCAGCATCGGGTTACTTCGATGGCCCAACACGGGCAAATAAGTTGATTGCAGCACTTAAAGCCCATGATGTTGCGCAAGTGGCTTTTTTTAGTGTCAGTGCGCATTTAAACCAAGAAGGGATTACGCGTTTAAACGCTTATAGCGATGCGGGTCATTTAATTGCTAATCATACCCATGATCACCCCGATTTTAATACTTTAACCCTTGCGCAATATATTGCTAATTTTGAGCAAGCCGACCGCGAACTTTCGCAATTTAAAACCATGACTAAGCTATTTCGTTTTCCTTATTTACGCGAAGGCGATACCGTAGAAAAACGCGATGGTATGCGCGCGGCTCTTGCTGCCAAAGGTTATCGAAATGGTTATGTCACGGTCAATACTTACGATTGGTTTATCGAAAATCAGTTTCAAAAAGCGATAAAAGATGGCGTTAAAGTCGATTTGACCCGTATGAGTCACTATTACGTCGACATGATGGTGCAAAGTATTGAAGCGTATGATGAGCTGGCGATTAAAGAGTTGGGTCGATCACCAAAACATGTTTTATTGCTGCATGAAATGGATATCACAGCATTGTTTCTCGGTGATTTAATCGCTGAACTTAAGCGTAAAGGCTGGATAATTATCTCACCACTTACAGCTTATGAAGATGAAATAGCCACTTTTCAAACAACCGAAGTCTTGCCGTATAACCCTGGGCGAATTGGCGAAATTGCGCGCACCAATGGCCAAACTAAGGGTCTGTGGCCACGGGCATTACAAGAGAGTTATTTAGATCAGCAATTTGAACAACAAGTTATGCAAGTCGTTGCTCCAAAGTAGTGCGTGTATTAAGTCTTTTATAGATTATTGGTTGTTAAGGGTAATCTCATCCTTTGTGTTTATCTAAAAAGAGATCAATGCAGTTGATTGCCAATAATGCATGATTGAACGCTGACAAAATAAAGCGCTATTTTGTCTTTATAGGCACAAATTTTTCGTTACTATTTTTATAACTCGCGCTATAACAAGACAAAACAATTAAGAAAATCAAATATGTTTAGTAATTGCCCCATTTCTATTGCTCAATTACCCGATATTGAGCAGGTTGAGTTCGCGCCATTAGATCATCATGCTACAACTGAAGCAAGGCTCAGTACTTTTCTGTTTTTGTTGCCTTTTTCATTGCTGGTTGGCATTGGCTTGTTCTTTTTACAAAAAGTCAGTGTTGAGGTTGCCATCGGGCTTAGTAGTTTACTGATAATGATTAATTTATATGTTTTCTGGTTTGTTGGGCTTGCTGTAAAGCGCACCGGCATTGCCTTGCGAGAGCATGATTTTTTATTAAAAAAGGGGGTGTTTTGGCAAAAGGTTATTATAGTCCCCTTTAACCGAGTGCAACATATCGAAACCCACCGTAACCCTATTGAGCGCAAACTGGCGCTATCGAGCTTAAAATTGTTTACCGCAGGTGGCATGGGGGCAGATCTTGAAATTAATGGGCTCAATATTGAGCGCGCCAGTCAAATTCGCCAATTTATTTTAAAACAAGAGCATGCCGATGAATAACAGCGTGTCTTCGCATGCATGGCAAAAATTATCGCCGGTAGCCATGGTGTATTTTGTGCTGCATTTTATAGTGCGATTTGTTAAAGATGGCATCATGAACATCGCTCCTGTGTTTGTCGTATTTATTACTCAAGTAGAACGTAAACTCTTTTGGGGAACGATAGGGATTACTGTTTTAGGTGCTTTGTTGGTGATTTATTCGGTGCTTTATTATTTAAACTTTCGTTTTAAAGTGAGTGATCATGAAGTCATTTTAAAAAAAGGTGTGTTTAAAAAAGAACGTATTACGCTTAATTTTGCCAAAATCCAGAATATTAATATTGCAGTGCCTTTTTATTTTCAGCCTTTTAAATTGGTTAATTGTACCTTTGATGCCGCAGGGTCGGCAAAACAAGAGGTTGGCTTACCGGGTATTGCCGAAACCGCTGCGATATTAATGCGCGAAACCGTATTTAATTATAAACAGCAGCAAGCCCCTTTGGTTTCGGCTGCTGAGACTGTGACGCTCGAAGTGGATGAGCTGCCCATCTTTAGTCTAAAAAATAAAGAGGTGGCAAAGTTTGGCTTAATGTCATCGATGATGGCTGTGGTATTAGTGGTTGCAGCGCCATTCAGTGAGCATATTGTGCGCTTTACTAAGCAAGAATTTGTTAAACCCTTAGTGGTAATTTATCAACAATTTGTGCCCAATGCTGCTGCGGGCGCGCTTGCAATTGCAACGGTAGTATTTGCGCTGGTGGCATTCTTTTTAAGTGTATCTATTTTAGGCTCTCTACTGCGTTTTTATAATTACCAATTGTATTTTAGTGACGGCAAACTTAAACGTGTTGCAGGGCTACTTGAGCGTCATCAAATGTCGCTAAATACCAATAAAATTCAAGCCATTGAAGTAAAACAGAATTGGGTGGGATTGTTTTTAAAGCGTTTTACGCTTAGTTGTAAACAAGTCGAAAATAGCCAATACGGTCAGGCTAAAAAAGGCCAATCCTTTATTATGCCGGTGCTTAATAGTCAGCAGCTGCAGCAAGCGTTTGATTTATGTTGGCAGCCATGTGATTTAAAAGCGATCCCTTTTGTGCCGATCCACAGCCAATATTTACGTAAAAACTTTACACTTTTTTGGCTACTGCCAGGTGTATTGGTCACTGCGTTGCTCTATTTTTTCGGGGCTGGATTGCATTGGATCTTGCTGCTCGAATTTTTAGCTGTTGGTTTGCTTTTATGTTGGCTGCGTTATAAGCGCTATGGCATTTATAGTGATGGTGAGCACGCGTTTGTTCGTACCGGATTAATTGGTTCGCAAATAACGGCATTTTCGTTATATAAAATTCAACAGGTGCAAAGAACACAAACCCCAATGATGAAGCGGTTAGGCCTTGCGAGTTTGCAGATACAATTGGCCTGCGGTAAGTTAAAGGTGCCTTATTTACCTGCCTGTTTAGTAAATCAGTTTATTAATATTGCCTTGTATCAAGCCGAATCTAGCGATAAAAACTGGTTATAAAGCCTGCGATGAATCTTTTTGCTTCATCTTTGCGTATCCTTATAGATTAAATAAAAGGAGCGCAACATGCTTGATTGTCGCTGGTGGTTAGTTGTTGGTATGGTTTTATTAATGGGGTGCGGTGGTTCAGGCTCTAGCGACCCTACGTCTGCACCCAATGCGACAGATAATAACGAACAAATACTACTTAAGTATCAGCAAAGTGAGCTGACCTCTCATTTAGCTTTAATCTATAGCCAACAAGAAAACTACCAAGGTGGGCAATATAGTTCGGCGCTAAATATTGAGGCTGAACGTGGTCGTGATACGCTAAATTTAACCTTAGATTTGTATTTGCCTCCTAACTCAGAGCCTCGGCCGTTAATTATCTTTATTCATGGTGGTAATTTTTATTCAGGTAGTAAAGAAACACTGCAAGCAACCGCACAGCAATACGCCCAACTAGGTTTTGCTACTGCGACGATTAATTACCGCTTAACCAGCCAAGCATTACAAGACCTCGCTTTTGAGTACCAAAGGCTAGCTATCGATCACGCGACTGAAGATTTAATCAATGCGATACGGTTTTTAAAATACCACAGTGGAAAATATGCCATCGATACTAATCGAGTGATGTTGATGGGCAAATCGGCGGGTGGGGTAATGGCGCTAATTGCAGCGCTTGAAGCCGATACGTGGCCTGAAAATCCAGAGTTTTTTGGTGTATCAGCAAGTGTTGCTGCGGTTATTTCGACAGGAGCTGCGTTAGAAGAGTGGCAAAGACAAAATTTAACCTCAGATAGCGCCGACGCTCCGGTATTAATGTTTTTTAATAAATTACAAGATCCGCTCACAGGATTAAGTTGGCAGCAGCATGCACTGCCAACACAGCGCTTTATTTTATCATCGGGCAATATCTGTGAGCTCATTGGCAACGATGAAACTGTGCATACGATAGATTTTACTTATGGAAGTAATTATTTTATTGATATTTATCAGTTTTTACTGCGTGATTAGGGCATGCTCAGAGCTTTTGATTTTAAATCAAAATCACACATTAAAGGTCACTAGTAAGTCGTTTGAGGGCTTAAAAGCCCTCTTGATTAAGGTTACTTATGATTGCGGGGATTTTTTAAGTAATTCTCGATTTCGCTCCTGAGTGAGCTCAGATTCTGTCAGGCAGCTCGTGGTGAAGGTATCGCTTTTAAAGTGATAATTCATTTGGCATTGGTAGCGTTTTTTTGCCAGTGCATTTGGAGGCGATATTTCTTCTTGTGATAAATCACATTGATCATCAATTTTTTCAATCAAAATGATGTTATTTTCAATGTTTTTGCTAGCTACTCTGCTGCTTACATTTTTTGCTATCATGGAATTTTTAACATAAGCAATGTGATAGGTTGTATTAGGTTCAATGGTTATTTTGGCTGTTTGAGCTCTAAACTCAGCCGCTTTGCCTGTCCCTTTGATCGTGAGCGCGACATCACCCAGCGGCAATCGATAAATACCATATTCGTTATTAGCAATGGCGGCTTGATTGTTAATTGCCATAAGTTCAGAGGTTTCTTGGTTTATCATAATGCGGCCACAATTATTATTGTTTACTTGTGGTGAGTTGATTTCAGCCATTGAGAGTAATGTGAGTGGTGATGTATTGATAGAAAGTTGCCAGCCAGGGGTATAACGAGGTTGCAGCTGACCTTGTAAAGTAATTGGTTTATTTTGGCGAATTACTTCAAGGCTCACGTCAGTGCTTTTGTCTTGTGATTGCAATGCTGTGATCCAAGCGTTATCACTAGATTGAACGTTATTACCATTGACTTTGGTAATCCTATCTCCAGCTTTTATACCAAGCTTTTCAGCGCTACTTTGCGGCGTGACAGATAAGACTAAACCTGTTTTTTGCGTATCTAACAATGCGCCAAAGCGGCCAGTATTAAATTGCGGTTCTTGGTTTATTGTCAGCGCTAGCTGATCAATCGTTACCCCAGCTTTAAGTTCATATTGCGCTATTTTGTTCATGTATGGGGCAACATGCTGCTTGAGTTGTTCTGCCAGTAATTTAGCTTCAGCAGAGACTAACTCATTTGCACTTAGGGTTGGGCTGCACAGTAGTGCTAATAAAAGTAGTCTGTTCATGTCTTAATCCTTTAAACGCTAAGGGTCGTGGTTGGTTGTTGGTACAGAGTAATCATTTGCTCTAAGAGCTGCGAGCGAGTTTTCCAGCGCTCTACCGCGGCAAAACTATCTGGCTTTAGGGTTGCTAATTCACTATCAATTAATGCTAAATGTATTTGCCAGCTGACAATAATTTGTTGCTCATTCATCTGTAGCACAGTGGGCGTTAACTGGGCTAAATCTCGCTCTAACTGTTGTGACTTGGCTATCCAAGGTGCCACGGTGTTTGCTTGAGGTGTAAAGTTAGCTACATGGAATAGTGTTAGACCAAAAATCAAAGCGCTTGCCGCGATGCTTATAAAGCGCAACCGTTTGTTTTTTTTATGCTTTGACCATATTTTATTGATGTTATCAGGTGCTTGGTAAATAGGTATTTCATGCTCATGCGCTGCAATATGGTTAATAATTTGCTGTTCTATGGTGTTCATTTTAACCCCTTAGCGAGTAGCCATTGACGAATTTGTTTCACCGCACGGTGGTAAATTTGGCGACTATGGTCGGCTTCAATCCCCATTTTTAATGCAATTTCTGAATGTTTTTCTCCTAGCACGACGTGTTGATAAATCACATTTTTTGCATGTATGGGCAGCTGATTTAAACACCCAGTCGCTAGTGTTGTGGTGATTGGTAATTCTGAGGTGTTGCTTAGTTCTTCACTTAATTCACTTATCGTATAAAGCTGCGGATGTTTTCTAAACCAAGAGGCTGTTTCGTTAATCACACATTGTTTTAGCCAGCCGCCAAGGGTTTCTCTTTGCTTGATTGTGCTGCTATTTTGTAACAGTTTCTCGAAGGTTTTTTGCATGATATCTTCAGCTAAGCCATGATCTTTGGTTAAATACCAAGCAAGAGAAAATACGCAGTGGCCATACATTTTATACGCTGCAGTAAAACCCAAATGCTTACCTTTTATTAATGCATTAAATTCACATTCACTTAAGTGTTTCGCAAATCCTTTGAGTGTGTTTTGTTGTTTTGTCATACACCACTTATTTTAATTTTTGCATTGTGATTGGCTGGATATAGTTAAAGACGTGATAGGAACAAAAAATGTGACAGTTATTTTTAATAAAATAACGTATTTATGTGGTGCTATCACTAAAATTGACCCTCAATCACCGAAATTCACCGCTGCTCACTTAAGTTAAAAACGATTTCAAAAGCTGCACTATTCTTACCTCAACCACGAAGCACAACGCTTCAACAGATTGAAATATTGATGTTTTTTGAATGAGGGAATGAAAATGAAAAAATTAACCGTAGCAGTATTAACTATCGCAGCACTAGGTGCTTTTAATGTAAACGCAGCGCAATTTTCTGGTTCGGACAATAGTGTTGAAACTCAAATTTGCCTTGCAGTGGCATCCGATAGTAAAGGTAAGCTTCATCGTGCAGTACGCCAAAGCCAGCAAAGCATGAGTTATATTGCGCAAAGTGTTAAATGTAATGGCATGAGTTTGTCGCAGTTTGCCGCTGAGCACGGAGCAAGTGATATTGGCAAGCAACTTGTTAGAGTCAATCGCCCAATAAATGTAAAAACAGTGACTGCCAAGTTATAAGCTAATGAAGTAAAGAAATTTCTGAAGTATCAAACCCGCCTCCCAGCGGGTTTTTTATTTAACCCCCGTTCTAGATAAGAGATTTACTATTCAGACTTGAGGTTATTTATTATGTACAGTATTGAGACAAACTGCTCATATTAGCTTGAGATTAATCATGTTATCGTTTTGAAAATAAAATTAAAAAGGCATGGAAAATGACAATTAAACAGATTATTTGGGCGGGATTACTGCTTAGCAGTGCAGCAACTGAGGCACATTCAGTATTAGATATAAATGATTGGAGTTATGCAACAGATCCGCACGGCAGTGTGGCGCATTTCCACGGTTTAAAAAATGATGCAATTGCCATTGAGTTTGAGCGAGTGCCACGGGTTGATAAACAAAATAACTCTTGGGTTGAGCTGATTTATACCTTACCTAATGGCAGTTTAGGCGTAACTGAAACCATTGAAATTCATTATCAAAGTGATCAACCGCTTATTGTGAAGCTCTCGCAATCTGATTATGGTAAAGAAGGTGATAAGAGTTATGCCCATTACCAAGCCGTATTACCTAAAGCTGAACAATGGCAAAAGCAAACACTTACATTAAATCAGTTTAAGCGCCCTTTATGGACACCAGCAAGTTCAGTAGATAAAGGTATTAAGCTTGCCAATATATCAGCCATTTATTTAGTCCCCGACTTAACTGATGAGCAAGGTGGTAAAGCGAAACTTGCGGTTAAAAGTATCATGTTATAATTTTTTCTGCTTAACGAGGATCTGATTTTAAGTATCAACAATGTGCATTTTCTGTGGAGTTTTCCTTAAATTACAGCATCCTATTTGTGTTGTTTAAGGCGATTGTTATACTCGATTAATGCAAATATCGAAAAAACTCACCATTGCCTTTGTTGGCCTAACCTCCTTGGTTCTGATTGCTACATTAAGTTTGGCAAGGTGGAGTTTTGAGCAGGGCTTTTTGGATTACATCAATGCGTTAGAGCAAGAACGCTTACAGCGTGTTGGCCATGATTTAGTTGAGCATTATCAAGCCAATGGAGAAAGTTGGCGTAGCCTGAGACCGCCACAATTTCGTAATATGTTGCAGCAACATAGTGCCAATGCGGGCATGTTACCGGAAGACATATTAAACAAAGCTCCTCACAATCAACCTCAGCAATCACAGAGAAAGCGTCCTCTGCCTGCGCGTAATCCTTTTGGACCACCCACAGCCTTATTTGATATTAATGGACAATGGTTGGTGGGGGCAGATTTAGATCGCCATCAGGGTGAATTAATAGTCGCGCCGCTTTATTTTAATAATCAGCAGATTGCGGAACTTAGAAGTTTACCGAAACGTAAATTTGATACTCCACAAGCAAGCGAATTTGCGCAGCAGCAATTGTTGACCAGTATAGTGATTGGTTTTGTTTGCCTCATTTTAGCGGCTTCCTTGGCGATTTGGTTAACTCGATTATTGCTTAATCCAATAAATCAAGTAGTTGCGGCTATTGCTGCTTTGCGCAAAGGCGATTTTAACCCACGGTTGCAATACCAAGAGCCACAAACAGATGATGAACTTAATCGTCTAATGCGTGATGTCGATCAGCTTGCGATGACGTTAGAGCAAAATCGTAGTGCTAAAAATCGTTGGCAGGCAGATATTTCTCATGAATTACGTACTCCGCTAACCATTTTAAGTGGTGAAATTGAAGCACTTAAAGCGGGGATTAGGCCTTTTGATCTTGAGCAGTTACTGTCATTAGAGCAAGAAACATTACGTTTAAATCGACTGGTGGAAGATTTATATCAACTTTCACTGTCGGATATCGGAGGCTTAAAATATCAATTTTCCAGCGTAGATATATCGAGTCGGTTAGCACAAATACTAATTAGTTTGAGTGCTCAATTTGAAGCAAAGCAACTTAATTTACAGCTCGATAGCCAAACTGATTTAATCCTGCAAGGAGATACCCTTCGTCTTGATCAATTGCTGATGAATTTACTCTCTAATTCAATTGCTTACACAGATAATGGTGGGGTTATTTTAGTTAGTTTGAGTCAAATCAAAGATACAATTTATTTGCAGATTGAAGACAGCAATCCGGGCGTATCCGCAGCAGAGTGTGAATTACTTTTTGAGCCTTTGTATCGACAAGATGTATCACGTACCCGCCGTGCCAGCGGTGCAGGGCTTGGTTTGACCATCGCGCGGAATATTGTTCAGGCACATAGCGGTAGAATTTATGCTTCGCCCTCAAAATTAGGCGGGCTGCATATCACGGTAGAGTTGATGTCGAGGGTTAAGTAATGGCAACCAAGGTGCTAGTTGTAGAAGATGAAGTTAAGATTGCGCAAATATTGGTCGACTTTTTAACACTAGATGGGTTTGAAGTAACCACAATACATGATGGTGCCGACGCTGTTTTACAGATAAAAAATCAACAGCCTGATTTTGTAATTTTAGATTTAATGCTGCCTAATAAAGACGGCCTCACAATTTGTAAAGAAGTCAGACAGTTTTCGAATGTGCCTATTTTAATGCTCACTGCTCGGGTCGATGAAATTGACCGCTTAATGGGCTTAGAGTTTGGTGCAGATGATTATGTCTGCAAGCCTTTTTTACCACGTGAGGTGGTAGCGCGAGTAAAAACAATTTTACGCAGAACCGCTGTCATACCCGCCACAGCAAATGATGAAGAAGTGACTAAATACAAAGTTATATTACTCAATTTATCGCGATTTCAGTGTCAGATAGCAGGAGTTGAAGTGGAATTGACTCCGGTTGAATTTCGTTTACTTAATACCTTAATCACTCGCCCTGGAATAGTTCACTCTCGCGATAGCTTAATGCAGGTATGTTATTTAGATGATCGGATTGTCAGCGCTCGTACGATTGATAGTCACATTAAAAACCTACGCAACAAATTATCTCAGCAGGGGCAAGAGGCTTTATTGCATTCAATTTATGGTATTGGCTATAAAATAGAATAAGGCGAGAGCGCATTTATCCGCTGCTTTGACCTGATGTCACCGCGATTGACCTTTTATCACTTTGCTAAATTATCTTCCTCAAGACCTAGTTAATCTTTATTCCAACGAAATGAAAAGCACGACTTAAAATTAAAAACCGCTTAGCAACAAGAGGGAATGAAAATGAAAAAATTAACTATCGCAGTAATCACCTCAATCGCAACCATGGCTACACTAAGTGTAAATGCGGCTAGCTTTGAAGCAACGAATAACAGTCTAGAAACAAACCTTTGCATGGTTGCAGCTACGGGCGATACGAGTCAGTTTTATCGTACTTTACGCCAGCAGCAACGTGAAATTCGAGATGTAGCAAAAAGCGTGCATTGCAATGGCGTTAGTATTGCTAAATTTGCTAAAGAACATGGTGCAACTCAAATAGCCAAAAAGTTAGCGCGTTTCCAATAAAACCGCAACGCCCAACCAAATCCTACGAAGTATCCAACCAAAAAACCTGCCATTGGCAGGTTTTTTTTGTTTTGGAAAATTGAGCCTAAACGGCTAAGCCGTACTGACCTATTACTAAAAGCGCCAATTCTTTAGCTTCTTTCGCAGCCTGTTTATTATCATTGACATGCGCTTCAACAATCGCGCCCTCAATAATCAGCATAAGTTGTTTGGCTAAGCGCTCTGCATACTGAAATTTGGCTGCTTGTGCCAGCGAGAGTATATAGTTTGCGATGGCTTTTTTATGTAGGGAACACACTTGATGACAGGGATCGTTAAACAAGGGGTATTCGGCAGACGCATTAATAAACATGCAACCAGAAAACGATGCCTGATTAAACCACAAATCTAATACATCAAATACTGCTGTTAATTTTTCAATTGGCACTGTGGCGCGTTGCTCAATTTCAGTGATTAAAAACGCTTGAAAATCACGGTCGCGCTTTTCTAAGGTCGCAATTATGAGCTCTTCCTTAGACTTGAAGTGATTATAGAGCGTTTTTTTCGAGACTTGTGCGGTGGCGATAATAAGATCAATACCAGTGGCGTGAAATCCATGTTGATAAAATAAATTAAGGGCATGCTCAACGAGTTGATCGCGTTTTGATAAGGCCGGCATTTTATTATCCTACAACTTTAAACTATACCGATATGTTTACCATCAAAAGCGGGTTTTAGCCAGCTCAAATAAAGATTTGAATTTAAAATTTTTTAATTCTTATTTTTCATATTGCTATCTGAAGATTAATTTTTTTTCAAAAATAGGCTTTGACAATTAATACAGATCTGTCTACCTTGAATGTAGACAGATTGGTTGACCTTTGAGGCGTGATAGATGAAACAAGCATTAATACCACCATTTGATTTGACCAGTGCGGCAGCCAAAGTGCAGCGTGCTGAGGATTTATGGAATGAACAAAATCCGAGCAAAGTCGCTTTGGCCTACAGCGAAGATTCGCAGTGGCGCAATCGTGATCATTTTGTAACGGGTCGTCTCGAAATTGAGTTGTTCTTAACGAAAAAATGGCAAAAAGAACGCCACTATCGATTGCAGAAAAAGCTTTTTTGTTTTGCAGACAATCGTATTGCGGTTGATTTTCAATATGAGTATCAAGCTGAAGATGGGCAGTGGCATCGTGCTTATGGGTTGGAGCATTGGCAGTTTGATAGCGCCGGTTTGATGACGCATCGGGAGGCGAGCATCAACGAAATTCAGATCGCGGTAACAGATCGCACCCTTTTTTAATTTAAAATTTTATACAGGAATAAAATTATGCAACATAACTCATTTTCTTTATCGTTATCACCAAGTGTAAAACGTTTATTTAAGGCGTCAGGGGCTACAACATTAGCGCTGACTTTAAGCCAAGCGGCTTCGGCACAAACAGTGACTGAATTTAAAACGATTGAAGTCGCCAAGCAGACTATTTTTTATCGTGAAGCGGGTGATGTAAAAGCACCAACTATTGTGCTGCTACATGGTTTTCCAACGTCATCACACATGTATCGTAATCTAATTCCTAAACTTGCTGAGCAATATCATGTCATAGCGCCAGATTATCCAGGATTTGGTAATAGTTCTATGCCTGCTATTAACGAGTTTGAATACAGCTTTGATAATTTGGCAAAAATTACTAATGAGTTTTTGACTAAAGTAGGTGCGGATAAATACACCTTATATGTTATGGATTATGGCGCTCCAATTGGATTTCGAATTGCTGCTGCACATCCTGAACGCATTGAAGGGTTAATTATTCAAAATGGTAATGCTTACGATGAAGGGTTAGGTGATTTTTGGCAGCCGATAAAAGCCTATTGGCAAGATAAATCAGCAGGGAATAAAAAGGTGTTGAACGATGCACTTCTTACTATTGATGCAACAAAATGGCAATACACGCATGGCACGCGTAATGAGGCTGCGATTAGCCCTGATACGTGGCAAATTGATCAGCTTAAGCTTGACCGCCCGGGCAATAAAGAAATTCAATTAGAGCTTTTTTACTCCTATGGCAGTAACCCTGCTTTATATTCGGCATGGCAGGCATATTTTAGAAAATACCAACCTAAAACATTATTAGTGTGGGGGAAAAACGATTATATTTTCCCAGAAAGTGGTGCTCACCCTTATAAGCGTGATTTGAAAAATCTAGAGTTTCATTTACTCAATACAGGTCATTTTGCACTTGAAGAAGAGGGTGATGTGATTGCTGATCTGATTTTAAATTTTATGGAGTAAATAACCGGAACACCAGATGATAAAACTTTTATCTGCTATTGAGATTGAATATTAAGCCATAGGCTTGGGCTAGATTTTTCGATTTTAATAAAGTAGAAAAACTGATTTTTACTTTTTCCAATCAATTTAGGGCCATGTGTAAGGTAATCTTATGCATTGCCTTACTCGTTTTTTACCTTGAATCACTGATTATAACCTTTGAACACTAAGCATGGGATTTAATGCAGATAGATGTTAGTTTCTATCTATCTGCATTATTAGGTTGTCTTTTTTATTCTTGATTTTAAATGAGATTGTGGGATTGGTTATGTCAAAAGAACTCAATATTGATAGTTTATGTGCTATGTTATTTTTGGTCATTGCAATGAATTTTTTATTTCATGGTTTAGTATTAGTCGCTGTCAGTTTATTATTTTTAGCTGTTTTTTTCATTCTGCTGGGCTATTTTGAACACAGCCGGCTCAGCCGCTTTTGCCACCAAAAAATTATTAATTTAGCAAATAGACTCTAACCTTCAGAGTGGCTGATTTTATTTGTGAGAAAACAACATGAAAACATTTTTTAAATTCTTGGCTTTTATTTTTGCAACCATTACTTTGCTTGCGGGATTTCAATCAGGAAATTGGATCCCGAGCTTTTTTGTTTTATCTATCATTGGGTTGGTTTATTTTTTTATGTCTAAAACCAGTGGTAGCGGATCTTCAAGTGCACATACAGATTCAGACAGCACCATATGGAGTTCTTCATCAAGCGATAACAGTTGTGATTCAGGCGGTGACTCTGGTGGTGGGTGTGACTAAATATAAAGTGACCTAATTTACTCCTTAATGAGGTAAATAACGGTGCTTAATATTTTTCCGATTGGTTATTTTATTTCTACTACACTTATAAAATTGTTCGTTTTCTGGCTGTTAGCGCTTGAAATTCGTTTGCTTATTCTTACTACTTTTTAGTTTTGGTGCGTCGGCTAATTTGCCTGTTTTTGAACAGGTCCATCAGACTATGTCTAATTACACGCATACAGAAGGTTTAAGCCAAGTATCGGTTACTGCAATTGCACAAGATCAAACAGGCTTTATTTGGTTAGGCACGCAGGCTGGTTTAAATCGGTTTGATGGCTATGAGTTTAAGCAATTTTTTGCGGTGCCTGAGCGTAAAGATTTCCTCGCTGGTAACTTTATAAATGCGTTATGTGTGGTTCCTAATCAAGGTTTGTGGGTCGGTACGAGTACAGGGTTAAGCTTTTATAATTTTAAAACTGGGTTGTTTAAATCTTTCCTCAAACGTTATCAGCAGGATATACCATCCGATCAAGTGACTACTTTGGCTTGCAGTGCCGATGTCGTTTTTGTCGGCACCCAAAGTGATGGTGGGTATTATTTAAATGCGAGCACACTTGATATTCAACTTATTGATATTCAAAAAAATAACAAGGTCAATCATCTAGCCCTCAGTGGTGATAATTTATTTTTTGCGACTTACCAAGGGGTTTATGTTTATCGCGTAAGCGATAAGCATATTATGCAATTGACCACCGACGCTGCAGTAAGCTTGTTAGTGGCAGAGCAAAAGCTGGTAATTGGCCGCCAAGATGGGATTTTACAGGTCTATCAAGATGGTGCTGAGTTTGAATTATTATGGCAACGAGCTATTTCAAATAAAGAAAGTAATATTATTCATAGTTTAGCGTTTAATGATCAGATCATTTGGACTGGGTCGAATGATGGAGTGAAAAGTTTTACCTTAGAGGGAAAACAGGCGTCACATTATTATCATAACGACAGGTTAAGCGACAGTTTGGCTGATGATATGGTTTTATCGTTAGCATTCGATAATAGAGATAACCTCTGGATTGGTTCCGAATCAGGTGGAGTTAACTTCTTAAAATCACATATCAAGCAGTTGGGCTATGTTAGCCAGTTTAATTATCCTGATGCACCACTTAGTAACCCAGATGTACGCGGCTTTATGGCCGATCCGCAAGAAAGAATTTGGATAGCAACCACACGTGGCATTTATATTTTTGCAGGTAAAGGCTTCGCTAAAGTTGAAGATATTTACCCAGAATTTAGTGCTATTAACAGCTCATTTGTATCGTCTATTTTGCGTGATGGTGATGATGTTTGGGTAGCCACGCGCGGTGATGGTGTCGCTAAATTCAATATAAAAAACCAAGAAATTAAGATTTACTCTGTGCATCACCAAAATGCACCCACTTTAGTTTTTAATCGTTTGCAAAAGTATAATGGCCAGATATTAGTCAGTACTCGCAGTAATAGTATTTTAAAATACGATCCGCAATTAGAAGCTCTGATTCCTTTTTTCGACCAGCAATTAACTCCTCCAGACGAAGTAACTGATATGTTGGTACATAACGGTGACTTATGGTTTGGTTCTCTAGGGCAGGGCTTATTTAAATTTCACCAGGGACAATTATATAACTTAGATTCTGAGCAAGGGCTGCTGTCTAATTTAGTGTTTATGCTGAGTGTTGATACTAAAAATAGGATTTGGGCTTCAAGTGAAGTAGGTCTAAATGTGGTGAGCGAGCAAGTTAAAATTATTAAAACCTTTGATCGTACAAATGGTTTAAAAAACGATGCTATTTGGTCTTTAGTATATGACCAGCAAGGTAGTGTTTGGTTGGGTACAAGTGGAGGTTTAATTCGAATTAACACCTCAGATTTTAGCTACGAAACGTATGTTAAAGCTGATGGTACCCAAGGGCTTGAATATAATTTTGGTGCAGTTTGGTTAGCTCCTGATGGGCGAGTTTTTATTGGGGGTTCTCAGGGTTTTAATCAGTTTTACCCCAATACTATTGCCGCGCACTTACAGCCTGCCAATATTGTACTGACGGAGATTTCGATTTTAGGCAAAACTATCAGTCCGACTCACAATAACGCCTTAATTTCTGAGCCGGTTGAGCGAGTTTCCAATATAAGTCTTGATTACTATCAGGATATTATGTCGTTTCGTTTTGCCTCGTTAACTTATTCTTCAGCTCAGCAGTTACAGTATTACTATCGCATTTTAGGGTTATCAGATACTTGGCTTGCACTGGAACAAGGTAATCGGCAAATCAACTTATTAAAGTTACCACCTGGCGATTATCAAATAGAAACCTATGCAACAGATCAATTTGGTAATCAGTCTGATATTCATTCCTTAACATTGTTTTTGAAATCCCCTTGGTGGTGGAACAAAACCAGCCAATTCTTTTATTTTGCTAGCATACTAATGTTGTTAAGTTTTTTTGTGATACGAAAACAGCGAATGTATCGCAAAGTTGTGGCTGATAATTTAGCTATGGCGCAATTGCAGCAACGTCTTGAACTTTCGTTGTGGGCAAGTGGTGATGAGTTATGGGATTGGGATGTGCCTAATCGTAAAGTGCATCGTTATTGTGTGGCAGCTCGAATTGATTTTGGTAAATCAAACAATGAGCTGGAGGAGGGGTTAAGTGGGGAGTTTGTTCACCCAGATGATCGAGGGCTTTTGCAACAAAAGATTACGCAATGTAATGAAAATCAGATTGATAGCTATGAAGTTGCAATTAGAGTTAAAGATTTTTTTGATAATTGGGTTTGGGTGCTTGATAAAGGACGAGTGATTGAGCGAGATGAAAATGGCCAACCAATTCGTATTGTTGGAGCTCTAAAAGATATCAATCAGTTAAAACGGCACGAAGCAACATTGCAAAAACTCAACGATGAACTGGAAGCAAAAGTGGCAATGCGTACCCAAGAAATTTCGAGCAAGAATTTAAAGCTTGAGCATGCAATGATCCAATTAAAAGAGACGCAGCAGGAGCTGATCGAAAGCGAAAAAATGGCATCACTAGGAAGCTTAGTTGCTGGGGTTGCTCATGAAATAAATACGCCATTGGGCATTGCTATCACAGCAATTTCGTATAACCAAGATTGTTTAACCAGCCTAAAAAATAAGTTGGAGCAAAAAACCTTAAAACAGTCGGAATTAGAGGAATCAATTCAAATGCAAGGTAATGGATATACCTTGATTATGAAAAATTTAGATCGGGCAAATCAGTTAATTTCGAGTTTTAAACAAATAGCGGTCGATCAAAGTTCAGAAGCTCGTCGAGAAATCAATTTAACCGAATACTTACATGATGTGGTGTATTCGCTCAAACCACTTTGGAAAAATAAAGACATTAAAATTCAAATTAATGGCCCTGAACAATTGCTATTTAATACTTATCCTGGGGCGTTGCATCAAATATTTACTAACTTAATTAATAACTCAGTGATTCATGGTTTTGAAGGTCTAGATCATGGTCAAATTCGTATTGAAATCAGTGCGTACGAAGGATTAATTCATTTATATTATTTTGATAATGGCTTGGGTATGGCGCCAGCAATGGTTAATCAGGTATTTTCACCTTTTGTGACTTCTAAACGCAGCCAAGGAGGAAGCGGACTGGGTATGCACATTGTATTTAATCTGGTTACTCAGCTATTTCAAGGTGAAATAAAATGTTATTCCACTCAAGGGCATGGTATTGAAGTTAAAATGCGGTTGCCATTAGTTATCGTAGAGAAAAAATCAAAATAATTACGTCGTTTACATAGTTTTTTGTTATTGAAACTTGCTATTGTGGCTGTCGATTTAAGAAGTGAGTTAGGAAATTTACCCCGTTATGCCGCAGTTTAATGATATTTTGCAACAGATTAGTCAACAAGCGCGTTGCTGTTTTGGTCAAGGTAAGGTGGCCAACTATATTCCCGCATTGGCAGATGTGCCTGCCGAGCAATTTTCTATCGCAATTCATACGGTTGATGGTCAAACCTTTTCTGCAGGGGATGCGCACGCTACATTTTCCATTCAATCGGTTTCTAAGGCGCTTACGCTCACTTTAGCAATGCAGCATCATGGTGATGAGATCTGGCGTCGTGTTGGTAAAGAACCCTCAGGTACGGCATTTAATTCTTTGGCGCAACTTGAGTTTGAAACCGGTATTCCTCGTAATCCTTTTATCAATGCTGGTGCATTAGTGGTTTGTGATGCGCTGGTTAGTCGGGTTTCTGCGCCTGTTTTTAATATGCTTGAAACCGCGCGTTTATTAAGTGCTAACGATAAAGTGGTGATCAACAAAAAAGTCGCTGATTCTGAATACCAACACCGTCATCGTAATGCTGCCATGGCGCATTTAATGAAGTCGTTTAATAATTTTGATAATGATGTTGATACTGTGCTACGGGCTTACTTTAGTTATTGCGCTATTGAAATGAGCAGTATAGAGCTGGCAAAAACGTTTAGTTATTTAGCGAATCAAGGTGTCTGTGTGCAAAGTGGGCGGCAAATGTTGAGCGCAAAACAAACTCAGCAAGTAAATTCATTATTGTTTACCAGCGGTTTGTACGATGCCGCGGGTGATTTTGCTTTTCGAGTGGGGATCCCTGCAAAATCAGGCGTTGGAGGTGGTATTATTGGCATAGTACCGGGTAAATTTACCGTATGTGTCTGGTCGCCAGAATTAAACGAGTTTGGTAATTCGGTCGCAGGCTTATATGCGCTTGAGTTGCTGGCCGAAAAGTTACATATTTCGATGTTGTAAATTATAAAAGCTATTTTAAATGTCGCTCAACATGAATAAAAATCACAGTGTTAACTAATGCTTGTTGTCTGCTAATGTTAGCGGCACAATCGGACCTAATGTTTGTTTTGCACTGACCCATTTTAAAAGGATGCCTTATGAAACTTTCTCCTTGTGTAACAATTATGCAAACCGATACGGATTTAGAATATCTCGCCATTGAAAGTGAGCACTGTAGTGCCACCATTTTTTTACAAGGTGCGCAACTTGCGTCATTTATACCAAAAAATAAGCCGCCATTAATTTGGATGTCGCAAGATGAAGATTACCAACAGGGTAAAGGGTTGCGTGGTGGTATTCCTATTTGTTGGCCTTGGTTTGGCGTGTGTAAAAACCAAGATTGGCCTATTCATGGTGTGGCGCGCACCAATCTTTGGCGAGCTGAAGAAGTAAACGAACATGCCGAGTACACCGAAGTTATTTTATCGTTACCAATGGCGCAAATAGATAAAACTTATTGGCCGTATAAAAGCGCATTAAAAGTGGTATTTCACTTATCAGATGTTTTAAAAGTAACGCTGATAAATACCAACTTAGATTCTCAACCAATTGAATTAACGCAAGCTTTGCACACTTATTTCCCAACGTCAGATATTACTGCCACTAAGGTAGATGGACTGCAAGGTTCACAATTTATTGAGTTTGGTGAAGGTCCATTTGCGCAAAACGATGTTGTTGGTTTTGCTCGTGAAACTGATATGGTTTATACCCAAGTTGGCAGCATGCAGCATATTAATACGCCTGAGGGCACAATTGCGGTAGGGCGTGAAAATTCTACTTCATGTGTGCTTTGGAATCCTTGGATTGATAAAGCCAAGCGGCTGTCTAACTTTGCTGATGACGAATATAAAACCATGTTATGTCTTGAAGCGGGCAATGTGATGGACGATAAAGTTGTGCTGGCACCCGGTGAAAGCCACAGTTTAAGTACCATCGTTTATTGGGTTTAGTTTTCCTAAATTTTGTACTAAAAAAGCCTTTAATTTAAAGGCTTTTTTATTTTGATTTTAAAATTTCACCTTTTAAAATTAAGGTTTTATCGATGTCGCAACGAGGCGCTTAATATCACCTTCGAGTGCTTCCATTTTAGCAATTGTTAGCTCTTCATAGGGGCTAATATCAAAGTGCCAAATTAAATTACCTTGTTTAACGATGTTAGCATCTTGCCCCGCTTCAAGTGGTAAACGCCAAATATAGTCTTGTTTTGACCAAGATGACTGCCAATACAGGGTATTATTTTTCAGCCGAATGTTATGCAACAGGTTTGTTTGTTGTGTGGTTAATTTGGCGAGTTCTGTGCCTGTGCTATTTAAATCATCTTGGCTATATAAAATGCGGTTTTTAAGTCGTAACCACCGCTTTGCCTGCGCATCAAAATAAACAAATTGCGCATCAAGGTGGATGGCATTGATGAGGTGGCCTTGCAAGCTATAAAAATGCAGTTGCTGACCATCAAATGCGTACACCGTATTGTTGTTATACCAGCCAATATTACGAATTTTTTCATTAAGTTCGGTGGTAAATTGCAACACTTGGCCTTGTCTGTCATACAAGGCTAAATCTAAATCCCGATTGGATAACAGCATCGATAAGTCGGGGCGCCATTCTAAAAATTGAACGTATTCATATCCCTTGTGATGAGATAAACGCACCACTTGGTTGTCGGCATGCAAATACACTTCGCATACGCCGCTGCGCCGTGACATAAATGCGGTTTCGCCTAAGCGATTACTGACTGGAAGGTAATCAATGCTCGAGGTTGAAAAAATAGGGAGTTGATCTTTATCACGAATATTAACTTGCCAGCTTTCAATCGCAGTATAAATGTCTCCTTGTTGATCAATAGATACATTGGTAAACAGGCCTTGAGCCGTTTGATAAACCTCATATTGGCGGCCATCTAAATGAGTTGCCACTAAGGCGTGGCGCTGGCTGCTGTCATTAGTGATAATTGCCTGAGTTTTGGGGTTATAAGCGGCAAGCCAAACCGGAAAATCCCAGTTCATGACGGTTTCACCATTGAGTTTGATTAAGCTACTTTGGTGGTTGGCGTGATTGAGGAGGTAAAAAACGTCACCATTCCACACTTTGACCGCCCCTTTATAAATGGATTGTCTGGGCATTGAAAGGGGGAGTTTGACTAAATCTTGCTGACTAATGCGATATAAATAGGGAGTCAGTTGGCCTTTTTGTAACACACTTAACACTAATTCATCGCTGCTTTTCCATACGGGGCGAATGGCTGACTCACATGCAATCGATGGCGCTTGGTGATTTTGCGCACCTTGCGGGGTCATAATAAACAATTCGCACTGATCTTCTTTATAGCGCCAATACGCCAGCAAACTGCCAGTGCTTTGCCATGTTGGAAAGGCCACTCGATATGGGGAGTTGAGTTGATGTAGTACTTGCCCTTGTTTATTGGATATATGCAGGGTGTAAATATCTTTGACATAGGCCATTAAGTTTTCGCTGATATGCACATCCACATCAGACTCAAGCCCTAGCTCATAGCTCACATCTTGCAATTGATACTGAGGCGTTTCGGGAGCGACATCATACTGGCTAAAAAAGGCATATGCGCTAAAGCAAATGATTAGGGCTGGTACTAACCAAAGCCAAAGATAATTGGGCTCAGAAACGTTAGTATTGTTGATTACGCTGTCATTGATGGGTTTGGCTTGCGGGTTATAGCGGGTAACCGGTGCAATGAAGCAGTAACCTTTTTTAGGCAGCGTTTTAATGTATTGAGGCGAGCGGCTTGAGTCATTTAATAAACGGCGAATTTTAGTCAGTAGTTGATACAAACTATTTTGTTCGACTATGGTATTGGGCCACAGCGTGTCTTGTAAATATTCTTTACTTAATACTTCCGCGGGGTGGGTTACAAAAAGGTGTAGTAATTGCGAAACTTGCGGTTCTAATTTTGTGATGGCGCGTGAATGATGATGGATGAGCTCATCTTGGCCGAGATCAAAAATAAAATCGCCAAATTGAACATGTAAAAGTTCATCTTTTACCTGTGACGAAGTGTGCTCTTGTTGTTTTTCTGCTGTCATATCACACCTGTTTACCATTCCTCGCCAAAAATACCGCGATCCATCATAAAGTCAATATTTATAAGTCTTTACTCAGTCTTATTCAGGAAAATATCAGCTTTTTTTCGCGTTAAATTTGCTTTGATAAATAAAAATTTTTAACAGGAATAATGTGATGCGAACTCGCTTATTGATATTGGCTTTAGTAAGTGGACAAACCGTTTTGGCTAATGAAATTCAGGTTGATGGCAAGCTTGATGAAGCCGCTTGGCAAGGTGCTGCAATTTATCGTGACTTTTACCAAGTGGTACCTGCTACTTTAATGCAAACTCAAAACAAGGTGGAGGGCCGCGCTTTTGCGACTGCAGATGGTATTTATATCGGTTTTAAAAATTGGCAAAAACAAGGGGAGCGTAAAAAACAATACAATCTGCAAGATGCCTTTATGCAAGCTGATTTTAATCGGTTTGTGATTGATTTTTCGGGTGATGGCAGCGGGGCTTATCAGTTTGCAGTAACACTCGGTGGTGGCGTGCAAGATGCGGTGTTAACGCCGCAGCTCACCACAGATGCTGATTGGGATGGAATTTGGCAGTCAGCATTTTATGAATATAAAGATTACTGGAGTTCTGAGGTTTTTATTCCTTGGCATTCGGTTTCGTTTAAGCCAAATCGCACTAATGATGGCATGGCTAATGTGGGGGTATCATTGCAGCTTTATGAACTTGCCACGAATCACATTTATGCGTCGCAGCCACAAACGACTAGCAACAGTGATTTTTATCTCAAAATGCCAAAGATCCAAGCGTCAATTCCAGAGCAACAACAGTGGGCATTTATTCCGTATGCGACGCATCAACAGGATTTTGTTGGTGAGGCCTCCAATACCGACATGGGTTTTGATTTGGTGTTTAAACCCGATCATCATCAAAAATTGAGCTTGGCGGTTAACCCTGATTTTGGCCAAGTGGATAGTGACGAGCTTGATTTGAATTACTCAACCGTTGAGACCTTAGTGACAGATAAACGGCCGTTTTTTACCCAAGATATTGGCGTGATGAATGTTAATGCAGAGCAAAATACTAAGCTTATCCATACGCGGCGCATTGGCGCAGGCAGTGATGATGGCCAAAAAGTGATTACTCCAATTGACGGTGCAGTGCGTTTTATTCATCAAGGTGATAATTGGCAGTTTGCTGGTTTTGCCGCATTGGAAGAAGAGTTAGATTCGGGCGCTGGTAAAGATTTTTATGTTGGCCGAGCTCGTTACCGTGAGGACACTTGGCAAAGTGGGGTTTTAGTTACTCATACTGAGCGCCCTTGGCGTGATCGCAATGCCCAAACTGCAGCTTGGGATAGCCAATACCAAAGTGATACGTGGTCGTGGCAAAGCGCTTTATTAGCCTCTGCAGTGACAGAACGTGGCGAGGACAGCCAAGGTTATGGTGTCAGTACAAATATAAAATATCAATTTGATCCGAATACTCACCTAACTGGGCGTTACTTACGCCTTGATGACGAATTTGATAACAACGACTTAGGTTATCGAAAGCGCAATAACTGGCGTTTTAATGAACTTTATTTTAGCCATGCGGTTAACTACAGCAGTGGTTTTATTAATCGCATTCAATATAATGTTCAGCTCAATTATGAAAGCAACGACAGTGGTTTAAAACTGCCAGCAACTCAATCTTATTGGGCGTCGTTTATTTTGGCCGATGGCTCATCGTTTGATGCCTCTTTTGATTATCAAACTGCAGGTTGGGATGATTTAATAGGTGCAGGATTAGGCCAATATGAAAATCGCGATTTGTTAAAGAGCTGGTTTTTTTATGGCAGCCCTTACACCGGCTCTTTTAGCTGGGCGGCCAGTTTTCGTTTAGATCAAGAAGGCATTGATGGTTTGGCGCAGCAATACGCGGTTGATATGACGTGGATGCCGCACGAAAACTGGAGCCTAAAATTTAATAACTTTTATCGCCAAGGTGATGGTATGGTCATCGCGTCAGGCCCTGGGCAAGTGGCAGAGTACGACCGTCGCTTATTCGCCAATTATATTAATGTCTCGGGGTTGCTCAGTGACAAGCTTGAGCTCAGTATGATTTTTCAGTGGGCGATTCTTGATGCGGATACTAAAGCCGTGTATGACATTCGTGGTCATCATTTAAGCCCTGTGAGTGCGGTTGACAATAGCTTTACCGATCAGCGATTTACCAGCCAAATAAAGCTGCGATATCGTTTAGGGGCATACTCAGATATTTATGTCGTTTATAACCGCGGTGCAGGGCAATTTGATCAAGATGTCGGCTCAAAAGAATGGCTCAGCGAGCTTAATTCGATGTGGCAACAGCGCGAGCAAGACCAACTGACTTTCAAGGTGCGCTACTTATTTTAACTTTTTATCCCTATCGTCTTTCTAGATGCTCGGGTGCTGTCCGCGTGCCTTTACCTCAATCACATAGTGTCTCTATGCTCATGAGGATTTAGTCACTTGTCGCCTATGAGCATCTTGAAATCCATAGGGTATATTCGTTGATTGATAGCACACTTGATTCCCCTAAAGCCGCATTGCGGCTTTTTTACCGTTTATCAGGTAATTACGCCATTTATCATTTAGTAAGGCGAAGAAGTAGTGCTTAATTTAGAATTCGGCCCGTGTTTCGACTTTAAACAACAGGGATAATAATGAAAAAAACACTGCTCGCCTTAAGTGTTGCCTTTAGCTTAACTGCTCACGCTAATTCACAGTGGCAAACCATTGAAACCGATAATTTTAAGGTGCATTTCAGCAAAGAATACCAAGATTGGGCGCGTTCAGCCGCCAATGAGCTTGAGATTGTTCGCACCAAAGTACTTGAACAACAAAACCGCGCCTTAGATAAAAAAGTAGATGTACTGGTTTTTGACCCTTTTAATCAACCTAATGGCTTTGCAATTCCAGCCAGTAAAGCGCCGCTAATGGCCTTTTTTGCCACGCCACCCCAATCAGATACTGTGATATCGAATAGCTCAGGCTGGCAGCAACTTTTAGCGCTGCACGAATACATTCATTTAGTTCACCTTGCGCAACCAAGTCGTAGTGAATGGAAACAAACTTTACGTAATGTGTATGGTTTGTACGATGTATCGCAAGGCATGCAAGTGCCGCGCTGGGCCGCTGAAGGGTACGCCACCTTGCTTGAATCACAAATGACAGGGCGTGGCCGTTTGCACGATAATTACGTGGAATCGTTAATCAGCCAATTTGCCAAAGAAGGCATGTTGCCGACTTATGATCAGTTGAGCGCCACTGAAGGTGGCTATATGACAGGCTCAATGGCGTATTTAGTAGGCGTACGTTATTTACAATGGTTAGAAGATACCTTTGATAAAGCAACCTTAGATGCAGTATGGACCCGTTTACAGGCCGTCGAAAGTCGTGATTTTGAAGAGGCGTTTAAAGGCGCATTTGGGCAACCTGCACAAACGCTTTATCGCCGTTTTGTTGCCGAATACACCTACAAAACATTAGCGAAAGAACAACAGCAAGCCGAATTAAAAACAGACTTATGGTTTGATTTAACCCATATTCAGCAAAGCCCTAGCTTATCGCCTGAGCAAGATAAAATTGCCATGGTGAGCGTTGATAAAAAAGGGAATACCCAGTTAAATATTTTCGCCACGGCAGATAACAAAAAAGCAGCTGAAGAGTTCAGTAAAAAACAGCAAGAAATTTTAGCTGACGACCCTAAAGATATTACCGATAAAGCCCCAACGGTATTTGCTCGTGAAGAAAAAAACGTGCTGCAGCAAATTGATCAAAAAGGCATTATGAACCCACAATGGCTTGATAATGATACCCTTATTTTTGGTGCATTCAGTGTAGCCAATAATGAACTTAATACCCGCCATCAAGATTTATTTCGTTACGATACAAACTCAGGAAAAGTAGAGCAACTGACAGAACTGGCCAATCTGCGTCGTTTTTCTATCAGTGGCGATAAAACTATCGCTTATGCAGAACGCGCACAATTTGGTTATTCAGAGTTGGTGAAGGTTGATTTAAGTAGCGGGCTTGTGACTGAAATAACCAGCAAGGATTTAGCAACCGTTTACGACTTTCCAATCGTTCATCAAAATAAGTTAGCGTATTTAAAAACCGCCTTAAATGAAAATTGGGCGCTGTGGGTAAAAAACCTTGATGATCAAACAATAAGCTCAGTGCCAATGCCAGCCGGTTACCAATTCTTATCGTATCCTGCTTGGTCGGCTGATGGGCAAAGCATTTATTATGTGGCTGGTGTCGCGGGTGAAACTAATATCTACCGCTATGACTTTACCGGCGATCGCTTAGTACAGCTCACTCAGGGGCAACAAGTCACCGCGTATCCAATGCCAATGCAAGATGGTGGCATTTTGTATCAAGCCATTAATTCACAAGGGCCTGATTTGTATAAGTTGGCCGCAGATGCTGCTTTTACAGAGGTGACTGAGCGCGCTGCAGTGCGTATTGCAGATACTAGCCAAGCACAATCGCATAAGTTGCCTGCCGCTAAGATTTATCAGCAAGCTGTGGGTGAAAGTCAAAATTATAACCCAACTGAGCAAAATATTACCTTTAACATCGGTGAGCAATATGCCAGTGCCTCAACAACTTTGCTTCAGCTTGGAATTAAAGGGGGGGACTTTTTAAATCAACTTACTTGGCAAATAGGTGGCGCATTTGATAATAAAAGTGCGCTGTCGGGTGCATATGCCGAGGTAAACTACCAAGCACTTCCTGTTGAACTGAGCGCCCATGTATTTAGTTATGACCTTAAGAGCGCGAATCAATTGCAGCGCCATGAGAGTGCAGATACTCGCATCAAAGCATCGGGTATTTATACGCAAATGAGTTATCCGTATCGAAATGATCAATTTTTACTCACCAGTCATCTAGCTTATAACTACAGCGATTATGACGTAAACGATACACAATGGTTGCGAGTGGGTATTGACCAGCAATGGCAACGTGATTGGCAAAAATTTGCAATTGGTCAATCAGTCAAAGCCCGTGCTTATGAAGGTGATAACGACGGCCAAGATTGGCATGGTTATGACTTAACTGCGACGTTATTTGGTAAGGCGTGGCATTTACCTCTGTATGGTGAATACCAAAAACGCTCGCGTACCGACAGCGTGGTGAGTTTAGGTGGTTTTGAATCGACCTTAATTAAAGCCGATGCCCATGCCGAATATGTGATTGCCCCTGAGTTACCCTTTTTGTCAATTTCAGGTGAAGAGTTTGAGTCAGTATCGGGTGGTATGAGCTTTAAAGCGGGGATGCCGTGGTTTTATTATCAACAATATAAAATGGATGGCCAAGAATTTGCCGACAGCTACGGCGTAAAATGGCAACAAAAAGTGAGCTTTGGTTTAGGGCCTGCAGCGATTAATGACCTTAATATTAATTTTGGTGTAGTGAAAGTGGCAGGAGATACCATTGAAGATGAAATTAGGGGTTGGTTTGGAGTTTGGTATAGTTTGTAAGAGACAAATCAAAACAGCAGCCTAGGCTGCTGTTTTGATTTAAATATTAAGTTAGCTTTAATGCTGTTATCTAAGCTTAAGCGCTAAAATTTTCGAGCGGCGCTGATAGTTATACAGCGACTTTTTCTTTTCAGGTAAATCTTCAACATTGGCAAACTCAAAGCCATGCTCTAAAAACCAATGAATACTGCGGGTGGTTAGGGCAAATAAGGTTTTGTAATGTAATGATTTTGCCTGTTGAATAACAGTGCGAAGTAATACAGAACCGCGATCTGCGTCACGATATTGTGGGTGCACAACCAAGCAGGCAAATTCACCAGCTTGCTCTTCTTCAAACGGATTAAGTGCCGCGCAGCCAATAATTAAACCATCACGAACAATAATGGTAAATTGCTCAATTTCAATTTCAAGTTGTTCGCGTGAGCGACGCACTAAATAGCCTTGTTCTTCAAGCGGACGAATTAAATCTAAAATACCGCCAATGTCAGAGATGGTCGCACGACGTAATATTTCAGCGCTTTGCGTTACAATTTGTGTGCCGATACCATCGCGTGAAAATAGCTCTTGCAGCAAAGCACCATCTTGGTGATAGCTGACTAAATGGCAGCGCGGGATCCCATTGCGACAAGCATCTATACTGGCCGCTAAAAAAGCCGTAGTGCTGGCACAAGCATCGTGATCTTGTTGGTATTTTACTAATTCGGTTTCAGCATCGTTAGGCATTAGTTCAGGAATTACATCACCTAAATCATTTAGAATGCCGTTCTCAGAGCAAAAACCAATCATTTTGTCAGCTTTTAGTTTGATAGCAACCTGAGTGGCGACTTCCTCTGCAGTAAGGTTAAAACTTTCACCTGTTACAGAAGCTGCAATTGGCCCTAATAAAACTAAACCACTGTTATTAAGCTGGCGACGAATACCTTCAACATCAATACGGCGTACACGGCCTGAATGGCAATAATCAACACCATCGGCAACACCTAGCGGTTGAGCAATCACAAAGTTGCCGCTCACAACGTTAATTTGTGCCCCTGACATTGGGGTATTACTTAAGCTGGTTGATAAACGAGCGGTTAAATCAAGCTGTAGAGCACCTGCAACTTGTTTGATCAGGGTGAATGATTCGTCATCAGTAATACGAACACCTTGATGAAATTCACTTTGAATATGTGCTTGTTGAAGGGCTTTATCGATTTGTGGCCGAGCGCCATACACCAATACTGTTTTAATGCCTAAACTATTGAGTAATGCAATATCATTAATGATGCTACGATAACCTGCATGGTTAACTGCTTCGCCACCTAACATTAATACAAACGTTTTACCGCGATGGGCATTAACATAAGGCGCTGATTGACGAAATCCTTCAACAAGTTCAGTGGTTCTCGCAGTATTTATGACCATAGTAGTCGGGGTCCAGTTTTATCTAATGTGTGAAAGAACATGCAATAATAGTGAATTTGTATTCAGTGTAAAGTAATAATCCTGATTATTGTTCAGTTTGCGCTAATTTGATGTCATCTATGCTACAAATACTTATACTCAATAAAATTTTTAGGGACAAATTGCATGAAAAAAATATCATTACTGTGCTTAGCACTTTTAAGCTTAAATACCTTCGCCAATACTGCTTTACCAAACAATCGCCATATTTCAGTTAATGGTTATGCTCAAGTAACAGCAAAGCCTGATTTAGCTATTATTAACTTAGAAGTAAAAAGTCAGCAAAAAACAAGTTTAGCTGCCAAGCAAGAGATTGACCAAAAAGTGAATCAATTTTTAGCAGGCCTTGATAAGTTTAGCCTCAAAACTGAAGATGTTTCTGCCTCGCAATTGGCTACATCACCACTTATTCAATATTTAGATAATGGTGAGCAGCGTACCGTAGGGTATCGCGCAAACCGTAATTTAAAAGTATCTTTAAAGGATATTAATCAGGTTAGTGAATTAATAAACTTTGCATTAGGCATTGAGATTGACCAAGTAAATAATATTGAGTTTAAATCATCACAAGCAAAACAATATCAACAACAAGCCAGTGCGTTAGCTGTGCAAGATGCAACTGAACAAGGGCAAGCATTAGCAAAAGCATTTAGTGCGTCACTAGGTAAAATTTATAGTATTAATAGCCAAGTACAAGTACCACAATTTCAATATGGTCAACATCGTGGCATGATGGAAGATGGCTTATATAAAACGGCGAGCGCACGTGTTGAGGGGCAATATTTGCCAGAAACACTCACCTTTAGTGCGACTGTATATGCCGTATTTGATTTAAACGTACCCCTGTAGTTAAGTCGGTTTTAAGCCGAAATAGGGCAAGGAATTAAAAAGACGAACTAAGATGATGAAATTAAGTAAGCGTATTTTATCGGGTCAAGTTGTGGAGCTTATCCCGCTAGACCCAAGTCATATCGGGCAATTAATTGAAGCAGTAAATGATGGGGAACATTGGCGTTTATGGTACGCCAATGTTCCAAGGCCTGAACAGATGGCGCAATATGTTAAAAACGCTATGGAAGATATGGCGCTTGGTAACATAGCTTATGCAGTGTATTGCAAAAAAAACAATCAGATTGTGGGCACAACACGGTTTTATAATGTAGACAGTGCAAACCGACGAGCCATGCTTGGATATACTTGGTATAGCGCCAGCGCATGTCGCAGCGCAATAAATAGTGAAACCAAGCTTTTGATGCTGCAATTTTTATTTGAGGAGCATAAAGCGATAGCCGTTGAGTTTCGCACCCATTTTTTTAATCGGGCCTCTCGTGCAGCTATAGAGCGTTTAGGTGCTAAGCAAGATGGTATTTTGCGTAACCACCAAATACTGGCTGATGGCTCAATTCGCGATACGGTAATTTATTCTATTATTGCCAGTGAATGGCCTGCGGTAAAAAACAATCTGAAAGTACGCATTGCTTCTAAACAATCTGATTCTTGATAAAATAGTTAGCAACTTATTGAATTTAAATCTAGTTTATTTTTTACCTTTAGTTGGATAGGTTTATTCTCCAGTCTTAAGGTTAATTAACTTTCCTAGTTTACTAAGTATCATAATGGTATCGATAGGGTAAAAATCACTCCTTGAGGGTGATTTTTTTGAAAATGGATACTTCCTTTAAGTTGTTGAGTCACTTGATTATAAAAAATGTGTAGCCCTAAACCTATATTGCCTAGGTTACGTTTGGTGGTAAAAAAAGGCTCGAAAATTTTATCTGCGACATTATCTTCTATACCGATCCCATCATCTTGATAGGTCAGTAGTAAATGTGATTCATTTTTGGCTAACGTCACTAGAATATTAATTAGCCGTTCCGTACCACAGCCATGTTGCAAGCTATTTGAAAGTAGGATATCTAAAATCATGTCAAAGCTCATCGCAAAGCTATTTATTGTGGTTTCAGATTGACACTCAAAACGTACGTGTACTTGCGATACATGCTGATTTTGAAATAGTTGAAGTTTTTTGCTTAACAGGTTCGAGAGGCTGAAAATTGATGTGGTAGGGTTGGTGTTCGCAATTTGCTTAAATTGTAGAATTAAATTGGCACTTTTATGGATGTTTTTAGTAATGAGTGTTTCGCTATTTTTTAACTGTCCAAGTGCATTTTGCAGTCTTTCTTTTGAAAGTTGATTGGTATTGACCCGAGTTTCAATATCTTCGATGATTTCTTGCAAAACTGAACTTGCAGTTACACAGGTGCCAATAGGGGTATTCATTTCATGGGCAATGCCTGTGATGAGGCTGCCTAAAGAGGCCATTTTTTCGACTTCAACTAATTTAGTTTGTGTTTCAGTTAATGCGGTGAGGGTGACCGAAAGCTCAGAGTTAGTTTGTTGTAGATCTTTTGTTCGCTCTTCTACGCGTTGCTCAAGTTCGCTATTGAGTTCAATTAAGGCAAGCTCTTGCTGTTTTAACGTCGTAATATCGCGCAGAGTGCCTGATATGCGCGTTGCTTGGCCTGTATTATCTCGCTCAACTACTTTACCCCTATCTAATACCCACAACCATTCGCCAAAAGTATTTTTAATGCGGTAGCTGGCTTCAAAAAAGTCTGTTTTTTCATTATTTACATGCTGCTCAAAAAGGCTTTTTACTCGCTCAAAATCATCTGGATGAATTACATTTTGCATTGCGTTCATTGAGTTACCAATATGGTCACGGGGGAGAGTGGTATTATTAAAAGTGTTTTCACGCGAGATTGTGCCAGTAATAAGATCCCAATCCCAAAGTTCGTCACCACTGCCCCACAGTGCCAATTTAAGTCGTTTTTTACCTTCTTTAATGGCGGCTAAGACGGTTTTTTGTGCTTGGTGCTTTTTATGTTTTAGATATAAAAAAGCGCTAAATAAAATGGCTAATGAAATTAGTAAGCTAATTAAGAGCGCGGTGTTTTTTTCTGAAGCTTGGTGGGTAAGTTCTAGGTGGGTGATAGTATTTTTCTGTTTTAACGCCTCAATTTCTCGTTGTTTTTGATCAACTTCAAATTCGACCCTTAAAGCTCCAGTACTAAGCTGTGCTTTTTTGCTGAATATTTCTTCACTTTTAGCTGTATATTTTTTGAAGTAATTGAGCGCTTGCGGGTAATTTTGCATCGCTTCGTTAAACTCTGATAATGCTTGATAGGCGCCGAGTAACACTACATTTTTTTCTGATTTGTCAGCAAAAAGAATACTTTGTTCTACGTGTTTTACGGCTTTATCATAATTCCCTTGGCCAAATCGTAATCGACCCAGCTCTAAATGCGTCTCTGCAAGGCGAGATAATTCTTGCGTGGTAGTAAAAATAGTTAATGCTTCATCTAAGTATTGCTCGGAGGTGGCTAAATCGTTTTGGTCGAGAAACAGGCGGCCTAAATATAAGTTAGAAGATCCTTGTAATTCTTCATTGCCAAGTTGATCAGCAAGTTGTTTGGCTTTATTGAGGTACATTAGCGCATCTTCAGTTTTACCTGCCAAACGTGAGGTTTCACCAAGATTATTATTTGAAAAGACCATGCCCCGTAGATAATTAAGCTGCGTTTTTAGTTCTAAAGATTTGAGGTGTAACTTTATTGCATTGTCATAATCACCAATATCTTTATAAACAATGGCGGTATTGTTGTATTGCAGAGAAAGTGCGCGTACATCACCTAAATCTTGTTTAAGCATAAGCGCTTCGAGCTGATATTTAAGGGCTTTTTCAAAATCGCCAGAGGTTCTGTAAATCGAACCAATTGCGCCAACGGCTTCTGCTATTTTGGCTTTATTTTCTTTAAATCGATAAATTTCAAGGGCCGTCAAATATTCTCGTAAGGCGAGATCGAGTTTCGCCATTTTACGATAGATATTACCTTTATCATTGAGTAAATCAGCGAGCAGTTTGGTATCGTTTATTTGTTCCGCTAAATCCATGGCTAAAGACAAGTTATCAAGTGCATTGTCATAAAGACGAAGTGCTAGTTGAGTCTCACCTTTAACTTTGTAAGATAATATTTGCAGGTTGGTATTATTTATTTTGTTTGCAAGTGTCAGGGCGTGCTCTGCGAGTGAGAGCGACTCAGCCTGATTGTCAATAAAATTGTAAGAGCGAGCTAGATAGGCATAAACTTTAACTTCTAATTCAGGTTGTGGATGGTCCCTTAAGTATCTAAGCGCTTGCTCGCCATAACTGATCGATTTTTTTGCCGAATATCTCGCGTAGTCCTCCAAAAAATGAACAATCAGTTCGGTTTTTTGCAGGCCTTGTGCAAGCTCGATTTGTTGCTCATAAACTTCGATGGTTTTCGCGGTTAGGCTCGAAGTAAACGTAATGATTAGGACGCATAAAATTTGAAAAAACTTCATATAGTTCCCTAACAGCAATAAATTATTATTAACTTATTGCTGTAGTATAGTGAAGAAAAAAAATCATATTTAGTGATGGTTAAATTTGGTTGATTTATTTAACGCAGCGGTTATTGTGCTGCAAAATTTATCAATAATAAGGTTGGGTATGCGTGAAAAAATAGAAGCCGGATTTGAAGGGATAATCTTTTCAGGCCGTTGGTTATTAGCGCCATTTTTCTTTGGTCTGTTTGTTGCGGTACTGTTGTTATTAGTTAAGTTCTGCAAGTTGTTATTTAACATGGTGGTCAATACTTTTACCGCTACGAATGACCAAATGCTGATTAATATTTTAACTTTAGTTGATACCGCTTTATTGGCCGGGCTTCTATTAATTATTATTTTTAGTGGTTATGAAAACTTTGTTTCTAAACTCAATATTGATAAGCACGAAGATAAGCCAAGCTGGATGGGCAAGGTCGGTTTTTCGGGATTAAAAATCAAGCTTATTAGCGCGATAGTTGCCATCTCGGCGGTTGAATTATTAAAGGTGTTTGTCAATTCAGTTCAGCACACTGAAGAAGAGCTTTTTTGGAAGGTATTGATCCACATGACATTTGTAGTGTCGGGCGTGCTATTTTCTGTCACTGATTACATTAACAGTAAAACTGTGAATCATTAGCTGATTAATGATCGCTAAACAGTAAGTGCGCGCCATCACCTTGTGCGGCTAGTTTGTCATTTTCATTATAAATTGGACAATGAACTAGCGATAAGCAGCCGCAGCCAATACACCCCGTTATATTATTTTTTAGTTGAGTCATCGCGTTAATTTTTTCATCGAGCATTTTTTGCCATTGCGCCGCAAGCTGTGACCAATCATCTTTTGTGGGGTTGCGTTTATCAGGTAGGGCATCAAACGCGAGTTTAATCTCATCAAGGCTGACGCCAAATTTTTGTGCCGCTTTAATAATAGCAATACGACGTAACACCTCTCGTTTAAAACGGCGCTGATTCCCCTGATTGCGTAAACTGGTTATCAATCCTTTTTGCTCGTAAAAATGCAGTGTTGATACAGCAATGCCTGTGCGTTTGGCAACCATTCCGACACTTAAATTTGCCTCTTCTTGCATCTTTTTTTCCTCAAAAATTCAAATTTAGCGAAAAAAACACTTTACCTCAAGTTATCTTGAGGTTTTAAGCTTTATTGCACTTAAGACTTAAGACTTAATACATTAATAGAATAGTTTAGGAAGGCGTATGAAAAACATCTATAGAGTTATCAAATCACTTTATTGTCAATCACAAGTGCAAGCTGTATTTAATGATACGATGGCGCAAAAATAAGCAGGAGGCGATAAAATGCAATCATATATAAAAAACTATTTAGCGCTGCTTAATGTACAAAAAACAACGTCAGACTATCACTATATCAGTGAGTTACAGCAAGCCCACCTTACACATTTTAGTTTTAGCAGCAGTAATGTTTTGCTTAAAAAACCATTAAGCCTAGAGCCTGCGGCTTTATTTGAGCGATTGATTAATCAGCGCCTGGGAGGATACTGTTTTGAGCATAATAAAATTTTTTATTTAGCTTTACAGGCACTAGGTTACACCGTGCGGCCATTACTGGGTCGAGTGATGCTAAACGGTGATTCCAGCAATGGCCGCTCCCATCGATTAACTTTACTGACGTTAAACGAAAAGCAGTATGTGATTGATGTTGGCTTTGGCGTGGCTTGTCCGCGTTTACTGATTGATTTACAAAATAAAGAAATAGTTAATGACCAGGCTTTTGAATATCAATTGAGTCAAGAATACGACTATTCAACCAGCTATCGTTTAACGCAACTTAGCCCCGAGCCCGCAAAAGTCTTGTATCGGTTTGATTTACGAGAAGTAACGGAAGCCGATTGTGAGATTGCGCATTTTTACAGTCATCAACATCCACAGGCTGCGTTTGTAAATAATTTAGTGGTTGCGCGTGTCACAGCAAAACAAAGAAAGCTGATCAGAAATCTAACTTACTTAATAATTGATAATGCCAGCAGTCAAGAGGTGGCAATAGACATTAAAACCAGCAAGCAGCTTTATCAACTCTGTAATGAGCAGTTTGCAGTGGGGTTGAGTGTGAGTGAAGCAAGTGAGTTATTTGGTTTTTTGCAAGATAAACAAAAATAAAGGGAGGTAAAGAACACTCAAGTGGATGTGAAAAAGCACAACTTGAGCGTTCACGCCTTTGGGGGTTGTCTTGTTATAACGTTAAGTGTTTATTTAATAATGCCACTACAGTTTCAAAGTATTTTTGACGGGGCACAGACAAATAAAACCATCACCTTGACTTAAATATTTGGAGTCAAAATTCAGTTTTTTAATCTAGCAGCGCCGACAAAATGGATATTTTGAGCGTGATTTTTCGCGAGCTAATTTTTACTCTTTTGTTAAACAACCTAAGCAGCAAAATATTTTAATAACTGGGTAAAGTTGAAATAAAGCAGAAGCCGAGACTTATTATTTTTTCTTTATGCGCTATATAATTTAATCGTTTTGAACGACTTGAAATAAATTTCTAATTTATCATTATGATAGCGAGTTTTCCGTGCAAAACTAAATTGTTAGTTCCTTTTTTGTTTTATTTATTTGTGCTCGCGATTAGTGAGGTTTGTCGTATAATCGAGTCCACAAAAATAATAATTGCTCAGCTATGCTGCGCTTACATGGAGCGTTACATGCCCGATAAACCAATCAGTGCTGATAACCCTTTTGCCAATTTATCTCAGGCACAATATGTGCAAATTCAGCAGTGGTATCAACACCATATTTCGACTGAATTGAATACATTGCTTAAAGGTAGTCAGTCGGGTGAGGTCATTGAGCGTAAAATTAGTCAGGCAATAAAGCGGGCTCATGGTCAGCTTGAGCCTACAGCGCCTTTTTCGGCCAGCACCGATCAGACAATCAAGTTAAAGCATGCAAGCTTATTGGTTGAGCTAAAAGATACCCGCGATTTATTTCACAGTGCACAACTTAAAATAGCTAAGTTAGAACTGCTTTTAAGCCAAAGTGCGAGCGAAATTCAAACTTTAGAACAACAAAATGCCGAGCAAAAAGCTGAGCTGAGAAGCTATCGCGAACGTTTAAACCATGTTTTGAGCCGCCTTGAAAAAGAAGGTGTTTCGTGTCAAAAAAGCCATTATGTTGGGCGGATTTTTGTTCATGCACTTAAGTCTGCTTTTGCTGATTGGCAGCAAACTAGCGCAGGCGAGCCTTACCGACATCATGATTTTTATAAACTATTTCCGCGTGTGCTTTATGGCAGTTTACTTAAAGAGATAGAAATATTGCTCGGCGAGACAGACTATGGCCGCATAGACCGTACCTTATCAAATTTTGTATTTCAGCATAAAGGTGTGCCAGTGCAAGATTGGCCCGATGAAGACCCTATTTATCAAACTAAACTCATTAATCAAAAACAGCATGAGTTACTTTCAAGCATTAAAGAGCAACATATACGCCGTAAGAACTTTGCTCTTTATTTAGAGAAAAAGCTCGCCAAAACTGGTTTTACACCCATGCATGGCCGATTACTTGTTGAATTAGTGCAATTTGCCACAGAAGAAAAACCAAAAAATGATCAGACTGTTAGTATGTAAACTAACAGCCCAGATCTTAATGAATTATTGATTAATTCCCTTCGTCACACTCTAAAGCAAGGCTTTATAAGATTCATTATCGGCTCAATTTTGACTTTTCCCTTTTTAATTTTTACCGTGTAATTCATTTCTTAAAGATAAAATTAATTGTTATTTACTTTAGTCTTAGGTTATAAACGTAGGTCGCTTCCTGTTTATAGGGTGCTGAAATAAAAATAAGAAGAGGAAGTAAAGCATGGTTGAGATTCTTTCGCACACACCCGTTTGGGTGTTTGTTTTAGGGGCGGTGTTATTCTTTTTTGGTTTAAAACAAAGTAAAGAGCGCCAAGTGCCTGAGCGTATGGTGATTATTTTACCTGTTGCGATGTTGATTTTGTCCTTATTAGGTGTGATCAGCGGTTTTGGTACGGCATTGCTGGCGATTGTATTTTGGTTAGTCGGTGTCGTCACTGCGCTGTTGTTTAACTGGATGTTTACCTTAACTAAACGTGCTCAATACGATGTAGAGAGCCACATGTTTCACATTAAAGGTAGCTGGGTGCCTTTGTTATTAATGATGACCATCTTTTTTACTAAATATGCGGTGGCGGTGTTACAAGCGCAACAACATGAATTGAGTGCTGAGCCTGTGTTTATGTTAGTAGTGAGTGCACTGTACGGTATGTTAAGTGGTTCGTTTGTGGTGCGAGCAACAGCAGTTTGGCAATCAAAACGCTATGCATTAAAAGCTGCAAAAACAGCTGCCTAGAAATGAATGACTGAGATATTTAATTTTAATTTTAATTCAATGTATTGGTAAATCTCTTATCCAGAACCGAGGTTAATTCGCTTATTATTTTAGCAAAAGTAATAAAGGCCACTTTGATTAATCAAAGTGGCCTTTATTCATTGGCGAAGTTTTATAATAGTTCCAAAACGTTTAGTTGATTAACTGACCATCGCACATTGTTAATTGTTTTTGAGCTAAATTAGCTAATGCCTGATCATGTGTCACTATCACAATAGTTTTACCGCTTTTATTTAACTGTAATAAAATATCAATAACAATTTTGCTATTCTCGGAATCAAGGTTTCCTGTGGGTTCATCAGCCAAAATAATGTCAGGGTTGGTTATGATGGCTCTGGCAATGGCGGCTCGTTGTTGCTGTCCGCCAGATAATTGAGGGGGAAAGTGCTTCGCTCTTTCGCCAAGACCAACCTTTTGTAATGCTTGATATGCTAAATCAATATATTCTTGTTTTGCAACGCCCCTTAACTTTAATGGTAAAGCGACGTTGTCCAGAGTGCTCAGTTCTGCTATTAAATTAAATGACTGGAATATAAAGCCAATATGGTGGTTTCTTACTTCTGCTCTTTGTGAGGCGGTTAATTGTATGATGTCTTTAGAGCAGAGATGATATTCACCTTCATCGGCATATTCTAATAGCCCAAGAACACTTAACAATGTTGACTTGCCACAGCCGGATGGACCTGTAATGGCAGTAAATTCACCCTGCTTGATGTTGAAGCTTATATCGTTAATAGCGAAAGTTTCAATAAACTGTGTTTTGAATGATTTTTTAAGATTTTTTATTGAAATCAGATTCATACTATATTCCGTTATTTTTTTGTTTAAACAGGATCTGATCATTGAGAGTTAACCCTGAAACAACTTCTCGTTTACCATGGCTAAATTGACCTAGTTTAATTGTTTTATCAGTGATTTTTCCTGTTGTATCTATGACACTTACTTGAAGTTCACCTTCTGGAAATTGGTCACCTTGTTCAAGCCATAATTTTTGTTGTTTTTTTGTCGGGTATAATACCGCTTTGATTGTGGCGAAGGTTTTTGTTTCTTTGGGGAGTATTTTTGGTAGTACTACATTCACTTCAACAGCACCATTTTTTACTGAAGGAGAAATTGCATCTACTTTAGCCTTAACGATATGTTCTCCAATGAAGATGTCTACGGGCATATCGGGGAACACTTGTGCTATTATATTTTGTGCAACGCTAATTTTTGCATGTAATGGACTCATTTTTGCTATCACAGCAATTTCATCACCAAGCTGTATAGTTTGCCCTAGCGTTAAATCAATAGATTGTACAACCCCAGACATCTTAGCGGTAATCAGCAGGTTATTTACTTGCTCTGTTTTAGCTTGTAACTTTGATGAAACACCTTCTTTTTTTGCTTTTTGTGCTTGCATTTGCGCTTCTTTATTTCGTATGAAAGAGTGATATCGCTGAGCTTCATTTTCTACTTTAAATTGCAGTTGCTGTCGTTTTTCAGTGACCCGAGCTAGGTCGTATTGTGAAATAATCCCTTTGTGAGCTAAGCTCGTTTCAGCCTCTAATTTCATCGTATTGAGGCGTAGTTCAGACTTTAAATCAGATAATTGTTGCTGCATATTTAAGTCACTGTTTTCTAAATCGAGTTGTTTACCTAGAAATTCTGCGGCCAAAATATTGGCTTCAATTTGAAGTGTCGCGCGTTCACTCTCAAGTTGCGGATTAGCTAATTTTGCAACGGGATCTCCAATATTGACATTGTCGCCAGCATTAACAAACACCTGTTCAACTTGACCGACTGATTTGGCACTAAGCCAATGTTGATGTAAAGGGATTATGGTACCGGTCGCAACAATCTCATTGAGAGAGAACTGCTCTACGACACGCGCTATTTTTTGTTGGTTCGCCGTAAAAGAAAAATAGAGCGAGATACTGATAATGACCGCTGTAATGATTGCTGAAATGGACAATAATTTTTTAGATATTGACTTTGTAGGCGTTATTTTTAAATCCATTTATTTCTTCTTATTGTGAAAAAAGTGAAAAGCTATTTTTCTTCAGGTTTTTGTAAAAACTAATGAAGAACAGTATCGCGATGAAGATACTCAGTAAGATAAATGTATAGAGATATTGAAGGGGACCAAATGCCACTCCAGCTGTTAAAAAAGGTACTAATTTACTTGCGAACTTAAACAATATCAAACCTAATGTGATTGCCATTAGGCTGACGCTAATAAGAATACGATGGCTATAAATAAACGATTGAATTGGCTTGGCTCCCAAAGCAAAATAGATTGCAAGCGTTTGTTGAAAGCGCTGTTGGTTTAATGTTGCAATGGTATATATCGTCATAAAAGAGATAACTAGACCTAAAATCGCTGCAATAAGGCATAGCTTTACTCGTGCGATTATGGGTAGTTCCTTCAATTGCTTCTGCTTTGTTAAGCTAATTGGTACGGGGTAAATGGCGGCAAACTCAGTCTGATTTAGCGTTACTTTTTGCTGGCTTTTTGAAAGCAAAATAGCGCTGGTTGGTGTTGGGTCTTTAGCATAAACCATCATTTGCTGTTCAGAAGAGCCGATAATGTAAGCAATATTTTCGACTATACCCACTATTTGTAATGGATCCCCGAAATAGTTATATAGCTGACTACCAATAATATTACTTCTACCTTGGCTTTTTAGAAAACGCATTACCGCTTCATTAATAATAATTTGGTTGTCAGAAGTTAATACTAAAGTGCCTTCTATTAGGTCAGCATCTAACAGTTTAAGTCCATTTTGGGTCACTTTATTTATAGGGGTCTTTAGGTTTATTTGTTCAATACTTTCACCCGTTAGTATCTCCTCTTTTAGTTGACTAAAATACGGAGCATAAGTGACAAAGCCAAATTCTGACGCAAAAAACTGCTGCTGCAGAAGAAGCTCTCTTTCATTTAGAATTAAGGCTTGATCTTTTGTATGAGTAGTTGGCGTGTAAGCCGTTAAATTAGCGATTTTTTCTTTAGTTAAAAGGGATAACTTTGGTAAGTCACTCTGCAATACGTGGCTGGTAAATAAAATGCAGACAGTGGTGACTGTAATCGTTAAGGTGATTGAGATATAAAAAAGTGCAAAGGGTGAACTTTTTTTACCATAAAGTGAACGAGTATTATAATTCACCGCACTTAAGCGCTGCGCCAATTGAGTATAAATAAGTGTAGTGATCACCGAGGCGAGTATGGTTAAAAATAAGATTGGCAAATTCAGGTCAATATTAAACTCAGCACCCGCTTTTAATAACTGCGAAATCGCGCCTTCATTAAGTAAATATTGAAGGTACAACGTATTAAATGGGATTGCTAATAATGATGATAAAGCAATCGGTACGGCTAAAAATCCCAGCTGTAGATTAAAATAATGCCATTTTTTAATCCCATAGATTAAAAACAACTGATTGTTTGATGTAAGTTGTGCTTGTGTTAACGCAAGCCAGTTTGCAATATTTAGTATCGCAATAACTAGAATGATAAGTGCGATGCTGAAGTATACCGTTGCATTTTTCTTCGCAGTTATTAGTGCACCTTGATCATAGGACAACCCAGCTTGAAATTGAAAGGTGTCGACCGGTGGGGTTATGTCATAGTTAAGTAAATCAACGCGCTGGGATAATTGTGTGACAGCTTGTGAAAATTGGTTCGTTGAGGCGTCATTTTGTAATATGACTGCCCAGTAATTTAAGCTCTGTGTCAGGAGTGTTTTTTCTTTATAAGGGGGATAAAACTGACTGCTATCTTGCCAAGGTAGCCATATTTCAGTTTGATTGTCATTGAGCCCAGAAAAGCGCTCGGAAATTGCAGCGATAACATAATTTTTGTTTTGGATATTAATACTTTGATTCACACTTAGTTGGTATTGCTCAGCAAATTTCTTGCTAATAACGCACATGGCTTGCTCGCTTGAAAAGCGATTATTATTTAAAATTGACCCACCAAGCGATATTTTAAGTGCTGAAAAGTAATTATCCGAAACAATATCAACAACCGCAGTGATAGATTGTTGCTTAATCGTCAGGTTTTGATGGCGTAGATGACTGCCAGAAAAAGCAATAATATCCCCTTGTTTACCTAACTGATTTTGCAGCGACATTATTTGTGAAGGTGAAAGTAGAAAATTTAGATCAAGGGCACTCATATAAGCATAAAGGCTATATATATCACCTTGATGACCTACACCTACAGGCTTACCTGAAGAAAGTGTTTGTTTAATAGTCCAAGCTGAATTAATAAATGCAAAGCTCGCCCCAAGGCTTAAGATAACAATAAGCAAAGAAACTTTACGATACTTAAAACAATGTAAGATATAGGTTAGATACATACCGCTTCTTTAAATGTCATTTTAATGGAAAACCGACTTAATAATGTCGCCACTATTTAGGGTGTATTTGCGGGTCATACCAACGTACGACGCCTTCAAATAGCACTGGGGTTGCATGTGCGTTGTTTGGCGATTTCTTGTATTTATCGAATAAGAATCGCCCTTTGATAAACTTTTCTTCTTGCATTGCGGCTTCTGGTACCGTTGAGATAAGCTCAAATTGTTCAGGGTCCCCGTTTTCATTGACGATAAAACGTGCGGTAATATAAATCTGGTCATTGTGGCGTGATGTGATGTCGCCGGAAGAAATGGCTAGCGGCATGATTTTTGCCATTCTCTCTGGCGCAGGCGACCAATAATGGCGTAATTCATCGATAGTATCGACTTTAATAATTGTAGTGTGATTATCTGGTTTATTTTGGGCAAAGACTGGTTGAGTTGTACTGATGATTAAAAGCCAGAGTAGTCGTTTTATTTTCATTTTATTAATCCTAATTAAAAAAGCTTTTTAAAAAAAGCTTTTTAAGCATGTGTTGTGTTATGCACAGCCACCATGGACAATAACATAATTACCTTTACCATCTCGGTATTCTAGGTAGCTGCCAACACATCCCTTTGTCCAACCCTCTGGCACGGCTGCAATAGCAGAGAAAGATAAAACGGTTGCACTTAATGCTATAATTTTAAGCGTTGATTTAATAGATTTTTTCATTAAAAACGCCTTTTTGTATTAGGAGTGGGTACTGTACCTTTTTTTTGTACTCAGTCAAAGAATTTTTATCCAGAGTTGAATTATGTGGTGTTTATTGCCCTATGACTCATAAAATACCCCTGCTAATTTTATTCAATCAACAGAGGTATTTTCAGCATAACTAAAGCTGTTTTGTAACATAAAAAGTGAGCGGTTAGCTTTTAAGTGCTTTTTCAATCAATAAATCAACATAGGCTTTTTGTGCTTTGGCGTCTTGGTTTGCACCCCAAGGCGTGCTTAAGTCTATAATAGCGTGTAGCTGGGCAAGTGCACCTGCGCGGGCTAAATTATCGTAACTTGATGCTTTACCAAGGCCAGCGATGGCAATTAAGCGTTCTACATAATTAATTTGTAAATTATGGCTCATAGAGTTAGCCGTTTTTGCAGGCACAAAAATGCTGCTGGTTAAGTCATTCATAAACTCAGACAAGCTGTATTGGTTGCCGTATAACGCGGTATCTGAAATTCGGGTTAATACATTTTTGTGTAGCAACTGGTCTAATACCGATTTTTGCATATTTAACAGCATGCTATGAACTTGTGGGTCTTCATTTTTACCGTAATGATTAAAACCACGGCGTTGCTGTTGCATGTAGTTATACAGCGGCTTCATGTTCGCAAGTGTCTCTGGCGCAAACACTTTTTTCGCCAACGTATTCATGGCTGCTTTTTGAATCTCTGCAGGCACTGGCGTGAAAGGTTTAACTGAGTCATCGGTACCAACCACGTTACGTTCAACATACACGCCACCAATGAAACGCGAAATGACGCCTGCTTGTGTGCGGTATTGGCCAAATAAGTTATTGGCTGAAATCAGTAATTGTTGATGTGATTCACCTTGGATGCGGGCTTTGCTAATTAATTCGCCCAGCAGTGAGTCAACTAGCTCCATACGGTCGTTTGCATACGCTACCGCATTGGACGACATATCACCAATCATCACGCGCGGGTCAATATGACGACCTGGTGAGCGCATATCATCGGCATCGTTACCAAAGGCTAAACCATGTTGGTTTGAACGAGATAGAATTTGCTCTAAGCGTGCTTGCTCAGCGGCTACATCATTTAATGCGGCTGAATAGCCATATTCAATGGCCCAATCATCATAAGGCCCTGGTTTAGTTTGGAAAAAGTCACCTTGTTTCACGCCGCGCGGTGCAACGTTTACTGGGCTGTAGTCCATCACTGAACCCGTTAATACGCCTTGGGTTTTGGTTTTATTGTGAATGTCTTTTTCATTCCACATAATTGAGGCTTTCATGTTGTGGTTAAGGCCTAACGTATGGCCCACTTCATGAAGTACTAATTGGCGTAACCCTTCGGCCAAAATGGCTTTTTGCTCGATATCTGCGCCCGATGCCAAAGTATTTGCAAGCATGATATTTTGTTGTAATTGATGGCCTAAAGAGCAGTTTAGTTGGTTTGATTCGAGCGGTGCTTCGCTCAATGTGCTTGCGCCTTGTGAAAAGAGTGAGTCATAAATCCAGCGATTACGCATAAATACAAACTCAAGCATGATGTCTGAGCCTAAAATCTCACCAGTCAGAGGGTTAGCAAGTGCAGGGCCATAACCGCCAAAGGGTGGGCGTGGCGATGAGGTCCATCGTAATACGTTGTAGTTAATGTCGCCGGCGTCCCAAGTTGCATCATCGGGTTGAATTTTAACTTCAATGGCATTTTTAAAACCGGCTTTTTCAAACGAGGTATTCCAATCGAGCACTGCCGCTTTAATGGTGTCGCGCCATTCAACAGGGGTGGTATTTTCAATCCACCAAGTGATTGGTTTTACTGGTTCAGAAAGGGCTGCGCTTGGGTCTTTTTTCTGTAAGTCCCAACGTTTAATCACATCTTGATACGGCGCCCAATCACTTGAGGTCATGTTGTCAAACTGGTTGGTGAAATAACCAATACGGGCATCATCATAACGTGGTTGATAGCTGTTTTTTGGTAAGGCAACAAACGAATGCTGTACTTTGACTGATACAAAACGCGCATCTGACACTGCGTCTGAGCCACGTACACTTGGGTTGCTGTTACTAAATACGTAATCGACCACTACATCTAGGTTGTTGTCATAAATGCGATTTTTAATAATGCGTGATTTTTTATCATCCAGTTTGCCAACGTTAAAGCGCTTTTTAGCATTTTTATCGTCAGGGTTGGTCCAAGGTGAGACTTTGTGTAGTTCTTCGCTTAAAAATAACTTATCGACATTAAAGGCAATTTGGCCGTTTTCTTCGGTTTCAATATCGATAGAAGCTAATACGGCTTCAGAAATATTAGCCTCACTGGCGCGGGCAATTGCGCTGTTTTCATCAAATAAAAAGCGTGGTGTTTTGCTGATGATATCAATGCGATTAAAGTGGCGGCGAAACTCAATCAGTTTGGTTTCACGGTATGAGCCCCGAAAATGACCTGCGTCGGTCACGCCATCAACAGTATGGGCAAAATAAACAAAGGGCGTATCGAGTTGAGCTGCGTTGATCACCATTAGGTTTTTACCTGTTTTTTCATCTAAATAGAGATTAAACAGGCCGCTAAATGCGGTTTTATCTTTGATGAGTGATTCGATGGTTTGTGGTTTTTTTTCTTTGTCGTTTTTTTTATCTGCGGCCAGTGCCGGATTAACTGTGCCAAATGCAACAGTGAGTGCTAAAGCGATAGTTGAAATTTTCACGCTGATCCCTCGATTTTTATAGTCATTGTGTTGTTTTTTGAGTGTACCTGAATTTTTTTAGTGACTAAAACGCCCTGCGCTAGGACGTCAAAAAGCGGTGATGAATACCACAATAGGAAAAAAGTGTTGCAGAATGTAACTTAATTCGAAGGATGTTTTGGGGATTTAGCCATGGTTTGCTACTTTATTTTTTTGGCATTATGGCCACGATAAGGTTACTAACGCACCTGTACTGTGGTTACTGAGTACGATGTTGCCTTGATGCAAATTCATGATGTCGCGACATAAGGTCAGGCCTAGCCCTTGGCCATTTACTTTGGTGGTAAACAAGGGATTAAGCGCATTATTTAAATTAGCAAACCCTGGGCCCTGATCAGCAATTTCAAGAATATATTGCTGATCTTGATAATAACAATGGCAACTAAGCTGGGTATTGGGGTTGGCTTGCTGTGCATTTTTAAATAGGTTAATCAGTAATTGTTCAAATAACATGGGGTCGACCGTGGCAAAGTGCTCCCCTTGATAACTAAGAGGAATAGCCAAGTTAGCCGCTTGTTGCTCACACAATTTGGCTAGATTTATTCGAATGGGTTTGGCATCAGGTAAATGGCTTAACATCGCATAACTATGAATAAAATCGAGCAAAGATTCACTGCGCTTTTTGATGCGTTCAAGCACTTCTTGCTGCTGGGCGTAGGGTAAGTCAGGCGCTGTAAGTAATGTGTCAGACATCGAAGCAATGGGAGTGAGAGAGTTGCGAATTTCATGACTGAGGATTCGAATAACATCATTTTGACTTTGGCGACGTTGTTGCTCTAGTGGCATGGAAATATTGGTGGCGGTAAAAATCCAAAGTTGTTGTTCACCTTCGCCGTGCAATAAGGTAGAGCAATGCCACGGAGTTTGAAAGTCAGGGTGTGAAAGCTGGTTTTGCTGGTGATTAAAACCCAAAGCGTCTGCGTTTTGATTCAGTAAAATAGGGTGCTTGTAATGTTGTTTGAAGGCTAAATTACAAAATAGCAGGTCAAGTTGCTGATCAAAAATGACCAAAGGAGCAGACCATAAATTAAATACTTGCTGCCAAAGCGCGTGATTAAGGGTGTTGGGTTGCTGTTTTTGCTCACTTAAGCTTGTAATGGCATCGGCTAACTGCTGATTTAAACTGGTTTTATTGGCAAATTGCAGTGAAATATTTGATTCACCTTCAATTTTGGTTTGGCAAAAGGCAATTAGATCGAGCTTAGGTTGCTGCCAAAAATGATAAATGCGGTATCCCAGCCAGCTTAAACCATAACCGATCACGAGGCTTGCAGTAGCAAGTGCAAGGGCGCTAAATGCATGTAGTTTCATCACCCACACAATCAGTAAGCCAATAAGGAGCATTACCAAGGTAATGATCGCACTAACTTTGCGCTGTTGTGTTAATCGTTTTATTGGCCACATGGGTTAATTGCCCACGTTTAATTGGTATTTTTGCATGCGGCGATAAAGGGCGTGGCGTGAAATACCAAGGCGCACCGCAGCTTGGCTCACGTTGCCTTGGGTTTGTTGTAATGCAGCCTCTATTTGTTGACGTTCAACGGTATGCAGCGCCAACGAATCTAAAGCGGGTTGGTTAGGCTGAGCGTTATGATTAGGTAGCATTAAATCTGCACTTAACAGTTGGCTTGTGCTGTTGGCATGCAATAACACCGCACGTTCCATAACATGGCGTAACTCTCGCACATTCCCCGGCCAAAAGTAGCATTGCAAGGCTTGCTCTGCACAAGCTGCTAATTGCGGGGTAGGTTTGTGATACTGGGTTGCAAATTGGCGTAAATAAAAAGAGGCCAACGGTAAAATATCCGCGATCCGCGCCCGCAGTGGCGGCAATTCAATAATAAATGTATTTAAACGATAATAGAGATCTTGGCGAAACTCACCTGCGCTAATGGCTTGAAGTAAATCTTGATTGGTCGCGGCAATAATTCGAACATTCACTTTTACCGATTGCTCAGCACCTAACGGTGTGAATTGCTGGGTTTCAAGTACTTGTAGTAATTTAGCTTGTAGATGAAACGGCAAAGCGCCAATTTCGTCTAATAACAAAGTGCCTTGATTGGCGCTGGCAAAGCAGCCTAAGCGGTTTTGTTTTGCATCGGTAAACGCCCCTTTTTGATGACCGAATAATTCACTTTCAAATAAAGACTCAGGAATAGCAGCCATGTTAGTGGTGATAAATGGCTGATTTTTTCGCTGTGATAAGTGATGAATACGCGCGGCTAATTGAGATTTCCCCGTACCGTTTTCGCCAATAATTAACAGGTTAGCATCGGTTGGGGCAATGTTTGCGACTAAGCTTGTTATGCGCTGCATTGCATCGCTTTGGGCAATCCAATCGCTGGTTGAAGCCGCCATAGTAGGCTGAGCAAGTGAATTTTTTTCAGATGCGTTGTCGGGGCGTGAATTCGCCACATAAGTTGCAATTAAGGTTAGTAACTTCGTTTTTTGCCACGGTTTTTCAACAAAGTCTTTTGCACCGAGTTTAATACCTTGAACGGCTAATTCAATCGTGCCCCAGGCCGTCATTAAAATAGTTGGTAGTTTTGATAAATCAAGGCGTTGTAACAAACTCAGCCCTTCTTGTCCCGAGGTGGTATCACGGCTGAAATTCATATCCAATAATAATAAATCGGGCTGGTGGCGTTGAATTTGAATCTCACAGGATTTAATTGAATCAGCCTCAAGGGTGCGATACCCCGCTTGCGCCAATAATAACGACAAAGAAAAGCGAATGTCGTTATCGTCATCGGCAATTAAAATTAGCGGGGCATGGCGTGTCATGATGATCCTTCAAAAAATGCCCTGATTGTTTATCATCAGGGCAACGGGTTATAGATCGCGCAATGCTTGCATCGGTGCGCGGTTAATAATGCGTTTAGCTGGCCAAAGTGTGGCTATCAGCACAATGATAATTAGCAGCAGGTCAATTAAAATTATTGGCATTAAATCAAACGCAGGTAAGCTGGTAATTTTGGGTTGTAAGCTTGTATATACCAAAGTTGCGAAAATTATACCAGCGCACAAACCAGAGAATAATAACCAGCTCGCTTGGGCAAGTACTAAACGCAGCAGTTGGTTACGTGATGCTCCCGTCGCCATGCGTATGGCCAGCTCAAAGCGTTTTTGTTCGGTTAAGCTAGTTGCAAGCCCTGCCATCCCGATAGCAGCAAGTGCTAGGGTTAATAGAGTAAGTAAGTTAGTGAAATAAAAGAGCATGCGGGTGTCGGCCGTTGCAGCGTTCCAGTATTCGTTAAGTGTACGCATTTCTACTTGGTCAATGCTTGGATCAAAGGCTAAAGCAAGTTGCTGCAGGGTTTGCGTTGCAAACGCCTCACCAGCAGGTAATTGCATCAGTAACTTAATTTCTTGCTGAGTTTGGTAATTAAGGTGCTGATAGGAAATTGCTTGCAACTTATTACGGGTCATTAAATTAAAGGTATTGCCAACAATGCCAATAATTGTAGCTTTTTCAAACTCGGTATTGAGTAAAGATTCAATTGGTTGATCGGGGCTGAGCAGCTGTGCTAAATTTTCATTAATTAACATGATTTTGGCTTTATCTTTCCATTCTTGCTCGCTGATATTTCGCCCGGCAATTAATGGAATATCAAAAGCAGATAAAAAGTCGGGGGTCAGCTGGCTTGATTGATAACTGAGATCGGCTTGGGTGACCGGATGCTTTGAAAAGTGGAATATATTGGTTAGACCTAGTGGTTCTCCTCGGCCTTGTAAGATCTCTAATTGTGTTAGATTTTGCTGCAGGTGGTTGCTTAATTCTTGAGCGAGTTGCGAAGTGCGTGTCAATTCTTCACTGTTTAATTCATTGCTAGTTTGCTGCGCTCCATCCTGCTTTAATTTAACAGTCATCAATAGCGTGTTTTTGAGCTGGTAGCCCAAATGAGGGTAAAGCGTTTGGTAGCTTTGGTGCGAAATCATTGCCAAACTCACTAATAACGTACTGGCAATACACAGCTGGACAACAAACAACCCTTTTTGCAGGCGTGAACTCCCCGATTTTGCCACGCCTTTACCACTGCCTTGCAGCGCTTGATTGAGGTGCTTGAGCGGTAAGTGGAAAAAACAGAGTAACGAAAAAACAAGATTCATCAGCAGTAAGCTAATTATGGCAAACAGGTAAGTTGTTTGATTGACCGAAATACTGTGTAGCAGTGGCAATTCTTTATTAAAAATAATTGGCAGTAATTTGATGATCCAAGCGGCGCCCAGTAAACCCAGCACCCCCGCACTGATAAATAAGGGTGCGGATTCAATAAAAATTTGGTTGATTAATTTAAGTTTGTTAGCCCCTAAACTTTTTGAGATGGCAAATTCTTTATGGCGCCCTTGATAATGGGCAATAAAGACGTTGATAAGATTGCAGCAAGCCATCAATAGTAAGCCAACAAAGGCACTTAATAGCAGTAAAATCATCACTTTGTTTTTACCGACCAAGTTATCTCGATAAAGCTCAATTGTTGCGGTTGTTGGGACCGGAAATTTATTTATAAAGTCACCTTCAGCTATACCTTGGTTCACCACTTCAATTAATTGGTTTGTGTCTAGTGCGGGTAAGGTGCTTAGTAATAAAAAAAATGTCTCGTTGTTTCGAATGGCATCGGGCATATTTGTGGCTATTGGGGTGGAGAGGTCATCAAAGCGCCAAATTTGTTGGCGACCATGTTTATCGCCATAGCTATTTGAAGTGAAATCTTGCAACACACCCTGAATTAAATAAGGTTGTGCATCCAGATTTAACTGTTTTCCAACAATCTCAGGGTCGCTTGCAAACACTTGGTGCCAGAGTGTTTCAGAAATCCACACTCGCTCTTTGATACTGGCGGATGCCTTACTATTTTCACCAAGCACCAACCGCGTACCTAGAATCTGTTCTGTGCCTTGAAAAGCATCAAATTGTGTTACGGCATAATGTTGCTCAGCAACGGTGATTGATTGTGCCGACGGCTTAAAATACGCCCATTGCCCCTGCGAGGCATAATGGGCTTTTAAATGTAAAAATAGATTCGAACCTAAAATAGGGAATGTGAATTTATCATTGAGTTTTTTGCTGGTGCTCACCTTATAAAGCGTGTGCTCATCTTTAATATCAGGTAATGGTTGAAACAGCACGTTGCTACTGATGGCAACCGCCGTCATAACTGTGGCTAACGTTAAACTTAGCGTCACTAAAATTGGCAAGCTAAAGCGCGGTAAACTCACCAGCCGAATGATGCCGTAGCGCAGGGCGCGTAAGTAAAAACTCATACAGCCTCCGCCATAGCTTGATTGGTATTATTGGCACTGTGAGTCGTGCCGCTGTGCTGGGTGATCACTTGGCCATCTAATAAACGAATTTGACGACTTGCCATTTGGCTGTAGCGATTATCGTGCGTTACCATCACAATGGTGGTGCCAGCACGATTGAGATCGCATAAAAGCTGCATAACCGAATCACCATTTTGACTATCTAGGTTACCGGTTGGCTCATCAACTAACAGTAAATCAGGTTGACCGACCAATGCTCTTGCAATGGCGACACGCTGTTGTTGACCACCCGAAAGTTGATTAGGGTAATAAGCCGCGCGGGGTAATAAATTTAACTTGGTTAAAAGCGCGTTTACCGCTTGTTCAATCTCGGCTTTTTTACTACCTCGATGCTCAAGCGGTAATGCAATATTTTCAAATACCGTTAATGAATCAATTAAATTAAACGATTGAAAAACAAACCCAATATGACGGTTGCGGATTTTAGCGCTTTGGTCGATGTTTAGGGTGCTAACATCATGTTCGCTGAGGTGATACTGACCGCTGTCGGCTTGTTCAAGTAATCCTAAAATGCTGAGTAAGGTTGATTTTCCGCAGCCCGACGGCCCGACAATCGCCACGAATTCACCTTGCTCAATAGTTAAATTAATATTGTTGAGTGCTTGAGTCTGTAGCTGACCTTTATTAAATGCTTTACAAACGTTCTGTAACGAAACGATGGTTTTCATTGTTTTTCCTTGTTAATGAGTAACGACGGTCAGTTGGGCGAAATTGTGCCACTGACTGAGGTCTGAGGTAATAATTTGTTGATCTTTTTTTGCACCCGCGCCAATCAGCACATACTCGCCACTGCGCTCTGAAAAGGTAATTTCAAGTTGTTCGGCAACCGAATCGTCTGTCAGTTGATAAAGGGTTTTTTTGCTTAACGGCTGAACGCCTGGGGCTTGTTTGATAAATAACGCATCGGTTTTTTGCTCGATAAACACGTCTGCGGTTAAATTGAGTGCCGGTCGAATATAGTTTGGCAGAGGGTCGAGAATTTTAACTTCCGCAAGCACAAAGCCATCGCGGATCACCGAGCTCAGTTGGCTAATTTTACCGCTAAGAATGCTGTCTTTACTTTTAATATTGACCTTGGCATCGAGCTGAACTTTTTCAGCTAAACGTTGTGGAATGCGGATCTTAGCAATTAAATCGGTGCTAGAGCCCACTTTAGCTAAGGTTTGCCCTGCATTAACATACTGCCCCAGTTCAATGTCTAATTTTTCTAAAGTGCCTGCAATGCCTGCCTTAATGGTGAGAGCAGCCATTTTAGCGGCCAGATTAGCGACACTTTGTTGTTCAGCAACTAAGCGCATGTGCTGTTGCTGTTTTTCGAGTTGCTGCATTTTAATAAATGACGCTAAGCGAAAACGATTGCGTTCAAGCTGTTTATTCAGCTGAGCGAGCTTGAGCTCTGAGCGCTCTAAGTCAATTTTTGCCGCGATCCCAAGTTCAGCTAATTTTCGATTTGCTTCGACATCAAGCATCAACGATTCAATGTCGGCGATTAAATCTTCTTGTTTACCTTCTTCGGCCAGCAGTTCGTTTTGTTGGCGCAAAGTAAAGGCAGTGAATTGCGCTGTGGTACTGTTTAGTTGGGTTTTTTGTTGCTGATACTGCTGCGTTAAATCGGGGTTAGTCAAAATGGCAATTGGGGTGTTTTCTGTCACGGTTTCACCGCCGCGCAGTAATATCTCGGTTACTTTGCCGTTGTCAGGAGCGCTGATCAAGCGCTCGTAGCGCGATGCAAACTCACCAAAAACCGGTGCCATCAATGCGATATCGCCTTGTTGTACCGTAGCAATGGTGAGGTTTTCGCGCGCAATTTTGGGAGTATATTGTTTGGTTAAAAAGTATATACAAGCAGTAGCCATTGCAATTAATGCCAACGCGAATAGCCAATAGCTTCGTTTTTGATGTTTTGGGGTTAAATTAATCTGCACAGTAAGTTCGCGATTGCTTCAAGATAACTAAGCTAATGAAACTTACATGCCAAAAATATTGTTATAAAATTCAGGTTGTTACGTTTTTGTTCGCTGGGCGCTGTGCGAAATCGCACACCCTAAAGTGCGCGATTTTATAACAAGTCAGTTATTCGTTTTGTGGTAGGTATTTTTTAGCAACCACAAATAACGCTACCGCAAAAAAGACCACCACAGCAGGCATGATCAGTGCGGTTGTGCCATACACCGCAAGGCTATCCTGGAGTACAAAACTGTGAAATTGCTGTAGTAATACGCCAATCAGCGACACGCTTAATAATGGTAGGGCGAGCTTTTTGCCAAAAGCCAGCGCAAGCGACCCCGCTGTGCCTGCAAATACCGCCAGTGCAAAAACCACTACCGCCCAACTAGCTGCGTTATTAAACAGCGCTTGCTCAGCTTCGGGCAAGGCTGCTAACTGCTCTGGAGTGATCAATATGTGCATCACAAAGGCCATAACACCCATTAAATTCCAGATCACCATGACCCAAGCAAAGGGTTTAAGCCATTTAGGTGGTTGAGTAAAGCTTGATGTTTGTATATTTGATTCTGTGGTCATTGGTTTCTCTTTATTGTTATTTTGTTTGGTAGTTACTTTTTATAGTCGATTTTTGGATTTTCTTACAGTGCAAACCAAATCGGGAGTGATAATTGATGAAAAATTCTTTTTGATAGCTGCAAATTCGTCATTATTCCTTAATATTCAGCTTTGCATTTCATCATGACTAACCAAGAATAGCCGCTATGCAGCCGGTGCATGATTATCAACTTACTTTTAAGTATATTGTTTTGTAATGGTTTTCTGATGAGAAATACAAGGAATTAAAATGACACTAGGTGAAAAACTAAAAGAGCTACGTTTGGCGCTAAATTTAAGCCAACCGGAGCTGGCACAGGCAGCTGCGATTGAGCAATCATATTTATCAAAGCTAGAAAATGATAAATCGTTACCATCAAATGAGGTGTTGCGGCAATTATTAGCGGCTTTAAAAGTTGATTTAAGCGTGCTATTGAGTTGCCCTAAATTAAAAAATGAATTAACGCGTTTAAAACACATTCCCGATGTGGAGGCGTTTTTATCACAGCATCAGCAGCTTTCGGTGATGCTGCAACGGCGCTGGTGGTACATCAGCACCGCGTTAATCGTACTTGCTGTGACCTTGTTTTATATTGGTCAGAATGAACGCTTATTTAATCAAAAGTTATATCAATATGAATCAAAAGGGGTGGTACTGGCCGGTGAACAAGAAGATATTTTTAATAATTGGCGTAGTTTAGTGCCAAGGGATATGTCAGCCGACGAAATTCAAAATACACGGATAAAAATACTTCAACGCCGCGAAACCGACACCCTGTTATTGGTCGATTATCGCGGTGAAGCGTTTGTAAAGGATGTGCCAGAAGGTCGCCGATATTATAATTATCTGGGCGTAAGGCAAAACGAAAACAATATCAATGCGGGGTTTAGAATTGTTGGCGTGTTGTTATTCAGTATGGGTATTATGGGCTTTGTACTCGAGCGAAAAGTGTTTAAGCATGCTCATTAGTTGTTTCATTTAAAACAGATAAAAAGCAGCTAGTTGGCTGCATTTTATCTGTATTTAGTTTATCTCTCCCGCAACCGTTTTAAGTGCCTGATATTTTGCTCGGTAAATTGAGAGTTTGGTTTTGTCGTAGGTGCGCTCTATGGCGGTGGTTAAGTAATTGTTGGCTTTGTTCAATTGACCATTTTGATAAGAAATTTTTGCCAGTTCTACATAAGGTTCAGGAATGTAGTGCGCAGCTGCAATGGCTTTATGAAAATAAAATTTAGCATGCTGGGTATTGTTGTTTTTTAATGCTTGCTCGCCCAGCTCAATCCAGGCGTAGGGGTTTGGATCGTCGACTTCAGTGAGCTTTTTATTTAGAAAATCGATTAAAGGTTGGCTGTTGTTTTTTTGCGCTACGATTAAATAGTTTTGATACAAGTTAATATTGGCAAGGTTGTTTTCAACCGCATATTGGTAAAGCTTGATTGCAGTGGCTGTATCGCCTGCGCGGCGGTGCAATACTGCTTGTAAGTTTATCAGTTCGCTATTGTATGGGTCATGAAGCATGGCGGTGTAAAGATAGCTAAAGGTTAAATTAAAGTTGTTTTTAACTAAGGCTTCGGCGGCTAAATTTGCATAATATTTGGCGATTAATTGTGGCCGTTGTGCTCGTTGTGCCGTGACTTGGCCTCGAGTTGGAAAATAATCAATCACAATGCTTTTTGGGGTAAAGAAAATCATGTCTTTTGGCGCTTTATCGTCAGGGTTGTATAGACGAGTGCGCAGGTGGCTAGAACTTAAGATTAAGCTGCCTTTTTTAAAATAAATAGGTTCATTAATAACGACTTGGTAATCAACGGGTGTTTTGATGAGATCAGCCAAAGCTGTCGTGAAAACAGCCAGTGAAATACAGTTACCGCGTTTTTCAGCAAAGGCGGTACTAGCGTCCAAAGTATCACCATGAAAAGTAAAACCACTTAATTTGGCGTCTAAAAAATTAAAGATTATACGCTCGTCACTGCTTGGAAATTCCTTGTTTTTTTGAGCTTGGTAAAACTGCAAAAATTCACTTTGTTGTTTGGTGTCGAGTTGAAAAATCAGTTCGGTATTATATGTCTCTACCTTCGAGAACAAAGATGCATTTAACAAAGTCATTGGATTAGCTGGTAGGTTGTTAGGCTGAGTTTTGCTGTTTTGGCATGCAACTAAGCACAAACAGATAAATAATATGATTAATTTAACATGCACTGCTACTTTCCTTTTGGTTAGGGAGCTTAACGTTTACAGCTTTATAAGCAGAATATCAATCTACTTAAATATATTAAGTATCTCGACATTTTTTCTTAGGTAGTACATTGCACCTGTCTAATAAACAGCCTGCCCATAAGCATGATTGTTAATAGTTTATGAGTTTAATTTGTTCGAACTTGTTGTAATCTGGCTTTGTTCAAATGATTTTAATAATGATGTGTTATTGATCAAATGACAGGCTTAATCACGTATTGAGCTTCATATAGGTAGTGGCTAGGGTTAGGTGATGTGTAATGTATGCTCAATCAAAGGCTGCTTACAATTGTAACTCCTAGTTACAATTGTTAATATCTTTAACTATCATAGCTTTGTTATTATATGAGCAGTTAAATTTTAGGATATCGCAGATGAAGAGCAAATGGATAAAAGGCTCATTGCCGCTGGTGGTACTTGCAGTGTCAATCGCTGGTTTTATGGGAATTAACGCCACCGCCAATGAAAAAGATGAAAAAAAGGTGGTTGATAAACGTCCAACAGTACAAATAGAGGCTGTTTCTGCCAGTGATCACCAAGTGGTGATTACCAGTTATGGCGAAGTGAAGCCACTTGAGCGAACACAATTGTCGGCTCAAGTCGCAGGTGAAATCGTGAGTTGGCACCCTGAATTTGTTGCTGGAGGCCTAGTAAAACGGGGTGAAATATTGTTTAGTATTGAGCCTGATAACTATCAAGCACAAGTATATTCAGCACAAGCAGAACTTGCTCGTGCACAAGCTGCATTAATTGAAGAACAAGCCGCAGGTGAAGTCGCTTTTCAAGAAGCAAAACACTCTCCTAATCTCAAACACAGTGATTTATATCTACGTAAACCACAAATTTTAAGTGCTCAGGCTGCGGTTAAGTCGGCAGAGGCAAACTTAAAACGTGCTGAGCGAGATTTAGAAAACTGCCAAGTGCGCGCCCCATACGATGCTTTAGTGATCAGTCGTGAACTTGGTTTAGGTCAGTTTGTTAATACCGGAGCTCAAGTTGCTGTGCTCAATAACATTGAAACAGCTGAGGTATTAATTCCAATCGCGGGTTTTGATAGCGCTTTTTTACCGAGGCAGATCAAAGGGGTTAAAGCGACCGTTAGCCAAAAAGGGCTCGCTAACTTTACACGAGAAGCGTATATCGCCCGTGATTTAGGCGTAATTGATAGCGCGACACGTATGAGTAACTTGGTGGTGCGTATTGAAGACCCTTATGGCCTCAGCAGTGATTTACCCGTGCTTAAATTTGGCAGTTACGTTGAAGTGAATTTTGCGGGTCAAACGCTTAATCAAATTTACCGTTTACCGCAAGAGCTGGTGAATAACAGCACAGTGTGGATTGTAAATGATGAGCAAAAGCTTGAGCCAAAACAAGTGCAAGTGCTGCGTGAAGAAGGGGAATATTTCCTGATTAATGCAGGGCTTAAAAGCCAAGATAAATTGGTATTAACACTGCCAGAGTATCCACAAAAAGGTATGGAAGTGAAAATCGCGAATGCCACTACGATGATTACGCCTTCATCAGATAAACTGTAAAGGATGCGACTGTGACTACTCAACCGACTCCTGAAAAACAAACTGGGATCATCGCTTATTTCGCCAACAACTCGGTTGCGGCAAATTTAATGATGTTTTTCATTATAGTGATGGGCATAGTGAGTTATTTCACTATTCAGCGTCAGATGTTTCCAAATGTTGAAATTAACTACATTAATATCAATGCTTCGTATCCGGGTGCTTCGCCACAAGAAATTGAAGAAAGTATTATCATTAAAATTGAGGAATCAATTAAAGATATTACTGAAATCAAAAAGGGCGTATCACGGGCCTTTCGCAATTCGGGTCGTATTTCATTAGAAATTAATCCTGATGAAGATTTGCCAGAAGTGCTCGATAAAATAAAGTTGCGTGTTGATGGGATTGCAACTTTTCCTGCTGATATGGAACCTATAACTATTTCTCAGGCGGAGTTTCGCCAAGATGTGATTGAAATGGTTTTGGTCGGAGATTGGCCATTAACAGAACTTAAACCCATCGCAAAAAAAATTGAAGATGAATTATTGCAGCTTAGTAATGTGTCTTTGGTTGATTTAAAAGTACCACTTGATGAAATCGCCATTGAAATAAAACCTGAAACGCTACGTAAATATAATTTAACCCTTAATGATGTCTCGGCTGCTGTGCGCCGTTATTCGGCCAACTTTTCAGCCGGACAACTACGAACTGATTCAGGTATTATTTCGGTTCGAGTCGAAAACCAGTTTTACAGTGGCGAAGAGTTTCGTCAAATCCCAATCAAAATAGGTGCTAATGGCGCTAAGGTATTGCTGCAAGATATCGCCATTATTAAAGATCAGTTTACCGAAGGTGAGCGTTACTTTAAGTACAGTGGCCAAAATGCAATTAATCTAGCAGTCAAAGCCACTAAAGACCAAAACATGATCCCAGTGGCACAATCGGTTAAAGATTATATTGTTGAGCGTAATAAAACTTTACCGCCAGGGCTTGAACTGAAAACCTTGGTTGATATGACGTATTACCTTAATGCGCGCCTCGACATGATGCTGAAAAACCTGCTGCAAGGGGCTATTTTGGTGATGCTGATGTTAAGCCTATTTTTGCGTTTTAAATTAGCACTTTGGGTGATGTTAGGCTTACCAGTATGTTTTTTAGGTGCCATGATGATGATGCCTTTATTTGGGGTCACCATTAATATTGTGTCACTGTTTGCATTTATTATGGTGCTTGGAATTGTGGTTGATGATGCCATTGTTATAGGCGAAAGTGCCTACACCGAAATAGAAAAAAATGGCGGCGGGGTCGAAAATGTAGTGCGAGGTACCAAGCGTGTGGCCACTCCTGCAACCTTTGGTGTACTGACCACAATTGCTGTTTTTGCACCTTTTACGCTATCGAGCGGTCCAGAAAGCGCGTTCTTTTATGGTATCGCAGTGGTGGTAATGTTGTGTTTGGTCTTTAGTTTGATTGAATCAAAACTTATTTTACCTGCTCATTTAGCTCACAGTCGTTTTGATCCAATTTCAGAAACTAGTTGGCGTGCGCGTTTTAACCGTAGTTTCTTTAGTTTTGTTAACGGTTCTTATAAGCGTTTTGTTGAAAAATGTACTGAATGGCGTTGGTTGGTATTTAGTGGTTTTATTGGATTCTTTTTAATTAGTATTGCACTAATTAGTGCCAATTATGTTCGTACTGTGCCAACACCAAAAGTACCGCATGATTTTCCAAGTATTGCCATTGAGATGAATGAAAATGTTTCTGATCAGCAAACTATTGATGCACTCAAAACTATCGAAGCTGTGGTCCTCAAAATTGATCAGCAAACTAAAGCGGACAATGGCCAAGGGATGATCCGTGATATTTTAGCCTTTAATCAAGGCCGTACTGAGGCGCGAATTGTTGTGCCATTAGTTGATGAAGAATTACGCCCATTTAATACCTTTGAATTGTCGCGCCGCTGGCGTGAGGCGCTGCCAGAGATACCTGGTATGAAGTCATTTACTATTCAAGATGATGTAAATGGCAGCGGTGGAGATGGTGAGTTTGGTTATTTGTTGTATGGTTCTGACATTGACACTTTAAATGCTGCGGGTCGTCGTTTAATCGATATGCTGCAACAGCAAGAAGGGTTATACGATGTTAGCTCGACCATTGACCCTGCTAGCAAAGAAGTACAAATGACGTTGTTGCCAGTGGCTTATGATTTGGGCTTAACGCTTTCGTCTATTGCCAATCAGGTTGGCGCAAGCTTTTACGGTGGCGAAGCGCAGCGCGTATTGCGTGATGGCGAAGAAGTGCGTGTTATGGTGCGTTACCCTAAATTAACCCGTGAAGCGTTTTCATCACTGAAATACACAGTGATCACGACACCAAATGGTCAAGAGGTGATGTTGGGTGATGTGGTTGCTTTAGATGAAAAACCGGGTATTAGTTATATTCGCCGTGAGGGTGGTTATCGTACTGTGTATGTATTTGGTGCGATTGATGAAGAAGTGATTGAACCAAGTGCCGTGGTTAAAAAAGTGAAAAAAGAACTATTGCCACAACTAGCAACTGAGTTTCCGTCGGTGAAAAGTGAGCTAGGTGGCGCAATTGAAGAGCAGCAAGCGCAAGCAAATGAACAAATGCTGTTTTTCTTAGCAGGAATGATCATTGTTTATATTTTACTTGCAGTACCACTAAAAAGTTACTCCCAACCACTTATTATTATGTCAGTGATTCCGTTTGGTTTGACGGGCGCCATTTGGGGACATTTATTTTTTGATTTAGATATCAGCATGATGTCTAGCTTTGGTTTAATTGCAGCAGCAGGTGTGGTGATTAACGATAGCTTGGTAATGACCGATTATGTAAATCAAAAACGCGAAGAAGGTTACAACATTAAAAAAGCAGTTATTGAGGCTGGCTGTGCACGCTTTAGAGCAATCACATTAACCTCGATTACGACTTTTGTTGGCGTACTGCCGATTATGTTCGAAACTAGCTTACAGGCTAAATTTGTGATTCCGATGGCTGTGGCGCTGGGTTTTGCAGTGTTATTTGCCACTATCGTCACGCTAGTATTAGTGCCGTGTTTGTACTTAATTTTGTATGATTTACGCAAACCTTTTAGTTGGGTTAAAACTAAATTATCTAAAAATAAAACACTGCTTCAGCAAGAGCGTGAGGCTTAATTCACCTCATCATTAGTGTAATTATCAAAAGGGCTGCATAAATGCAGCCCTTTTTTATTGGCCGTAACTGTATTTTTAATAATAAAAAGCCATGCAATGCATGGCTTTGACGTTGGTTGGAGGGATTTATTAGGTGTTAAATATCTTACTTAAGCTTAATCCTAGATATTAAATCTATCTCAGGCTGCTATTTTCAACGCTAACTGAGCGTGATTACCCTGCAATAGGCTCGCGCCAATCTCTCATCTACAACTAAGGTGAATTAGAAGAAACCAAGTGGACTGTCGGCATAACTAACCAAGAGGTTTTTGGTATTTTGATAATGATCGAGCATCATCTTATGAGTTTCGCGGCCAACCCCTGATTTTTTGTAACCACCAAAAGCAGCGTGTGCCGGGTAATGATGATAGCAATTGGTCCACACACGGCCTGCTTCAATGGCGCGACCCATACGATAGGCAAGGTTCATGTCTTTGGTCCAAAGGCCAGCGCCTAGACCAAATTCGGTATCATTGGCGATTGCAATTGCTTCTGCTTCATCTTTAAACGTGGTGACACTGACCACAGGACCAAAAATCTCTTCGCGGAAAACCCGCATTGAATTGTTACCTTTAAATAAAGTTGGTTGCACATAAAAGCCTTTTGATAAATCATCGCTAATGGCCTCAATGCCGCCACCGATCAATACATGCGCGCCTTCTTGTTTGCCGATTTCAAGATAGCTTAAAATTTTATCAAACTGTTGTTGTGATGCTTGTGCACCCACCATGGTGTCACTGTCTAGTGGGTTACCGCGTTTGATTTGTGCTGTACGCTCAATCACTTTGGCGATAAAGGCGTCGTAAATATCTTCTTGGATCAACAAGCGCGATGGACAAGTACAAACCTCACCTTGGTTGAAAAAGGCCAGCACCGCGCCTTCAATACATTTGCTGATGTATTCTTCACTTTGGTTCATAACATCATTGAAATAAATGTTTGGGGATTTCCCACCAAGCTCAACAGTTGAAGGAATAATGTTTTCGGCAGCGCATTTTAGGATATGCGCTCCAACAGGTGTTGAGCCTGTAAAAGCAATTTTGGCGATACGCTTGCTAGTTGCCAGTGCTTCACCAGCTTCTTTGCCAAAACCGTTAACCACATTTAAAATGCCCGCAGGTAGTAAATCTTCAATCACTTCTATTAGTTTTAAAATCGATACTGGAGTTTGTTCTGCTGGTTTGAGGACCACACAATTGCCTGTAACCAGTGCAGGTGCTAATTTCCAAGCCGCCATGAGTAATGGGAAGTTCCAAGGAATTATTTGACCAACCACTCCAAGCGGTTCATGAAAATGATAGGCAACGGTTTGTTCGTCAATTTGGCCTATCGAACCTTCTTGGCTGCGAATGCAGCCGGCATAATAGCGAAAGTGATCAACACACAACGGTAAATCGGCAGCTAAGGTTTCGCGCACCGCTTTACCGTTATCCCAAGTTTCGGCTACTGCTAGCATTTCGAGGTTTTGCTCAATCCGATCGGCGATTTTAAGCAATAAATTACTGCGCTCTGTAACGGAGGTTTTACCCCATGCATCTTTTGCAGCGTGGGCGGCATCAAGGGCTAGGTTGATGTCTTTTTCGTTTGAGCGTGGAATTTTACAAATTACTTCACCTGTGACTGGGCTGATATTTTCAAAATAGTGGCCATCAACGGGTTCAACCCATTTACCGCCAATAAAATTACCATAATGTGATTTAAATGAAACGAGAGAGCCCGGTTGGCCAGGATTTTTATAGATCATTGTTATGTTTCCAATTGTGAGAGTTCCATACCCAGCCTAGCGCTTTGGACTAAGGTCTACTTGTCGCTAGGTGCAAAAAACTTGACTGACTGTCCATTTTTCAGCCATGCTGGATTTTGACTTTTTAGCATCAGGACAAGGTATGGCACAGTTGATCCGCAGCAAAAACATTCAGACGCTGATTGATAATCGCACTGTTTTTAATAGTGATGATGTGCAAATTTGTTTGTACGACACTTATCAAACTGCTCATCACGTGCCTTTTAAAACCGAGCAGCTGATGCTGTGTGCTATGTCATCAGGTGAAAAAGTAATGCATCATACTTCGTTTGATCAAGGGCAGCGTTTTGTGCCTGGTCAAAGCTTTATGATTGCTGCGGGTGAAGAGGTTGCAATTGATTTTCCTACCGCCAGTTGGCAAGCACCAACCTCGTGTCTAACCATTGAGATTGATAGTAAAAAAATTCAGCAAGTTGTTGAACGTTTAGCATTAGAGCAGCCGCCAAGTTTATCGGCGCAGGCAACCTTGCAACTTGATAATACACAGGCAACACAGGCGCTTTATCAGCGTCTAACTCAGGTGTGTTATGAAGAACCCGACGACAGGGGCTTGCTACTTGATTTAGGGATCAGCGAATTAATTGTGCGCTTATTTCGAGTTAAAGCGCGGGCGATGTTTTTACAACATGTGCAGCGCGACCCTGAGCTAACACCACTGCATGCTGCACTTGCTTATATGCAGCGTAATTTACATCAACAGATTGAAATTGAAGAAGTTTGTAAGGTTGCTTGTGTAGGTCGCAGTAGGTTATATGGTTTATTTAAAAAGCATTTAAATAGCACTCCACAAGCATTTTTATTGGAGCAGCGTTTAAGCTTTGCGGCAGATAAAATCAAGCATGGCGCTAATATAACCCGCGCCTGCTATGACAGTGGCTTTGTGGACCCAAGTCATTTTAGCCGCCGCTTTAAAAGTATGTTTGGTTTAAGTCCTAAGCAGTTTCAACAAGCGCAAACTTAGCTTGTTTAATAAGGTTGCTCTAATTTCTTTTTGGTCGCTAATTGTTCGGCAGTTAAGATTTGATTTATTTGCATATCAATATTTTGAAAAAAGTTAACCTCATTATTTTGTGGGTGCGCAGTACCAAATGAACCTATTTTAACCTCTAGGTTGGTGAGTTGTTGCTCATATGCTTGTTGATGTAAATCTAAAATAACTTGTTTTTGGCTGGCATCCAGTGAAGGTAACATCGCAAAATAACTTTGGCTGCTAAAAAACTGATTGTATTGAGCTTGTTGCGCTAATTTTTGTTGTTCAAATTGATGATAACGAGTGATTTGTTGATCACTTAAATGCTGACTGAGTTTTGAAGTGAAGCGTTGGTTAATTGCATCACGTTCTAAATTCAAATTATCAAGCTCGGCTTGTTCATTCTGAGGGTCAATAAATGGATTGGCGTCCATATCTTGCATTTTGCTTTGATAATAAGGATTCAGTAGTTCGATTTCAGCATCGTTTTTTTCATTTAATAATTTTGTAAGCGCCTGTGCTTGTTCGTCTGATAAGGCTAATGCAAGTGTGAGTTCAGGTAGTGCGTTAGCTAAATCAAGTTGTGAGGCTGCTTTCGTAAATTCAATACTTTGAAAGTGTGCATCCATGGCGGCATATTTTTCTTGTAGAGGGTGGTTTTCAGCCGCTTCGTTCTCAAGTTTTTCTTGCGCTACCTCTGTAGTTTCCTCAGTGTAAACTGGCTGTTTCGATTCTAAAGTGTCAGGGAAAAATAAATCTTTAGAGAGTGATCGCATTTCTTGTTCTTGCTGCGAAAGAGTGGGTGTCGCTGTTAACGGTTGATTGGCAGCTGTTAAGGGTTGTGTATCAGAGTGTGTAGTCAGGTACTGATTTAAACAAAATCCTAAAATGAAGCCACTGACCAATCCAATAACAAACTTAATATTCATAATACGCTCTCTGATTAATGCTTTTTCGCCAAATACAGCCCAATTATACGCTTGTTTCTAGTTTTAATACTGTAAGCATTTGTTATTAATCTCAGTTCACTATTTTGTATTAGGGTCAGTTGTGGTTATTTCATCAGCCAGCATTAAAATATGGGCGGCACTCCAGCTAAAATTAGTGGCGCCTTGCATTTTTCCTGTTGTTGGGTGGTAATTTTCACGAATAGGTTGATTGCCTTTTAAGCCTTCGGCGTCAGAGATGAGTTGCGTTAATAGCTGTTTGGCCTCGTTGTGATAGCCATAGTTTTGTAAGCCAATTAAGCCAAAATACACTTGGTCAAGCCATACTCGACCGCGCCAATAAATGTCAGGGTTGTAAGCGGGATTACTGAGCGCTGCGGTCGGGAGCGGTACTTTGGTATTAAACTCTGATGGGTTTAGCATGTTATTAGCCACTTTTTGTGCCTGCTCAGAGCTTGCTACTTTACTAAATAAAGGTGCCCAACCTTCAGGTCCTTTGCCTCTTTGGGTTAGTAACTGTCCTGCGCAGGCCTCTTTGTTCTGGTTATCGCTGATTTGGCGATCGTAATAAAAACCGCTTTGCTCATCAAAAAAGCAGTTATTAATTAGCTGTGTTAATTGTTTGGCAGCAAGGTTGAGTTGTTTAGCTTGCTGAGGGTTGTTTAACAAGGATGCCATTTTGGCTAACAATTGTTTTTCTTGTGCCAAATAGCTATTTAGCTCAACCGATTCTTGGTTAATAGAATACCCAACTAATTGGCCATTCTCTTGATTAGGTAAAAATTGCACTTGCCAATCTCGGCGCGACTTTTTTAAATTGCCTTGGTGATGAATTTGGCTATAACGAGCCAATTGTTCTGCGTTAATAAAGCCAAAACGTGCAGCATTATCCATACCCGACTCCCAACCGGCACCATGTTGCACCGGAATGTCGAGTGTTTGGTAATCACCATGCTGCAAAACTTGTTTATATAGCAGATTGCCGCTGCATTGATAGCTAAATTGACCATGGTTGTTATTTAATTGGCATCCGCTTAAATCAAGCTCTGTGGGCGGTGTTGCATACTCAACAGTAAAGTATAATTCACCGTGCGGCGTTGTTTGTGCAGGGTGTAAGGTTGCGCCGTACTCAACTAAACCATTGTGATTATGGTCGCGGTTGCGATACCACCACTGATGATATGCCAACAATTTAGGGTACATTTGAGCTAAAAATTGAATGTCGCCGTCTTGCTGATAAATGTGCCAAACCGCCCAGCTCGCCAAGGGCGGTTTACTGTTTCGTTCGTTCCAATTGCCCCCATCGCCCGCGCGTTGTTGATCTTTATTATAAAAAATGGCGTCAATCACCATGCCGTGGTCTTGCGGGCGCACTTTATCATTGGTTTGAATTTGATAGCTGAAAAGCGCTCGAATGTTATTTTTGGCAAGGACTGGGTCAAATTTTGCCATTGCATACGCATGCTTCCAGGAATCCCACGCCCATGCGCCATTAAACCACCGCGCAGTGACTGAGGGTGTTATTACATCAAATGAAATTGCCCCAGCAGGGCTGCGCCAATTGCTTAATAAAGTAGCAAGGGCCTTTTGTTGAATCGCTAATGGCACAAGCGAGTTGTGCTCCAAATGGGCTAAGTAACCCTGCCAGCGTTGTTTTGTTGCCGCTATTTGTTGTGTCGCATGTTGGGTGTTGGCAGATGATATGCGCTCTTTTGGGTGATGAAAGTAACTGTGTTCGGTATAAATATCGATAGTTTGAAAAGGGGGGAGTGTGATGTCGCTTTGGCTTTGGTAGCTTAGTTGCGGTTGATTGAGTGTGGTTTGGCTTGGCAATGAGCGGCTAATTTCATAATAAGCACCGTCACTTTGCATTAGCTGCCACGGTGAGCGAATACTCGAAAATGAAAACGTGATAGCGTTTGAACCTGTGGCAAGTTTGGGTTGCCATGTTGGGAATTTCTCCTGCATGGTGATATCAGGTTGCCATTGTTGTAAAAGTTGGCCTTGCCAATTGAGGGTTAGCACTATTGGTTGGCTGCTAAGGTTGTTAAGTGTGGTTTGCACTAGAGCAGTACGATTAGCAACAAATTGTAAGCTCAAATTTACGATAAGATCTGGCCATTGATAAACTTGTACTAGTTGCCCTGCAATTTGCTGTTGTGAGCTACAAGCCTTGCCAAAATCATATTGTTTACCGGTGGTTTTGTTGGTAATACTGAGTTGGTCTAATTTTTCTGCTAAAAACAGGCTGTATTCTTCAGTGATGATCATCGGGCCTGTAAATGAGCCAAAATCACTTGATTTTTCAGGTAATAAAAAGCCGTGCCAACTGCCTAAATCAAAAAATGGATTGAATGTTTGATTACCATACTGGTCAAGTTGCTGCAAAGAGCTTGGGGAGCCAGTGCGATTGATAGCATCACTTGGCGGCGTAAAAATTGGACATGCTTTGCCTAAAAAAGGTATCAGAATTAATAACAATAAAAAGTAAGGCATAACAAATACAGCTGATTATTTCGGTCTATTGTATGCAATTAAATTGGGTTAGCCAATCATTTAAATCTAGTGATTAAGTTTGGTTTTTAATCTTAATGTAATATTTTTGTTTGATTTTTTAGGTGGTTTGATTATCATTTGCACCTATTTGGCAAACTAACCGAAAGGTTAGGACGCAAAGCTTCCGGTCTACCATCATTTTATGATCATGATAGCGGGGTTGCCGCAACTTATTGAGTTGTGCCTGAGTGCCTCGTTTTATTACAAACGCGCCTTTAGCTTTTCTGCCAAATTCTTATTTTTATACATATTAAATGGTGCATGGCATGGTGTTTTCACCTTATTAGCCAAAGGGGGCTGCTTTCATGGTTAAGGTTTTAGCAGGGTTGCTACCAGGTGATTGGTCGGTGATCCATTCGATTGAAAATAATCAGCGATTACAAAAAGGCGATACAGTTAAACTGGAATTATTTGATGTTAAGGGTGAGCTATCTGAGCTTTCGGTCGCTTTTGATATTACGCAAGCTAATGAAGGTGAGGCCCATATTTGGCCAAAATTATTGTCTGAACATATCAATAAGCATTTTAAAGTACTACAAGCGGGCCGACATTACCCAGAGCTGGGTATTGTACCAAGCTATGGCGAAAACAATATTTTCGCCCTTGAAGGCAGTGGTATAGAGCGTGCGCAAATTCGGTTTTACATAAAAAAACAGCGTACAGCATCTTTAGAGCAATCTGCAGAACACTATGACTATGTTTTTCCACAGTTTCGCAACGATTACCGTGCTGGCGATCGGGTTTTTCATCCTAAAACTGGAAAAATTTATTGTTGTAAACCTTGGCCATATACCGAGTTTTGCCGATTAGGTGCGCACATGGATGAGCAATATGAGCCAGGATTAGGCAAAAACTGGACGCTTGCTTGGCATTTAGCGCAAGAAATTGTGTTATGTGAATGAGTTTTAACGCATTACTTTCCCTTAAGTAATAGGCAATTTATCTCGTAAGAGGCTGATTGTTATTATCCCCCGAAGCCCGTGGTAGATTATCACGGGCTTTTTTTGTTAGATTGGGTAAAATGCTGCCACTTTAATATTCTTGTTTTGGAAATAAGTTAGTGGCGAAATCGACCCTTAGTGCCCCTGTCGCAGTAAAACAACCCCATGTAATGACCCATCACCAACATAGTCGCTGTGATAATTATTATTGGATGCGAGATGATGAACGACAAGACCCTAAGATTATTGCCCACTTAGAGGCCGAAAATGCGTATTGTGATGCGCAAATGAGTCCTTATCAGGAGCTTGAGCAAGATTTATTTACCGAATTAAAAGGCCGTATTGTCAAAGACGACAGTACAGTGCCCGTCAAAGATGGCGCCTATTGGTACAGCTCAGAAATTAGCGGTGAAGAGGAATTTGCCCGTTATTACCGCGCCGATGATGGTCATGCAACCAATAAGCAATTGTTACTCGATAGTAATACGTTGGCGCAAGAGCATGAATATTACGATTTGGGCGAGTTTTCTATTAGCCCTAATGATCAATTACTATCGTACTCAGAAGATACTGATAGCCGTCGCATTTACACCATTCGTTTTAAAGATTTAACCACCAACACATTGCTTGATGACGTACTCGAAAATACCGAAGGCCAAGCGGTGTGGGCCAATGACAATAAAACGGTTTTTTATGTCAAAAAAGATTTAAAAACTTTACTTGGCTCACAAGTGTATCGCCATGTATTAGGCACCTCTCAAGCCGATGATGTTTTAGTTTTTGAAGAGCAAGACGACAGCTTTTTTATGGGTTTGGGTAAAAGCCGTGATGAAAGCTTGATAATGCTTGATTTAGAAGCGACAGAAACCAGCGATACGTGGGTGCTCGATGCCAATAATTGTCATGGTGAGTTTGTGCAATTGTGCCCGCGAGTCAAAGGCCACGAATACGATGCCGACAAATTAGGCGATACCTTTTACATAGTCACCAACTGGCAAGCTAAAAACTTTCGTTTAATGACGGCTAATAATACGACAATTCATCAGCAGGCGTTATGGCAAGAACTTATAGCGCATCGTGATGATGTCATGTTGGAATGTGTTGAGTTATTTAATGAGTTTAAAGTTGTCACTGAGCGCGAAAAAGGACAAATTCGGTTTGTGGTTTATCAAGCTGATGGCAGCTCGTATCCACTTGAATTTAACGATGCATGTTATTACGCTGGGCTAGGTGAAAACCCAGAGCCAGACAGTAATAAAGCCCGTTTATATTACTCCAGTTTAACAACACCGGGTTCATTGTTAGAGTTTGATTTAGCGACAGGGCAAAGTACTGTGCTAAAGCAGCAAAAAGTACTGGGAGATTTTGACAGTGCGCTGTACCAAGCTGAGCGTATTTTTATTAAAGCACGCGATGGCGTTGAAGTGCCGGTATCCTTGGTTTATCGCAAAGATATGTTTGGCAAAAATGGCCAAAACCCAATGCTATTAAATGGTTATGGGGCTTATGGCATTACCTTTGATGCCAGCTTTTCGGTCAATGCATTAAGTTTACTCGACCGTGGTTTTGTTTACGCCATTGCCCATATTCGTGGCTCCGAAATGTTGGGCCGAGATTGGTACGAGCAAGGTAAAAAAGCGCATAAACAAAATACCTTTAATGATTTTGTCGATGTTACACAAGCCTTAGTGCAGCAAGGTTATGCCCACGCAGATAAAGTATTTGCTTCTGGTGCCAGTGCCGGTGGTTTATTGATGGGGGCAGTAGCAAATCAAGCGCCTCATTTGTACAAAGGTATTTGTTGTCAGGTGCCTTTTTTAGATGTGCTCACCACCATGCTTGATGAGAGTATTCCACTCACAACCAACGAATATGACGAATGGGGTAATCCAAATGATGTTGATGCCTACAAGACGATTTTGGCCTATTCGCCATACGATAATATTCGCGCGCAAGATTACCCCAATATTTTAGTGACAACCGGTTTTCATGATTCGCAGGTGCAATACTGGGAGCCGATGAAGTGGGTGGCGAAATTACGTGAATTAAAAACCAATAATAATTTATTACTGTTTAAAACCGATATGGATGCAGGCCACGGAGGTGCATCCGGTCGTTTTAATCGCTTAAAAGAAGAGGCCTTAGAGCTGGCCTTTTTTATTGGTTTGTTACAAGACAAGAAATAAATCTTTCGCTGTTAAGGCGATAACTGGAAACATAAGCAGCATAACTATAGCTATTATCTTCATTGATATTGGGTATATGCTGCTTTTTTATCGTAAAAATTCTTTCAATAACAAATGCTAAAGCTGCATGGTGTTTAATTAAGGGATTATTCTTCGCTCTAAATATTTAGCTGTTATATTAATTTCAAAGTACATAAAACCATTCTTTTTGTAAAGCTTGCTTGACTTTGTTGTTTTGTTGCGCAATATTGAGTCAAATAAACTTTACTTTTAAAGGTGGCAAAAATGAATGCAAATAGTGAAATGAGTTGGCAGCAAAAAAATAAATACAATACCGTAAGTTTGGCAAAATGGACGTTAGCTTGGGTACTGAGCTTGGCTTTGGTCTCTTTTGGTCCTAAATTTTTGTGGCAAGAAACCGTGATTATCAGTGTGATTGCACTCTTGGTGAATATCGCCATTGGCATTGGTATGATCCTCGCCAATAAACGCCAGTTATTGGGTCTTGATGAAATGCAGCAAAAACTCCAACTTAATGCCATGGCCATTACGTTAGGCTCAGTATTGGTGATGGGAATTGCTTACGAAACTATGAGTAATAGCCATATTGTGGCTTTTGATGCCAAAATATCGCATTTAGTGATTTTTATGGGACTGACTTATTTAGTCTCAACATTTATTTTGCAGAAAAAATACGGCTGCGATGAGGGCGAGGAATGAAGAATCGCTTAAAGGTATTGCGTGCCGAGCGCGATTGGACGCAGGCAAAGTTAGCCGAGCTACTCGATGTATCGCGCCAAACCATTAATGCTATCGAAAAAGGTAAGTTCGACCCAAGCTTACCACTGGCATTTAAAGCGGCGCGCTTGTTTAATTTAACCATTGAAGATATTTTTCAAGAAGAGTAAATCGCCTCAAAAATCAGGTGTATAGCCTATAGCCTATAGCCTTCGTTTTCAATATGCAGGGGTGTTGGCCGCGCGCCTTCACCTCGATCACATCGTGTATCTATGCTCACAAGGATTGAGTCACTAGCCGCCTACCTGCATATTGAAAGCCATTGGGTATAAAATAGGATGTGAACCTGAGTTTTTTTACCCTGTATTACACCTGCGTCTCGATAATTAAAACACCGGCAAGACGGCAAACCAGCTTAAACGTGTTTATTTTCTATTCATCTCAAAATGATTGTTGTTTGTTCACCTTAGGTTAGTCTGAAAAGACAGAATAAAAAGAGCCCAACACTGATGTCTATTTCAAAAATGCCTATTTTAACAATACCAATTGCAACGTTTACTCCGTCAAAAAGAGCCATGACTTATTTACCGTTAGCTGTGGCGAGTTTATTCGTCAGCCATTTTGCACTAGCCAATCCTATAAGTTATCACGATCAAGCCAAGTTACATCACATTGCCAAAGCGGTGTCGGCTGAGCGTATTGAACATGACATTCAAGCTTTGGTGAATTTTGGTACTCGCCATACCTTATCCGAAACGAAGTCGGATACTCGTGGTATTGGCGCAGCAAGGCGTTGGATTAAAGCTGAGTTTGAAAAAATCTCAACCCAATGTGGTGGCTGTTTAGAGGTGATTGAAGTAAAAGAGACGATTTCGGGCGAAAAACGCATTCCGAATGCCACCGAAGTGGTCAATATCATTGCCATTCAGCGTGGGAGCATTGAACCAAATCGAATGGTGATGATGTCCGGTGATATTGATTCACGAGTCAGTGATGTGATGGATTTTATCAGCGATGCGCCTGGTGCAAACGATAATGCCTCGGGTATTGCCGGTACGTTAGAAGCTGCGCGGGTTTTATCTCAGTACAAATTTAATGGCTCGATTGTGTATGCGGCGCTCTCGGGTGAAGAGCAAGGCTTGTTTGGTGGTAAAATTTTAGCCCAGTATGCCAAGCAGCAAGGCTGGCGGGTGCATGGGGTATTAAACAACGATATGATTGGCAATGTGACTGGTATTAATGGTGTGACCGATAATACCACTGCACGACTGTTCTCTGAAGGCACACGAGTGATTGAAACACCAGAGCAAGCTCGGGTTCGGCGTTTTACTGGCGGTGAAGTCGATTCGGCCAGTCGTAATTTGGCCCGTTATATCGATACCATCGCTGATCGTTACATTCCTAATCTCGATACCTTATTAGTGTATCGCCTCGATCGTTTTGGTCGTGGCGGACATCATCGTCCTTTTAACGATGCTGGTTTTGCTGCGATTCGCATCATGGAAACCAATGAACATTATGACCGCCAACATCAAGACTTACGCACCGAAAATGGGGTGGTGTACGGCGATACTATTGATGGTGTTGACTTTGATTATGCCGCCAAACTCACGGCGCTGAATGCGGTGAGTATGGCCTCTATGGCATGGGCACCTGCGCCGCCGCAAACGGTAAAAATTAGTGGGGCAGTGAGTGCAAGTACGAGTTTTACTTGGCAGGCGTCCGATGACCCCAGCATCGTGGGTTATCGTATTTATTGGCGTTATACCAGCGAACCACAATGGCAATTTAGTCGTGATGTTGGCAAAGTTACAGCCGCTACACTTGAGAATATCGTGATTGATAATTACACCTTTGGTGTGGCCGCAGTGAGTAAAGACGGATTTGAATCACCTGTGGTATTTCCTGGCGATGTTGGCGCGTTTGAATATCCACATCCTTAACTTTACAACGAGCCAGTAAAAAGCGGTTCAATCGATCGTAATGACCGATTGAACCGTATTTCTTACACTTAAAGGTAATTTATAAGGACTGTTAGGTGTCTAAAGAGCGTGCAATACCCACTTCACGATTAGCGCGCCTTGCCAAGCTCGGTTCAATGGCTGGCAAAGTGGCAGGCAACATGTTGGTATCTGGTGCAAAAGGGGCGCTAAATGGACAGCAATGGGATAATAAAGCGCTATTACTACAACCGAAAAATATTACTCATTTAGCGAAACAGTTAGCCCATCTTCGTGGTGCAGCCATGAAGCTTGGCCAATTGCTCTCGATGGATGCCGGTGATTTACTCAGCCCTGAACTCGCTCAATTGCTGGCAATGTTGCGTGCCGATGCTGACCCCATGCCGCATCAACAATTAATTGCCGTACTCAAAGATCAGTGGGGCGATAACTGGCTCGATACGTTATCTCACATTGATTTAAAACCTTTTGCTGCAGCGTCAATTGGTCAAGTTCACCAAGCCTTCACAGAGCAGGGCAGTAAACTTGCCATTAAAATTCAATATCCCGGTATTGCAAAAAGTGTGGTCAGTGATGTTGATAACGTAATGACTTTATTAACGTTATCGCGCTTGTTACCAAAAGAAATTGATATTAAACCTTTAGTCGCTGAAGCTAAAAAGCAGCTGCTGAATGAAGCCGACTATGCATTAGAAGCCAGTTACTTAACTCGCTACGGACAGTATTTGGCAGGCAATCCACGCTTTAAAGTGCCAACACTCTACTCTGAATACAGTTCAGGGCAAATTTTAGCAATGGAATATGTTGAAGCACAGCCCATAGAGCAGCTAAGTCATTTGAGTCAAGCACAGCGAAATCGTATTGCTAGTGATTTTATTGCTTTGTTTTTTCTTGAGTTGTTTGATTTTAAACTCGTGCAAACCGACCCTAATTTTGCCAATTTTCAATATCAAGTCAGTACAGATCGCATTGTATTGCTCGATTTTGGCGCCACCCGCGAAGTGCCTGAGTTATTAAGCCAAGGTTATCGTAAGCTACTCTCTGCCGCGCAAGTGCAAGATCGCAACCGGGTATTGAGTGCCGCCATTGAGATTGGCTATTTTCAAGATACTATCTTGGATAGTTATAAAAATAATGTGATTGATTTGTTTATATTGGCGTGCGAGCCGCTGCGGTTCACAGGTGAGTATGATTTTGCCCACAGTGATTTAGCGCGCCGCATGAAAGAAGCAGGGCTTGCCATGAGCACTCAAGTTCAGCAATGGCACACGCCACCTATCGATGCGTTATTTATTCACCGAAAACTGGCTGGCTTGTATTTAATTGCGGCTAAATTGCAGGCAACAGTGAATGCAAACGCCTTGTTTGAGCCATTTAAACGCGTCGAATAGTCAGGAGTTACGGAGCTGCGAGAGATGAAGTGTACAAAGCTTAGCATTAAAAAAGCGTGATAGAATCACGCTTTTTTAATGCTTTATATTCAGCTCAGTATTATGGAATACTCAACCAAATCATGGCTAATGGGCAAAGTAGGCTAACTAACCACACCAACGAGCGCAGTTTATCGATATTCAGGTAATAAAAAATACAAAAGAAAACGCGCGCGATAATATAAATAACAGCCAGCGTTTGCACTGTGCTACCTATATTATTGGTTGCCAATACCACTGCAATGGCCAGCGCAAAGATAAGTAATGATTCAAAACTATTTTGGTGTGCCGCTAATGCTCGAGCACCAAAACCAGTCAAACGAGCTTGCTGTGCTCTTGGGTGGTTATTATCGTAACCGCCGTCTTTTTGCATGGCATAAGCAACCGGCGCTTTTGCCAAATAAGGCAATAAAGCGGCGATAAATGCGCAAATCAGAATCGTTGTCATGAGCAATCCTTGTTAATTATTTTTACTACTTAAAATTAAATAACCTCAATATGTCAGTCAATCTCTTATCCAGCACTGAGGTTAAATAAGCAATGTAATACTTCACTCATTTATTTCGCGGTTTTTGGGTCATCTTTAATGAACTGAATATCACTAAAACCAAACTTAATATATTGCTGGTCGCGAAAGTTTTTTACTGCAGCAGAGCCTTTTGAGGTCATGGCAATTTGTTTTTCCATCGCAATATAGTTGGTTAAGTCGATACCTTCGGCGGCTGCGATTGCATCAAACATATCGTGATATTTGTCGTTAGCAAAGTTAATTTCTTTTGCTACACCATGAAATTTATAACTTATTCTGCGGGCCACAGCCGTACACTCGTTTTGACAATAAAAATTGTTGCAATTATAGCGGCTTTTTCATCAGATAGCAGCCTGTAATCTTTTAATGACTTTTAGGCTATAATTGGTTTTTGTACTTATTATTGAGTAGTTTAAATGAAGTTAACTGCACTGTTGTTGTTTTTGAGTATCAGTAACAGTGAGATTTTTCATGATTTGACTCAGGCTGAGCAATCTGCGGCAGATAATCCAACTCAAACCTTGGTACTGTATCAGCAATATCAGTCTTATTTAGAGACTATGCCTGTTAATGTTCAATTGAAATGGCATAAAGCAGCGGCGCGCGCGGCGTTAAGGCAAAGTGATGTTGTTGGTGCTGAAAAAATATTTATTGCCATGCTGCCAAGTTATTTGCAAGCAGGTAAAAATCAGCAAGATTATTTTTATAATTTAGTTGGGATTTGGTTTCGCAAAGCTGCGTTTAATCAGCAAGCACTTAATGCATATCAATGTGCACTTAGCAACCAAACCACAGATTTAGATAAGCTAAAATATTTAAATAACGCAGCAATAGCAGCGCGTCACCTTAATCAATTTGAACTGAGTATTAAACTTACAGAGCAAGCTTTAGCGATAATTAAAACGTCGCCAAGTAAACCTTATGAAGGAGCAATTAATAATACTCTGGGCATGACAGCGTTAATGCAACAAAACTATGAGGGGGCGAAAGAGGCTTTTCAGCGTTCTTTATTTTTACGAGAGGGCTTAAAACGGACCAGCGCCCAATTAACTAGCACCTTGAACTTAATGACCACCTATTTATTAAACCATGAGCTGGATGCTTTTAAGCGATTAGATAAGCGTAAGCTCTCTGAGGTTGAGCTGTCTTTTGAACAGCAAGTTTATTTGTCGTGGCTTAACTTTTTATATCAGCAATCTTTATATCGAACAGCTGCAACACCATCTACTGCGCTAGTTCAAGATTACTTAGCACTCAGAGATGAAAGTATTATTGCCTTGGTAAAGCTTATGAGTCGAGAGTTGCATTTTGTATTGCCAGATCATCCGGTTAACCAAAAAACCAATCTGATTTATCAGGGTCCGCTTGAAAACTATTTAAATGGCTGTGCTTTTTTAAGTGCTGAAAAAAAGCAATAGCTTTCTTTGTTCCTCTAAGTAAAATGCTGGGTGACAAAATTACACCCAAAAAAAGCATCCAGTGTGCAGTCGGAAGCAAAATTATACTAAATCAAGGAATTAAAGATGAAAATCAAACTGGTCGTGGCGGCATTGTCGTTAGTAAGTAGCACTGCATTTGCAGGTTTTAGCTTAAATAGCCTCACAGATGGCGATGGTTTACCAAGCTTAACGTCAAGCAAAACTAAAAGTTTAGGATTTACTAAGGTTGCCCTTCCTTACGCCAATACGGTGAATTATTTTGGCTATATTGATAAAGATTCAAAACCAGATGAAACCATTAAAGGTAAGGATGCTTATTATCTTTATATTTGGGTACCTGCCGCACTTGACGAATTAGGTGTACGCATGATTTCACCTGTGGGTGATTTAGCGAAACCAGAAAAAAGCGACTTTGTACAAAAGGGTTTTGCAGACAAATTAAAAGCCGATAAAGAGAAATGGTTTGATACCTGGATCCGTGTGGAGCGCATGGATGTTATTAGCCCTGAAAAAATCAAAGATGCAAAGTCAGTGTTCAGTGTGCTTGATACCGATGATGATGGCGATGATACTTATGAAGAAAAACGCCATGCAAAATATAACTCATTAACACGTATTGAATCACAAGTAAGTAAACCAGAAAAAGCCTTAGTGCGTGGTTTGTATCGTGTTGCGTTTACGACCTATAAAACAGGTAAAGTAGAAGGGTCTTTTGTCGCAACGGTAGGCTCAAACGTACCTGGTATCACCATGGCAACGTCGCTAGAGCAGTTACATAAAGCAGTCAATAAATAATAATATTCACTCGCAATGAGATGATTTATTAATCGTTGAAAAAATACTTTATATAGGCTAATCCAATTGGGATTAGCCTTTTTATTTTTGATTACCGCAAGTAATTTGCTTGTGAAATAGGCGGTAATTAATAGCTCACTGATTTGACTAAAATAGAGGTTATAGTGGCAGTTGTTAGCCTTAGTTTGGATTAATTCTAAAATCTTCTAATGTATTCATTTGGTTAGCATTAAAATTACTAATTAATACTTTGCGCTTACGCTAATTCGAGCTAAATTTGCATCCATTGATGTTTTTTGTGAGTGATGCTGATGTGTCGTTTTTTAACTTATAGTGGCCCTGCCACCTTAATGTCCCCGTTAATTTTTGAAGCCGAAAACTCTTTGGTGATGCAAAGTAAATATGCACAAAAGCGTAAAGTGCCAACCAATGCAGATGGTTTTGGTTTGGGCTGGTATGCTAACCATGAAGACCCTATTCCTGCCACGTTTGTTAGTGTTGACCCAGCTTGGAGCAATCGAAATTTAAAAAGTATCGCCGAAAAAGTTAAAACGGGTCACTATTTTGCCCATATTCGTGATGCATCAAAGGGCATGCCGGTCAGCCAAGCTAATTGCCATCCTTTTCAGTGCATGCATTATTTGTGGATGCACAATGGTCGTTTAGATTTATTCGATAGCTTTCGACGCGCCTTGCTTAATGGTTTATCTGACCGAGCATTTGGCTTAATTAAAGGTAATACCGATTCGGAATATGCCTTTGCCTTGTTTATGGATAAATTAGATTTTAAACAAAGTGCTAGCGCCGAAGATTTAGAGCTGGCTATGGTAGAAACTATTCGTGAAATTATGCGCTTGCGCAAGGCTGCGGGTGCTGATACCAATGCATTTATTAATTTTGCCGTCACGGATGGTTTTCATACTATAGCAACTCGTTTTGCTACGCTTGAAACGTCGCAACCGGCATCACTGTTTTTTGCCAAAGGTGAAATCACTCAGCAAAATGGTGAGGTGGATATTGTGGTGAGTGATGCACCGGAGCGCCAAAGCATCATGATTTGCTCAGAACCTTTTACCGAAGAAGACGAACAATGGGTTAAGGTGGATCGTAATCATATTGTTATTGCGCACGGTAATGTAAGCGTGATGCAAAAACCAATCGAATTACCGTATCAGGTTAGCCTGTAGCATAAAAGTGGCAGCGTATGTGATGTTATAAATGCGTGTTGTTTTTTATACCTCGCTCCATTGCCTAAGTAAATTATGGTAAACGCCAGCAAGGCGAATAAGTTCGGGTTGTTGCGGATCAGCAGCCCGTAATGCTTGAATACTCTTATCAAGGTCAAACAAAATTCGTCGTTGGTCATCTTGGCGAATTAAACTTTGGATCCAAAAAAAGCTAGCTAGTCTTTGCCCTTCAGTGACAGGGGTAACCTGGTGTAGGCTAGTCGAAGGGTAAATCACCATATCACCCGCTGCAAGTTTGACTCGCTGTTCGCCATAGGTATCTTCAATAACCAATTCACCACCTTGATAGCTTTCGGGTTCACTTAAAAATAAAGTTACAGAAATATCAGTACGTATTTTATGACCTTGTACATTAGCCGAGTTGCCAAAAGTACGAATGGCATTATCAACGTGGCTGCCAAAGGTGCCACCTTGTTGATAGCAATTAAACATCGGTGGGAAAATAATGTTTGGTAATGCTGCTGCGGTAAATAAAGGGTTGTCTGCCAAACGCGCGACAATAAAGTTGCCAATCTCTAGTCCAACAGGGTCATTTTGTGGTAATTGCAAATTCTGTTTACAGTCTTTGGCTAAGTGGCCTGCGGTACGTTGGCCATCAACCCAGTTAGTACTGGCGAGCATTTCGCGGCATTCAATCACTTGTGATTTAGATAATACACCAGGAATTTTAATTAACATGCTTGGCCTTATTAATTGTGTCGGTGATAACGAATATGATTTAACCAAAAACAAATAAGGCGGCAGAGTGCCGCCTTACCAAGGTTAATTACTTAGAACTGATAGCGCACTGTCAGTTTCATAGTACGAGGGTTACCTGGGCGGAAGTGGCCACGGGCACTGTAATCAGTCACGTATTCTTTATCGGTTAGGTTATCAATATTAAATTGTAACGCTAGTTTATCGGTTACATCATAACCCGCCATTACATTAAGTATCGTTTGGCTGCCACTATCAAAATAAGCGGTATTTCGACGCCAATAAATATTGCCTGAAGAATACTGAGCACCTGCACCTAGGCTTAGTTTGTCTAAGGTGTAGTTGAACCAAACGTTTGCAGAATCCTCTGGTGCAGCACTTAACCCATTGCCTTGCGTATCGGGGTTATAATCTTGTGTGACTTCTGTTTCTTGGTGTGTGTAGCTTGCAAGTACACTGAGCTGATCGTTAATTGAACCATTGGCAGAAAACTCCAATCCTTTAGCTTGTTGTTCGCCAGCTAAGAAATAAGTACCATCAAGATCAGTATCTAATACTGTTTTTTTGGTTAAAAATAGCGCGGTGCTGATTTGTAATTTTTCAGCAAACAAATCCCATTTAGCGCCTAACTCATAGGTTTTAGCTTCTTGAGGATCAAGGCTGCTGACGCGGGTTATTCCTTCTAAGCTGCTACCACTAAAGGCTAAGTCACCCCCAGCCGGATCTTGAGAGTTAGCAATACCAAAATAATAGTTCGTTTGAGCATTAGGTTTATATGCAAGCGAGCCATTCCAGCTAAAGAAAGTGCCATCGGCACTTAAATCATCGACATAAACGCTGACTCTTTTATTATCAATAACTTGGCGCACGTAACTTGAACCTTCAGCTTGGTAGTCTTCAAAACGTAAACCAACAGTTGCTAACCACTGATCGTTCAGAGTAATGCTATCGAGAGCGTAAAGCGCTAAACCAGTGCCTTTTACTACAGTTGGTTCGCCGCTGCGGCTAATCTCACCACTAAACGGTGAATTTGTATTTGGCTTATCAATGCTAACAAAATTACTGTTTAATTTAAGGCTGCTGGATAAGGTGTAGCGAGTCGTTTCTTCTTGATAATATTCAGCGCCGACGACTAAATCATGTTTGATATTACCGCTTGCGAGATTAAAAATGGCATCAAATTGAGTGACAAATAAATCGTTTTCTTGATCAATTGCTTGCACCCAGTCAACACTAATTTCATTAAAGTAAGTATATTTTCCTGTTTCAGCATCACGAGATGAGCGCACTAGTGGACGTGATAATATTGATTGTTTTTCGTTACTCGCTAAGCGAGTTTGGCTGCGTAATAAAATGTTATCAGCTAACTGATGCTCGATAAGCAAGGTTGCTAGGTTGACCGATACATCTTCAAAATCACGTTTGGCAACACCGTAATAGTTATTCCAAAATTGAGTTGGTAGCGGGCCTTCTTTATAACCTAGTTGTGCTGCTGCATCAGCGTTCACCCAAGGTAAGCCTAACATTGGGTTATTGTCTTGTTTCATGTAAAGCAAGTCAGCAATAAGTGATGTTCTATCATTAAAATCAACACGTAAAGAAGGTGCAATTGCAGTTGTTTGGTATTCTTCAACACCGTTATCAAAAGCATCGCCACCTTGTGTATACAAGCCATTAATTCGTAATGCGACTTTTTCATTGAGCTGAGTATTATGATCAAGAGTTAAACGTAAACGCTCGGCATCATCATAGCTGGCTTCTGCATTACTAAACTCATCTTGTTCGGCTTGTTTTGTTACTAAGTTAATACTACCGCCCGATGAACCTTTACCAGTAATACTAGAGCTTGCACCTTTAGTGACTTCAACTTGTTCAAAGTTAAACATATCACGTGAGTAACCTGCGATATCACGAATGCCATCGATATAAATATTGCCATTAGCACTAAAGCCGCGAATAGTAATCTTATCGTTAGTAGTAATGTTGCCACCACCACCTTCACCAGCACCAAAAGTTGAAACGCCGGCTACATTTCGTAATGCATCATTTAGGCTTGTCACACCTTGGTCTTTTAATACTTGTTCATTGACTACAGTAATCGTTTTTGGCGTATTGAGTAACGATGTTTGGTATTTTTCTGACGACGCTTTTTCAACTTTATAATCGTCTTTCTTTTCTTCTTTAACCACCGTTGTTGCTAGCTCTTTCACTTCGGTATTAGCGTGGGTGTTTAAGCTTATTGAGGCAATACCAATTGCAACTGCCTGAGTCATGATTTTTTTTGTGAAAGGTAAAGCTAGCCCTTTGTTAACAACGCGCATAAAACTCTCCGTCAATAAATGATAATTATTATCAATAGCGTTTAAATTGTTGCGCATATTAATGTTAATCGTTATCATTTGCAAATCGTAAGTTAAATTTAACTTAAACTTTTCTAGCAGCTCGGAATATGAACTTTTAATGGCAATTTCTAACGTAAAACTCAGACGAATTTCTTTTAATAATCTGTTGTGGTTAAGTGGCGTGGTGGCAATGTTATTTAGTGTTACTTTGCGCGCAAACCCTGTTGCGCAGGCTGACGCTTTGGTCCAGCAATGGCTTAATTTATCTGGGCAGCAAAGTGCACTCAAAGCCCATTGGGCTGCAGAGCAACCTATTTTGCAGCAGCGTATTGAATTGCTAAAACAAGAACAGCTACAGCTCAAAACATTGTTGCAACAAAATCATACTAAGGGCAGCGAGGTTGAGCAAAAACGAACTCAGTTATTGGCGCTTCAAACTGATATGGAACGGGATCAGCAGCAGTTAAAAAACTGGCTGGTTATGCAATTTAGTAAAGTAAATAATTTACGCGATCGTTTACCTCCTCCACTAGCAAAGCAGTGGCAAATTATGTTGCAAGAAACCGATCTAGCTGTCGCCAGTGAAGGGGACAAATTAGCCTTGTTACTCAGTTTATTTACTAAGTTAAATGAGTTTGATCAGCGTATCGCGTTTGTACAATCGACCATAGTGACACCAGATCAGCATGAAAAATTAGTAAAGCAATTGTACCTAGGCATAGCGAGAGGCTGGTATATCAGCTTGGATGGCCAAGAAGTGTTTGAAGGTTTGGCAACGGATCAAGGTTGGATCTGGCAAAAAAATGATGCGCTTCAACCCGGTGATATCAGTGCAGCCATTGCAATGGTTGAGCAACAAACCGAAGCCGCATTTATTCGTTTACCACTACAGATCAATCACAACGATGCATTATTAAATATTGAGGTAGGCCATGAATAAATTGATCCTGCTGGTTTTTTTGCTTGTGTATACAAGTGCTGGTGCTGCAGTAAATTTAAATAACGACGTCACAAAAGGGCTAATAAATGATATCCAACAAGCTGAGCGTGCACTTAAACAAACGCAGCAAAGTATTGCTAAAGATAATGCAGTTTTACAGCAGCAATTGAGTGAACTAGAAAAATCCGTGTTAGCTTTGCAAGCTAAAACGGCCGTTGCTCGGCGTGCAACTGATGAACAAACGTTAAGTTTGGAAACTTTACAAACTCGTTTACACGATTGGCAACAGCAATATAGTTACCAAAATAATTTATTGCAGCGTTTTATGCAGCAGCAAGGTGTAAAAACCGCGACTAATAATACTGATTTTGCGGCAATACTTGCTTTAGTTGATACTCAGCTTGCGCAATTGAGCCAAAAGAGTGCTCCGCAATGGCAACTACAGCAATTGGCACTGCAAGACGGACAGCTAAAGCAATTAAAAACCTTAACCGTTGGGCCTATGCACTGGTTTGCAGATGAAAGCACTAACCAGGCTGGGATCTATCAAATTAATCAGGGGATTGCGCAAGTCGCACTCAATTTTTCTACAAGCGATAGCCAAGCATTATTAGCCTTAATGCAGCAAGGTCAAGGCGAGGTGCTATTTGATCCGACCCTTGAACGTGCAATGACCTTACAAGTGGCGCAGGAGTCGATGCTTGATCATATTAAAAAGGGGGGCATTTGGGTTTTACCTATTTTAGCTTTTGGCGTGTTTGCATTATTGATTGCGTTGGCCAAAGCCTTTCAGTTATGGCGTTTACCGCAAATTTTACCTGGGTTAAGCACGCGTTTATCGCATATTTTTAGTTTACCAGCCGCCCAAGCTAGTCATGAGTTACAAGGGTTACAGCAGCAAGCTGGTCAAGCTGTATCAAGCATGCAGCATGAATTATTGGCTATTAGTCTAAATAGCAATATAGGCCCAAGTCGTGATGACCAATTATTTGCTGCTTTATTGCACCATAAACATAAATTGGAATATTGGCTTGGTGCTATTGCCATAACGGCCGCGGTTTCGCCGCTGCTTGGGCTACTTGGTACAGTCAGCGGGATGATTGAAACGTTTAAATTAATGACGCTGTTTGGTGCCGGTGATGCAGCGGCGGTATCGGGTGGCATATCCGAGGCGTTGGTAACAACAGAGCTTGGCCTAGTTGTCGCCATCCCAGCATTATTATGCCATGCATTATTATCGCGTCGCGCTAAAACCTATTATGGCGAGCTCGAAAGCTGCGCGGTTAATCTCAGTCAATTAAATACTGATACATCATCTACTTGGCAGGAGGCCGCATAAATGGAGCTTCAATCGTTTGATAATGTTGTGGTGTGGGCCATTTTGATTTTGGCATTGTTTGTTTATTACAAATTAAGCCTGTTTATTGTGGTGCTTCGTAGCCAAGGTTCGGGCGCACAAGATCAACAATGGATAGAAACATTACGTTGCCTAATCAATGCCCTGCCTCTTTTAGGGTTGCTTGGCACCATCATGGGGTTGTTACAATCATTTTTTGCCATGTCTCAAGGTGGCAGTTTATCGGCTAGTAGTGTGCTCACGCAAGGTATTGCTAATGCGCTTTGGACCACGCAACTTGGCTTGGTGCTTGCAGTACCTGCATGGTTGTTGTTGAGTTATTTTAATAACTTATTAGTGAAAGAGAGTTTGGCTAATGCGCGCTAATTTACAAAAAAGATTAGAGCAACAACAGCAGCATATTGATCTATCACCTTTGCTTGATGTGGTGTTTATCCTGCTGATTTTTTTTATTGTTACGACCGTTTTTGTCAAAGAAACAGGTGTTGAAGTTGATAAGCCACAAGCCCTTTCTAGCCAAAAACTAGAACGTAATGTCATTATGATTGCCATCACCAATAGTGGTGAAGTGATTTATGACAACAGTAATATTACTGTTTCGGGCGTTCGTAATACGGTCTCACAGCTATTAAAAAATCGACCACAACCTGTGGTGATCCAAGCCGATAAACAAGTACCCACAGAGTTGTTAGTGCAAGTCATTGATGAAAGTAAACTAGCTGGTGCGAGCAGCGTTAACATTGCGACTGTATTGTAAATGCGTTTAAAGCGACATCATATTTACGCCCTAATACTGAGCTGTTTACTGTTATGCAGTGCGGTTTCGTTACTGTTTTTGAATCAATGGCTGAGTAATGCAGTACAAGCCAAAGTCGAAGTGCGACAAGTGCATACGATAAGTTTGCCACCACCTCCACCGCCACCTGTACAACAACAAACTCAAACGCCAGTGCAAACAGTAACTTTAGCTGTCGCAGGCCAAGGTGCGGCACTAAACTTAACCTTAGTGCCGCAAGTTAAGGTCGATATTGTAGCGCCAGAACCTGTTTTACTGACGCAACCCCCTACTGATTGGCAAGCCGAACTTGATATTGATTGGCAAGCGTTTGGTTTAGATCAACTTGATGGTTTGCCTCAGCTATTAACGCCGATTAAAGCGCAATTTCCAAATAGCTTAGTACGCCAAGGAATCTTACAAGTAGTAGTCAAGCTTGATGTGTTTATTGATGAACAAGGTCAAGTGAGTTTAATCGCCATTACTGACAATCCTCATCCTGAGCTGGTCAGCAGTATTCATAAACTGGTTAAAACATCTCGTTTTAGTGTGCCTAAAAAAAATGGTCAGGCGGTGAAAGCGCGCTTTATATGGCCGGTGGAGTTTAAAAAATAATGAAATTAAATCTTTTAATCTTGGTGCTCGGTGCATTGTCATTACAAGTAGGCGCACAAGCATCGCAACAAGCTAATTTAAACTCAATACATAACAACAATGTGCAGATAAAAATGCCTTCACCACAATGGGTATTTCAAGCCGATAGCATCGTTATTCCTAACCATGAAGCTAAATTAGCAATGGCTGAGCAATACCTTGCTGAGCAGCTTAAACCGTTACTGGCAAAACAAGATTATCAAGCGGCAGCGCAAGTAATTGAAAGTTACCAAAAGATTGAGAAAAGTGCTGCGTTGTTACAACTCAGTGGCCAAATTTATTTAGCTTTGGATCAACTAGATAAAGCCGAAGCTATTTTTACACAAGCACTAAAATTATCACCGGGCTTAAGCAGATCACACCGTAGTTTAGCTGTAATTTATTTGCAGCAGCAACGTATTGAGTTAGCGCAGCAGCATTTGGCACAGACCATTGCGCTTGGCCAATACGATGCGCAAGTTTTTGGCCAATTAGCGTATTTAAATTTACAAGCTCAGCAGCCCTGGGGAGCGGTGAGTGGTTATCAAAATGCTTTGTTATTAGAGCCTAATAATCATCAATGGCAGCAAGGTTTACTCGCTGCGCTGGTACAATCGCAGCAATTAGCAAGTGCACAAGCATTAGTCGCTGAGCTACTTAGTAAAGAGCCTGACAGCAAAGCACTTTGGCTGCGTCGTGGTCAAATTGCGCTCGGTTTGCAACAATATCAACATGCTTTAGCTAGTTTTGAAATGGCTCATCGGTTAGGTGATAGCGCGTTAGAAAACCTAATTTTAATCGCGCAATTGCATTTGCAGCACGGCTCACTTGCTAAAGCTAGTCAATTGCTTGGTACCGTATTAAACACCGATCCCTTGCAATTTGATGCGCTGCAAAATGCCATTGCTTGGTTGATCCAAAATAATAACTTTAGCGAAGCTGAGGCGCTATTAAATCAACTCACCCGACCTGACCAGTTGGCTCCTATGGCACAAAGTCAGTTTTATACATTTAAAGGTCAAATTGCACTTGCGCAAAATAAGGCCGAATCAGCGTTAAAGCATTACCAGCAAGCACTTGAATTAAATGCTAATAATGGTCAGGTATTAATTTCGTTGGCTGAACATTTTGCTAAGTTGCAACTTTACAGCCGTGCTGAGTTATATTTTATTCGTGCAGCAGCCTTAAGTGAAACGCAAGAACAAGCATGGTTAGGGCATGCGCAATTAGAAATAAATCAACAAGACTACGCTAGTGCGATGGCATTGTTGAATAAAGTATTAAAAGCAAATCCAACTCGAAGTGATCTCAAAAATAACCTTGAGATTTTACAGCGTTTAAGTAACCAGCAATCATGAGTGCACTCACTACAATCCCAGCCGATATCGCTTGTTTGGCGGATTACCGACGTTATGCTGAGCAACTATTACCATCACCTGCTTGGCACTACATAGATGGTGCAAGCGCTGACGAGCTGACTAAGCAAGCAAATGAAAGTGCTTTTGCGCGTTGGCAATTAATACCTCGGGTATTAAGTGGTGTGACGAACATTAATACCCAAGTTAATTTACTTGGACAGATGCATCAATTTCCGATGTTACTCGCCCCCGTAGCATATCAAAAATTAGCTCATCCAAGTGGTGAGGTTGGTAGTATGCAAGGCGCTGCTGCACAAGATATAGGTTATATTTTAAGTACTTTAGCCAGCACAGCTCTTGAAGAAGTCATTGATTATAAACAAAGTGCAGACTGCTGGTTTCAGTTGTATGTACAACCAGATTGGCACGATACACTGGCACTTATTCAACGTGCAGAATACGCAGGATATAGTGCGTTAGTGATTACCGTTGATGCGCCGATTAATGGGCTGCGCAACCGAGAGCAGCGAGCAGGTTTTGTATTACCCGCAGGCGTCAGTGCCGTTAACATCACAGCGACTCAATCACCTCAGGGGTTACAGGCATGTTTAAATGCTGCACCGACTTGGCAGACTATCAAGCAGATCATGGCCTCAACGCATTTACCGGTGATTTTAAAAGGTATTATTGCTGTTGAAGATGCTATGTTAGCAAAAGAGCTTGGTGTTGCTGGCATTGTGGTTTCAAATCATGGTGGGCGAGTGCTCGATACCATGCCCGCAAGCGTGATGATGCTTTCGCTAATCCGCCAAGCTGTTGGTAATGATTTCTTAATCTTATGTGATAGTGGAATTCGCCGTGGCAGCGACATTTTTAAAGCGTTGGCACTAGGCGCTGATGCAGTTTTGATAGGTCGGCCAATCATGTATGCCTTAGCAACTGCGGGACCGCTTGGGGTGGCACATATGCTAAGAATTTTAAAAGATGAGTTACAACTCACAATGGCGCTGTGTGGGTGTGCTAGTATTGCTGATATTTCTACTAAGCATCTGATAACACTTCAAACGTAAACCGGAAATACCTAATTAAAGTTATTGTTTTTAATTAGGCATTATCAACTCATTAATTGTAACCCAATACAAATCGCGGCTCAGCGGTAATCCCGCTGCTGGCTTGATCGCTAAATTGTTCTTTTAATGCTTCAAGTTGTTGCTCTTGTTGAGCAAATAAATTGAGTACTTCAGTACGGTATTGGCTATTACTTTCAAATAAAGCTTGATCTACGGCAGGGTAAAAGCTTTCTAGCTTTTGACATAATGAAATATGGTTCATGATGATATTCCTCATTATTTTGGTTGCTAATTAAAACAGCATTTTTTATACCAAATATTAACTTACTGTTTTTTAAACAACTTTATTTTTGATTGATTGTAGTGCAATGCAAGATGCAACGGCTTTGTGCAGTTTGCTGCCACCTTGGTGCAGTGGCTAAAATAAATTATAGTAAGGCAATCCATTGAACACAAAGTTGTTATTATGATTGCAGCACCTTTTTCACAAGCCTGTGAAAACAACAAAATACCGATAGTGGAACAATTAAAAAAGATTTTTACTACGACTTCAAAGGTACTTGAAGTTGGTTCGGGTTCGGGTCAGCATGCGGTATTTTTTGCAGCGCAGTTACCTCATTTAATTTGGCAACCCACAGATCTAACCGTTAATCACTATGGTATTAATGCGTGGCGTAATGAGCTGCCAAGCCCCAACTTAAAACCCCCTCTTGAATTAGATGTAAGCGCTGCGTGGCCAGTTGTGCAAGTTGATGGAATATTCACCGCAAATACGTTGCATATTATGAGTTGGGAGTTGGTTAAATTGTTTTTTCAAGGTGTTGGTAAACACCTCGCTTTACAAGGCCGTTTAGTGGTGTATGGACCGTTTAAATACCAAGGCCAATTTACCAGCGAGAGTAATGCACAGTTTGACCTGTGGCTCAAAGCCCATGATAGCGCCCGAGGTGTTCGAAATATAGAAGACGTAGTGCAATTGGCACAATCGGTAGGGTTAGCATTAACCAGTGATACGGTAATGCCTGCTAATAACCAGCTTTTAGTATTTGAAAAGCAGCAGCATGAAGTGCGCTAAACATGTTCAGGTGGAGTGTTTTTACGTTTAAGCCGCATGAATAAATCAGAAGCCACGAGTCCGATAGGCATCAACACCAGCATATTAAACAATGGGGCCACATAAACGATTGCGATGCCAAAATCAACGGATGAATGGCTTCCTGAGCGTGAAAAAAGCAAGAGCGTATCGAATATCGCAGGCAAAATTGCTCCGCTAAAAGCAAGCAGGTATCGTTTAGTAAAATAAAAATAACTACAGATTAAATAAGGTAACCAAGCAACAATTAAAAAAGGACCATCGATAGTGAACAGCGGCGGTATTAGCCCGTAGATTAATAAAACTCTCGCTTTTAATTCCATTTTAATTCCATTTTAATTCCTTTTTTGTGTAAGGTACTGATTAACTTTGGACGTTTTAGCACGTATTTAGTACCGAAAAGATATCTAAATTTAATATACATGTACCAAGTTGGCTATTATTTTTTCTGTTACGACTCGTTTTTAAATGGCAATAAACTCAAACATTGCTGTTGATAATGTAAGATTTGCTGGCGTTCTTGTTGAAAAAATGAGCCAATAGCACGGCTAAAATCAGGGTGGCTAATGTAATGGTTTGAGTAAGTCACTACAGCTTCAAAACCACGCATAATTTTGTGCTCACCCTGAGCCCCAGCATGAAAACACATTAGTTTATGCTCAATGCAATATTCAATACCTTGGTAATAACACAATTCAAAATGCAAAAAGTCATAGTTATCTTTTGCGCCCCAATAGCGGCCATACAAGGTATGCTGGTTTTTTAAACTGAGCGTTGCGGCAATAATTTCGTGGTCTTTTTTTGCTAGCATAATCACCAAATGATTGGCCATGGTGCGGTGTAATTGTGCAAAAAAATCTTGGTTAAAATACCCTAAATGGCCAGATCGTTTTAAGTAAGTTTGCTGATAGAACAAGGTAAATTGTGCCATCAGTTCGCTGCTGATTTGCTCTCCTTCTAGCCATTCGATGCTAATGTTATCGGCCAGTGCTTTTTGCCGCTCTTTCTTAATCGTTTTACGCCTTCTTGCGGTAAAGCGCGCTAAAAACGCATCAAAGTTATGATAACTTTGATTAAACCATTGAAATTGAACACCAATCCGCTGCATAACAGGGATTTGTGCAAGTTGGTCACTATGAGGTTGTGGTAAAAAATTAATATGCCAACCCGACCAACCTTGTTGCTGACAGGTGGTGGTGAGTACTTGATTAATATAATCAATTAGTTCGTTATTAAGCTCTACACAGCCAATGCGGTTACCGCAAATTGGGCTAAAAGGAACAGCGCAAATCCATTTCGGATAATACGCAAGATTATGTTGCTCGTATGCCTCAGCAAAAGACCAATCAAAGACATATTCACCATAGGAATGCGTTTTTAAATAACCCGGCAACACGGCCGCCAATTGTGAATGGTGATAAATCAGTAAATGGCGGGCATACCAGCCTGACGCATTGTTTGCGGCCTGACTTTGCTGACACGCGAGTAAAAATGCATGGCTAACAAATGGATCGCCATGTAGCAGTGCATCCCAAGTATGTGCCTTGATTTGAGTAAGATCATCAATAAATTCAAACTGAAACATAGCAGTTAATTGATCAGTAAATTAGTGTGTTTATCTTACACTTTAAATTGAGCAAGACACTGGGTTAATTTCTTTAAATCAAGGGGTTTTGCTAAGTGTGCATTAAAGCCAACTTCTAAGGCGTAAGCTTTATCTTCAGGCATAACGTTGGCTGTGAGCGCGATTACAGGCAAATGCTGCCATTGTGCTTGCGCTCTAATTTGTTTGGTTGCTTCGTAACCGTCAAGAACTGGCATTTGGCAATCCATTAATACTAAGTCAAAGTTATTGGTTTTGAGTAGCTCTAATGCTTCTGCGCCATTGTTGGCAAGCGTACTTTCGATCGACAGTGTTTTTAGCATTTCAGTGATCACAATTTGGTTTATTGGATTATCTTCGGCCACTAAAATGCGCATGCCTTTAATATCAGCGGTAACAGGTATTTCAGCTTCTATCTGCGGGTCACAAATTGGTAGATGACAGTGAAAGGCAAAGGTACTACCTTCATCTTCTTTACTCGTAATTGTGATGTTACCTTGCATTAAATGGCTTAATTCTTGGCTAATTGTTAAGCCTAATCCTGTGCCACCAAATCGACGAGATGTTGAGTCATCGGCTTGGGTAAATGCATCAAAGAGCATTTTTAAATTTTCTGATTTAATACCTATTCCGCTATCTGACACCGCTATTTCTAACTGAGCTTGCTGTTCATTTAAGCATATTTGCCGGGCGGTTAATTTAATAAATCCTGAGTGAGTAAACTTAATTGCATTACCACATAAGTTTATAAGTATTTGTTCAATACGGGTTGGATCACCTACATACCATTGTTGATTAGGCAGTTGATTATCAAGCTGCCATTGCAATGACTTTTGTGTGGCTATCGGTTCAAAGATAATACTGACACGGTTAAGTAGGGCGTGTAAATCAAGAGGAATTTGTTCAAGTACAAGTTTTTCTGACTCAATTTTGGAAATATCAAGAATGTCATTCACTATGTTAAGCAAGGTATTGGATGATAAGCATATCTTGTCAATATAGGAGCCTAATACTACCGAGTCATCGGTTTGTTTCGCCAGTTGCGAGAAGCCAATAACTGCATTTAGCGGGGTGCGAATTTCATGACTCATATTGGCTAAAAAGCGACTTTTTGCTTTATTGGCTTGTTCTGCTTGAGCGCGGGCTAATTGTAGATCGTGAGTTTTAAGTGTCACCAAGTGTTTTAGCACCGTTTGGCGGTTATTCATTAACAGCGTCAACAAAATAATAAAAGAAATAACAAGGACTTGAAATATATAAAGGATCTGAGCAAAGTTGTTTGGGTCGTGCGCTAAAAACTCCTCAGTAGGTTGTAGATTCATTAACCATGTTTGACCAGCAAAATTAAAAGTGAGTGACAATACATTTAGCTGGCCAAGTAGCTGTAGTGTTTTGTTTTGATTTTGCGATTCTATATTGGTTAAAAAAGCGGTGTTTTTGCTGGGCTCATAAATCTCAAATTTAAACATTTTTTGTTGTCTGGCCGTGATTGCTTGATTAATGAGTTTTTGCGCCAAAAACACACCAGTCGCATAGCCAAATAATTCTTTTGATGGTTGTTGCTCCATCACATCAAAATGCGAGTTATTAATTATTGTGTAAATAGGGGCATATAATAAAAACCCGGCCTCAGGCTCTTTAGATTGAACGAGTTGTAGGATTGATGTTGCTTGTGGAATACCGGTATAAGCAGCTTGGCTTAAAACAAATTTACGTTTTGGATCTGAGTTTACATTAAAACCCAGTGCCGATTTGTTATCAGCCAAAGGAGCAATAAGCTCTATCACAATTAAAGGGTCAGTATTTATTAACTGTGCTCCTCGGACTGTAATTTGCTCGCCATAAGATTTTTTTAATTTAGTTTCAAATGCCGTTAGTTCGTTTGCATGTATCGCTGCGTTCCATGACATTGCTTTAATTGAGGGGTCATGGATCATTAGTTCGCTGACAAACTGTTCGAATTTGAATTTGGTTAATAAAGAGGTATTTTGAATGTAACTTGCCAGGCTATGGATTTGAACAAGGCTGTTATTGAGCTGGCGATAGACGCTGTTTTCAATCACTCTAGCTTCTTTTTTACTGAGCTCTAACGCATTGAGTTGACTGTTCTTGGCGAAAATAAGTGTGGTAAAAGTAACCGATAAAAAAGCGATACTTGAGGTGGCTATTATAATCCAACACCCTTTTTTATTTGCTTCGTCATTACTTAAAAGTTGGTGTAGTGCAAGTAAAAAAGGAACGACTAGTAAGACACCAAATGAATCACCCAGCCACCAGTTAAGTACGTTTTGCCAATGTTTGTCATCACTATAGCCTGCATTAAAAGTGCTTAATGCATACACCCCAATATTGGCAGAGGTGAGATTTACTAAAACACCTACCCCAAATACAAATGCAATAATATTAATCGTTGAAGTGCTAATTAGAGGGTTGCCGATAAAGCGGCGTAAAATCAAACCACCTATGCTGGCTTGTAAAGTAGCTCCCAGAGCAATTAACCCAATTTCAATACCTAAAGTTGAGGTTAAATCAATCAGTTGATTATTAGGATTTGCACTGAAGTTAAAAATACACGATGCAATAAAGATTGCTGGTGCGAAGCGCAGCCCCCACAAAAATACGCCAAATAAAGCAACGCCAGCGGGTAGCCAGATAAAAACCACTTGAGATTGACCCGAAAACAACGAAAAAATTTTGCCACTATACACATAAGCAAGCGTTAGAATGAGATAAAGCACAATGTGATAACGCTTTTTTATAGCATTTGGCTCGAACAAATTAACTCCACAAATCCAATCTGATTATTTGGTTATGATAAAAGCAATTTTGTTAGATTACACATTGATTTTACCGTATTTTTCAAAGTCATCGCCAAGTATAGCCTAACGCCAGATATGTCACACTTTAAGCTAAAATAACTTAGCAATGTCTTTGTATGCTGAAGTTTTATCGATAGGCGATTGCGTTGTTTTAGCAACTACCGCTAACATTTGAGTGATTTTTTCTAACCCTTGCTGAGCTTGAGTTGGTAATTGTTTAAATTCATCAGTATTAAAAAACTGATTAAAGCCCAGCTGCGCTTCTTTTAATGCTTTAGCATCAAGCTGTTTGCCTTGTTCTAAGCTTGCAAATAAATCGGCGGTTTGCTGCAGCGGTTTTAATAATACATGTTCTGGAGACTCAGCGCTTAATGCATCGGCTAAATTGGTAACAAACCGCGCCAGCTCACCCTGAGGTTGGTTTCCAGTATCATTTTTCGCATTTATTTTGCTACTTAAATGTTGGTATTGATCGCTACTGAGTAGGCCCTTGGTATGGAGTTCATTGATATATTGGGGGATGTCGTCAAAGGCGATTTTTTTATTATGAAAAAACTGATTATTCACTTCAAATAGTTGTTTACTGCGCTCTGAAATATACACCGAACTTTGTGATGTTTGGGCTGGGGTGGTTTGTGCATTGTTGTTTGTATCTGAGGTCGCAGTGGTTGCGGCAGTTGCCTGCTGATTAGCATTTTGTGCCAAAAAGTCAGTGCTAGGTTGCTGATATGGGTTAATAGAATTCATAGTTGCTCATTCATTATCAAAGAGATAAAAAAACTCTTGCAACTATCGTACCTATTTAATGAATCTAAGCGTCATTTACTAATTTTAATGGTTAGCTTTTGGCATTGGTGCGGTACAAACCTTACGAGTACCATCTTTTTTCCAAAAATCGAGCGCTGGAATTTGTACTTCCCATACTTCGTTCGCGTTCCAAACAAAACTATTTTGATATTTCAAGGTAAAGTATTCGTCATCATAACCAGACTTATGCCGAGCCGATTCGAAGAAAATATTATTCGCTACCGGTACAATGATTTCTTGCTGGGTCATTGACTTAAGTTGTCTGCGAGTAATTTGTTTACAAATTGGTTGGTGCGGATTGTCCGGATAAAGTGATGAGACGATTGCTTGCTCAATGCTTTCGGTTTCTGGATTAAAGAAGTAAATGCCACTACCGATAGGAAACCGCCCTACCATAGCTAAAAACAGTTGGCTGTAGTTTTGGTCAAGCTCATTATTTACCGCGCTTTTACGTATGGTATCGTAAGCATCATAAATACGACGATAATCAAATTCAGGTTTAGTTGAAATCATAAACGATGAGTAAACCACAGGGATTTTAAGGAGTCTTTGTAATTCACAATTATCATTATTCTCATCGCTAAAAAACGACAACATGAACTCTAATTTATTTTTTTCGTATTCGGTGTAGTCGAGCTTTTCTTGGTGAGTATTAAAGCGTTGTGGTGGAATGCCAATACCGAGTTTTAAATAAGCCGTTGATTGTATTTTGATTGTAGCAACCAATAATTCTCGCTCTTGTTGTGAGAGCAAACGATAACGATCTCCGGCAAAAATATCTTCGACTTGTGGCGAATAACTGCCGATTGAGAGCAGTAATGCCGCTTTTGCCACTGGTTTTAGCACTTCTTCACGATAAGCGGCCATTTCTTCATGGCTTAAACTATTTTGTTCGATATCCATAAAGCTGGCTTTTGGGTCAGCAAACATATCGCTCATTGCTTCGACTAAATAGCGATTTTTAAAGCCGTGAGTAATACGAATTTGCTCGAATAAAGCTACAACTAAACCAGCAATATAAATAGGCTTGAATTTTTCGTTACGTACACAGCGAATTTTTTCATCTGGTAATGGTGTAGAGAGCACTAAGGTACCTAAAAACTGGCTAAAAATACGCTGGTTATTAAGTAAATCGAGCATATTGTCGGTGAGGTGATCTAAATTTTCGTAGCGTTTAGTTTGTGCAATCGCCATTTGTTGGCGCAATAGAGTAAAGGCTTTTTTATCGTTTTGCTCATACATGTACAGCTGATGCAGATATTTTTCCGGTGACTTTTGGCCCGCAATTTGTGGTAAGACTCCATGCTCTTTTTTATATTTTTCAATAATTTCTATTTGTTGCGCATAGGCATTGAGCTTTTTTTTGTACTTACGTAATTGGTCTATATCAAGTGGATACTGCTGATAAAATGCAGTGGCATCTTCAACTACTTTGCGATGTTGCTGCTGAAATAAGCTGATTTTTTTCGATACCGCGCTGGCCATATTTGGAATAGCTGAAAGTCGGGCTGTTTGGTAAGTTTTATTGTTTTTCTTCATACCAGAAAGTAATGCCTAAGTTTGGGGTATGTGTTGCTGCTTTGTGATCAAGCGCAATTAATTACAATAGCATAAGTGAAATAACGTTAAGCGGCAAACTTTGTCAGTATGAACAACAAGATGGTGGGGTTAAAGCTTGAAAATGGTGCAGGATAAGGTCCACAACCAAGGCTGTGGACCTAAAAAGCTTAGATACGGCGCGCTCTGAATAAACGACCTTTAATTTTATCTTCACCTAATTTACGAAGCGCTGGTTTAGCTGCATCTCTGGCAACAGCAACATAGGCGAAGTTTTCAAGTACGGTAATTTTGCCTACTTGTTTACCCGCAATGCCGTCTTTACTTGTTAGAGCACCTAAAATATCACCAGGACGAACTTTTTGCTTCTTGCCGCCATCAATTTGCAACGTCACCATTAATGGTTTCTCTGGCACTTTGTCTAATAAAGTGAATGGCGGTAGTGCTGAAAGCTCAAATTGTTTATCAAAGTATTCTGAAACTGCCGCAACGCGATAGCTTTCATTATCAGTGAATAACGAATGTGCGGTACCTTTACTGCCAGCTCGGCCTGTACGACCAATACGGTGTACATGCACCTCAGGGTCTTGGGTAATGTGGTAGTTAATAACCATATCTAGTTCGTTGATATCGAGTCCGCGGGCGGCTACATCTGTTGCCACTAAAATCGAAATACTCTTATTGGCAAAACGGACTAAGGTTTGGTCACGCTCACGTTGCTCAAGTTCACCGTGCAGCGCTAAAACGCTAAAACCACTTACCGCTAATTCATCGGCAACTGCTTGCGTTTCAACTCGAGTATTACAAAAAACTACGCAACTATTTGGCTCGTGTTTGAGCAGCAATAGACGCAGTGCGGTAGTGCGTTGTTTGTTCTGCTCAACTTTATAAAAGTATTGGCGAATATTAACGTTGTTATGGCTGGATTCCACTTCAACTTTAACGGGATCTCGCATAGTGCGACTAGCAATTTGCTGAATTTTTTCAGGAAACGTGGCACTAAAAAACAAGGTTTGGCGATCGCGTGGCGTTTGGTCAATGATGGCATCAAGTGCTGCAGAAAAACCCATGTCGAGCATGCGGTCTGCTTCATCAAGTACTAATGTATTAACGTGGCTTAAATCTAATGTGCGACGGCTTAAATGATCTTCAATACGACCGGGTGTACCAACAATAATGTGCGCACCGTGTTCGAGCGAACCAATTTGTGGGCCCATAGGTACACCGCCACATAAAGCTAAAACCTTTACGTTTGGAATGCCACGAGCGAGTTTACGAATTTCTTGAGCGACTTGATCAGCAAGTTCACGGGTCGGGCACAGCACAAGTGCTTGAACTCGATATTTACGTACATCTAGGTTTTCTAGTAAACCAAGGGCAAATGCCGCTGTTTTACCTGAGCCTGTTTTAGCTTGGGCAATCACATCTTTACCTGAAAGAATGTGCGGTAAGCTTTGCGCTTGAATTGGCGTCATCGAGGTATATTCAAGTGACGTTAAGTTCTCAAGTAACGCAGGTTGTAACTTGAGTGATGAAAATGCTGATTGGCTCAAGGTGGTATCCTGTTTTGATAAGCATGGGGAAAAATTCAACCCTCATTATATCAGAGTTATTGATTTTACTACGCAGTAAATTTAACCAAGGCTGTTACCACGGCTATTAAAGCATCTCCCTTTTCCCATTTGTATTTTTGTTTTCCCTTTGCTGGGAATAAATTATGGTATGAAAAATGAAATAATCTTAATTTTCAATGCGTTATTTTTTGGCACGATATTGGCGTATTGAGCTTATTAATAAATAACAAACGCAGTCTTAATTTATGGATATTGAAACAACGCTTAAGAGCAACGGCCAAAATGGCTATCGCCGTAAAATTGGTTGGGGTTTAGCCGCTGTAGTTATTATGCTCTTGTTGTTTGGCCTTAAAAAATGGCTTAGCCCAGTTAGTATGGCAGCATCGCAATTACAAATTGCTGAGGTAATAAGTGGTGACTTTACCGTCAAAGTAAGAGGGTTTGGTCGCTTAAAAGCAAAATATCAACGTTATTTAACCAATGCAGATGTGGCGACGGTGGAAGCAATCCATGTTTACCCTGGCACTCGGGTGCAAAAAGATACGGTGATCTTAAGTTTAACTAATCCGGCACAAACGCAGCGTTTGTCGGTCGCGCGGTTGGAACTTGCAAGGCAAAAAGCGCAGGTTAACGAGCAAAAAATTAATCAAAAAAGCCAAGTTCTAGAGCGTGAAGCGGGGCTAACGCTATTGCAAAGTGAACTTGAAAATGCGCAATTGCGCGCTGAGGCAGAAAGCCAGCTAATAGACCAAGGTATTGTTTCAAGCCTTGATTACAAACGCAGTTTGCTGACAGTAAAACAACTCAAACAACGCGTGGCAATTGAGCAGCAACGTTTAGTGCAATTACAAGCAATGCAACTTGAGCGCAGTAAAGTCCAGCAGGAATTATTACATCAATTTGAATTGAATTTTAATGTGCAACAGCAGGCGTTTAATGAGTTGCAAGTTAGGGCTGGTATTGATGGCATGCTACAAGAGCTCAATGTTGAACTGGGACAAAACTTAAGCCCAGGAACGCGCCTTGGCGTTGTAGGTTCCGATGCATCGCTTAAAGCTGAGTTACTCATTCAGCAAGCAGATGCCGAAAAAATCGCATTAAACATGGCGGCAAAAGTGAATACCTTTAGTGCTGAAGTGGATGCCACTGTGACGCGTATCGACCCTATCGTAACCGAAGGGCGGGTGATGATTGAATTGGCGCTACAAGGTGCGCTGCCAGCCAATGCTCGGCCTGATTTAAGCATAGAAGGTTATGTTATTAGCCAAGTCATTCCTAACGCCTTAGTTATCAGCCTGCCGCAAGGCGTTAAAGCTTATTCAAAAAATACACTTTTTAAACTCAATACCAACACCCATTTAGCACATCCGCAACCGATTGAATTTGGTACACTCAGTGATAACAAAATTCAACTTTTGCAGGGCGCCGCGGTGGGCGAACAGCTGATCATTTCTGACTTATCAAAATGGCAGCATTTGGCAACAATTAAAATTGAACAGGATACTTTATGAATTCAAACACGCTTATTTCATTAAAAAAAATCGCCAAGGTTTACCGCAGCCAAAATGTTGAAACCTATGCCCTTAAAAACATTGACCTTGAAGTACATCAGGGCGATTACATTTGTATCAGTGGCCCATCAGGGGGTGGAAAGTCGACTTTGTTATCGTTATTAGGTTTGCTTGATAGTCCAAGCAGTGGTCAATATTTTATTAAAGGTATTGATACCTCAAGCCTTGATATGGATAAACAAGCAGAGCTGCGAAATTTACATATTGGATTTATTTTTCAATCGTTTAATTTGATTGATGAGCTTTCGGTATTTGATAACGTCGCACTACCGCTGACTTATCGCGAACCGGCTATGAGTCAATCTGCGATTGATAATGCGGTAAAAAAGGCATTGGCAGAGGTTGAAATGGGTCACAGAGCACAGCATAAACCCAATCAGCTGTCTGGTGGGCAGCAGCAGCGTATTGCTATAGCGCGTGCACTTGCGGGTAATCCAAGCATTTTGTTGGTTGATGAACCAACCGGTAACCTTGATTCAAAAAATGGCGATGCAGTGATGGATTTACTTGATGCACTGAATCAAAAAGGCACCACTATTTGCATGGTGACACATGATTTGCGTTATGCAGGACGCGCAAAAACGCAGCTTAAGTTGCTCGATGGTGAAATCATAGCGTATTCAAAAGCGCGCGATACAGCGTCAGTTGCTGAGGTGGTGTGATATGGCAAGTTTTATAAAAACCCGCAGTCAACTTCGCTTAGCGTGGGCATCATTAAAAAGTGCACCTGGTTTTGTCAGTGCTGTTGTTGCCACTTTAGCGTTGACATTAGCCACGCTTTTTGTGGTATTGAGTTTGGTTAATAGTTATTTTTTGAAGCCGCTTGATGTGTTTGACGAAAGCCGTATGGTCGTCGTTGAACAGCGCACTACTTTTCAAGACAACGATGCGCCAGGCTTTCAGAGTTATCAATCAATCGTGCATTGGTTTAAACATAATTTAAGCTTTGATCATGTGGTGATGATTAACGCCGATGAAATGGTGTTTAAAAACATTGCCGGTGAGCCAAAAGAAAATATTTTGTATGTGAGTGGTGACTATTTTAAGGTACTCAATACACCGTTTATTCTAGGGCAAGCATTTAGTGGCGGTGAAACTCTAGAAGAAATAAACGATAGTGTTGTTATTTCTGAACAGTTTTGGCGTAAGCATTTAAAAAGTGACCCAGAGGTTGTTGGTAAATCACTGCAAACATTAGGAAGCATAAGCTATACCATTAGCGGAGTAGTTTCTGAAGATTTTAGCCCGCCTTTTATGATTAAAACGGGTTTAGTGGATGTATGGTTACCAACAAGTTCGGACCGCCGTTATTTTCATAACAAAGAGTGGCAAAGCCCTTGGACAAATACATTTAAGAATTTGAAGCTAATAGGCGTCTTAAAAGCGGGTGTAACACAAATACAAGCAGAGCAAGATTTAAAAGTTCAAATCGATAGCATTAAAGCGCAATGGCTTAATAATGGTGGGATTTCTGATGTGAACCCAATGGTAACAGGTTATCGCGATGTTGAACTTGGAAATAACGATCAGCTCAGTTTGATGATGCTGGCTGGCGCGTTGGGCTTGTTGTTAATAGCAGTACTTAATGTCAGTACCTTGTTTTTCTCGCGCGCTTTAGCGCAACATAAAACACTTGCGTTGCAGGCCGTGCTGGGTGCAAAAAGAAGTACCTTGTTTAATGCTATTTTATTGCAAGCACTATTGTTGATGGCAATGTCATTCAGTGTTGCTTTGTTTGCTTCAGCATGGGGAATAAAGCTATTTAAAATGTTGGCACAAGGGCGATTACCGCTCGTTAATAGTTTAAGTCTTGATTTTAACTTGGTGCTGGTGGCAATGCTGATTTGTATTGTTTTAGCATATCTTTTTGCCGGAATTACGGCAAAACTAGTTAATTATCAAGCCTTAAGTGGTCAGCTACAAAGCAGCGGCAAGGGGAGTGTGTCCCAGGTTTCTGGGCGTACAGTGCGTGTATTAATTGGTGCGCAAGTTTTTGTTGCCACGCTATTAGTGAGCTTTTCGATTATGGTGGTGAGTAAATCACTTGATACCATGAGTCGACATCTCGGCAGTAATACAGAAAATCTTTACTTTGTGCAGTTGTTTCAAGAAGGTGATGAAGCAACGCTACCTGAACGATTTGAGAAAAACTTACAATACCAAAGCGTACTGCAAAATAGCAAAGGCATTAAGCAAGTGGCGATGGGGCAAAGCCCGATAACAGCAAGGCAAAATGCCAATACCATTACTGACCTTGAAGGCAAAAGCACTATTTTCTTTCCAAGCCAATGGGTTGGGAGTGATTATTTTGCGCTGGTGGGCACTGAAATTATTGCGGGTCGCACCTTTAGCCAGCAAGCACTGCGCGGCGAAGTCGACGAATTAATGGTATCAGTCAGTGTTGCAAAATGGTTGCAGCCAGATGCGGATATTAGCGAGCTATTGGGTAAAACCTATTTAGGGTTTGATGATAAGCCGTATGAAATTGTGGGTATAACGGAAGATTTTAACCATCCAAAATATTTTACTAAAGACCAAGGTCGGCATATTTGGTGGCCGGCTCGCCCATACAGTGCGACCTTTGTGATTGAAGTTGAACCCGGCTTTAAACTCGATGGTGAAACGGTATTAACGAATTTATCAACGGTTAATAGTCATTTAACGCTTTGGCAATTTAGCGATTTACAGCAAGAATACGATGGCTTGTTATACATGAGTCGCTTAACTGTGGTGTTATGTAGCGCATTAGCGCTGTTTACTTTGTTACTTGCTGCCATCGGGATTTTTGGGGTATTGAGTTATAACTTGGGACTGCGTCGTTATGAATTTGGTATTCGAATGGCGCTTGGGGCAAAAAAAGCGCGCTTATTTAAGCTTATTAATAAAGAAGCCTTACTGCCCGTTAGTATAGGTTTTTGCTTGGCTGTAAGCATTACTTTACTGAGTTCAGCGCTTTTACCTACATTATTTACCGATTGGTTGCTGTTTGATGCCATTTTACAAATAGTCGCGTTACTATTTACAGCGCTGGTTGCGATAATTGCTTGTTTTAGGCCCTTGTATATTTTGCTAAAAACGAAACCGATGGCAGCATTGCGTAACGAATAAGTACCATCAATTCCTCAAAATGAGGACGTTATATTGTTCACTAACAAAGCAAAAGAGTTCGCTCTTTTGCTTTGTGATTTATAAAAAGAAGCAACATGAACACAATTTTAATTATTGATGATCAGGCCGATGTACGAATGGCTGCCGTGGTTGCGCTCAATCAAATAGGTTGTCACTGTATTGAGGCGCAAGGTCCAGATGAGGCGTTAGCACTGCTTAAACAGACTTCAGTAAACTTAATTCTATTGGATATGAATTTTAAGCTTGATACCACGTCTGGTGAAGAAGGGCTGCGATTTTTACAGCAATTAAAAACACAGCAACTGACCATTCCTGTTGTGGTGATGACAGCGTGGGCCAGTGTGGATGTGGCAGTGAAAGCTATGCAGTTGGGTGCGGTTGATTTTGTTGAAAAGCCTTGGAATAACATTCGGCTTATTTCTATTGTGCAGCAGCAACTTAAACAGCAACAAATCAGCCATGATAACGCCTGTTTGAAAGCGATGCAGCCTGAAAATTCCGATGAGTATATTGCACAATCTCCCCAAATGATGCGTTTATTGGCTCAAGCAAAGCGCGCAGCACAAACCGATGCCAGTATTTTAATTACCGGAGAAAATGGCACCGGGAAAAGCTTACTCGCGCACTTTATTCATCAGCATTCAGCGCGTAAAAATCAGCGTTTTGTCAGTGTTAATATTGGCGCTATAGCGCCTTCGTTATTTGAAAGTGAGTTATTTGGTCATAAAAAAGGCGCCTTTACCGATGCCAAAGAAGACCGACTCGGTCGCTTTGAAATTGCTAATGGCGGCACGCTATTTTTAGATGAGATTGCCACTTTACCTCTTGAGCTACAAAGTAAAATGTTACGCGTGCTTGAAAGTCAAGAATTTGAGGTGCTCGGTTCAAGCCAAACACAACAAGCTAATGTGAGAATTATTGCTGCAACCAATGCTGAAATAGCGAGCAGTATCGAACAAGGTGAGTTTCGTCGCGATTTGTTTTTTCGCATTAATACTATTGAATTACATATTCCCCCGTTGCGTGAGCGGCCCGAAGATATTATCGCCTTAAGTACGCATTTATTGGCGATCCATAGTCAAAAATATCAGCGCAAGGGTTTAGTCTTTTCTGCTCAAGCGCAGATGCGCTTAACGCAATATGAGTGGCCGGGTAATGTGCGCGAACTTAGTCATTGTATTGAACGGGCGGTGATCATGAGCGATAACAACGAGATTATGGCAAGCGATTTATCGCTAACGCCTACGAGTACCGCCTCTTCGGCAGCCTTTCCTTTAGTACCGCTGGAAGAGCTAGAAAAACAAATGATTTTAAAGGCAATTGCTGAATTTGATGGCAATGTGATAGCTGCCGGTGATTTTTTAGGGTTAAGTAAGTCAGCTATTTATCGGCGAATTGAAAAGCATCAGCTCGATTTAAAAGATTTGGATAATTAAATGCGCACCGACAGTTCGTTAGAAAAACGCTTAAAACAGCTGTTTGGGGTGATCTTTTTTATTGTCAGTATAATGGCAATGTTGCTGGCTTATATGTGGCAATTTGATTGGTTTACCAGTGTCACCTTGTTATTGCCAATTCTTGTGCTCACAGCCTGGGCGCTTAGCAAAAGCTATGTTTTGATGTGCGATGTACTTGAGCGTTTTGGTTTACAGCTCGATGCATTAGCAAGTGAAGAAAGCAATAGCTGGCATTTGGCGCAATATTCAAGTGGGCGAGTTGCTGACTTAAAAAATGACTTTACAAAATTAAGCAATAAAATCGCTAATAAAAAGCGAGAATATAGTCAAACCGAAGGATTTGTCTTTGAGTTTGTAGCCATGCTTGATTTACCCATTGTGATACTCGACCCCCATGGACATGTGTATTCAGGTAATGATGCTTTATTAATCCTATTACAGTTAAAGCGAGTTGAGGGCCTTCACGCCCAAGAAATAGGGCTTGAGCGTGCAGGTCTTGATTGGCAACAAAGTGAACATGCTGATTTTAAAGAGCGGTTTCAAATATCGAGTCATCAATTTTGGCGCTCTGGGCATTGTTACGAATTGTTAGCCTTCTTTTCAATAGAAAATCAATTACGCGCTAATGAGCAGCAAGTTTGGCAAAGGTTAATTCGCGTTATCAATCACGAAGTTCGAAACTCATTAACCCCGATTTATTCGATGAGCCAGTCGTTATTACACATGAAAAAGCAAGGGCAGTTGGGTCAAAAAGGTGATTTGGCTTCTGATATGTTGCAAGTGATTGAAAAGCGCGCTCAACACTTACTTGATTTTGTCGCCAGTTATAGTGCGTTTTCGCAAGTGGCAGCAGCACAAAAACAAATCGTCAGTAGTGAGCAAATTAATCAGCGTTTACAGGCTATTTTTCCTGAACTTGAGTTGCCAAATCAAGATAGCTTTACTTTCTCAGTTGATTTAGGTCAGTTAGAGCAGGCACTGATTAACTTAATTAAAAATGCTTTTGAAGCTGCAGGTGCCACGCCACCAACACTTATTTGGCAACAACAAGGTGCAGATATTGTTATTGAAATAATTGATCAGGGGGTGGGGATTAATAATCCAGATAATTTGTTTGTGCCGTTTTACACCACCAAGCAGCAAGGTGCAGGAATTGGCTTGGTGATTAGTCGCGAGTTGATCCGTAATCAAGGTGGGCATTTGTATTTAAAACCAAATACCACAGGAGTTGGGACTCGGGTTGTTATTATTCTCCCTTGCTAATTGTATAAAACAAGCGGCCCGCAGTGTGCGAATCAAAAATGATAATAGCAGCTATACTGATTTGATTGATATTATTGAGTGGTTTTATGAAGCGAGTTTATAGCGTTTTATCTGCTTTGCTTTTTTATGCATTTATTTTCTTTAGTCAACAGAGTGTGGCTGGTCAAATAATACAAGCGCAAAAACCTGTTGTGGTGATTGCAGTAAATGAATGGGCAAGCCAGCGAGTATTATCACAGGCGGTAGGTACTTTGATAAAACAATTGGGTTACCCTGTTGAATATCAAGATATTTCAGTTGAAGACCAATGGGGCGCTCTGCGCCAAGGCATTGTTCATATTCAAGTTGAGGTATGGCAAAGCTCAGTAACTGATGTTTTGGTAAAAGGGTTGGCAAAAAGGTGGTTTGAAGACCTTGGTAATCATGATGCGATTGGTCGTGAAGAGTGGTGGGTGCCAGAATATGTTCTGGAATTATGCCCTCAGCTGCCTGATTGGCAGGCTTTAAATCAATGTGCTTCATTGTTCGCAAGTGAAAATAATCCTAAACAAGGGCTGTTTTTTACCGGGCCCTGGAATGCTCGTCATGCGGAGTTAATTCGCGCCTTAAATTTAGATTTTCGTATTAAACGCTTATCAAGTGCGATGCCATTATGGCAAAAACTCAATTATGCCGTAGAGAATAAAAAGCCAATCGTACTGCTTAATTGGACACCAAATTGGACAGATCTTTATGTCAAAGGCCAGTTTATCAAATTTCCTCAATATGAACCTGAGTGTGAACTGAATCCTAATTGGGGTATTAATAATAATATGACTCATGATTGTGGTAGCCCAGAAGTAAGCCAAATAAAAAAAATTGCTTGGCCGGGCTTAGAGCAAACTTCACCTTGCGCATACCAGTTATTAAAAAATATTCAATTTAGTCACGAGATGATAGCAAAAGCGTCGGCGCTCAAAGAGGTTGAGCAGTATTCAGAAGCTCAGGCGGCACAATTATGGTTAAGCTATTACCATCAGCAAGTTGTTACATGGTTGCCCGTTGGCTGTACGGCAACGAGTTCTTATTAAAACTTGCTGCAAATATTTATCCTAGTTTTGCTCACTAGCTGTGCCTAAGTGAATAAAATTTATGCTACATTATTAGTACATTTCAAAAATAACAATAATGGAGGCGCTATGACCCGATTTTACACAATCGTTTTATCACTATGCTTCTCCTGCGTTACCTTTGCACAAAAACCTAGCTTAAATTTTTATACTGAAATATCTCCTCCAGGTAATTACCTTGATGAGTCTGGCATTTTAGTTGGTTCAAGCGTGGAAATGATAGAAGAGCTTAATCGCTTGGCTGGCTATCGGGTTAAAACTAAGGTAATGCCTTGGACTCGTGCGTTTAATACCGTACTTAAAACACCCAATACAGCGTTGTTTTCAACTTCGCGAACAAGTGAGCGAGAGCAGCAATTTCATTGGATTGGACCATTATTGCGAGTGAAATGGGTTTTGTACAAGCATTATAGTTCAGCATTAAAAATTAATAGCTTAGAAGATGCAAAGCAAATTCATTCTATTGCCGCGACACGAAATGATGCTAAAGCTAATTACTTGCTCAGTTTAGGTTTTAATAACTTAGACTTGTCTGAAGATAATGTCGCGAGAATGAGAAAATTATACGCCAATCATAATGATGTGATTTTAACGACTAACCTCGGTGTGCAGCGGTTAGCCGAACTCGCTTTTTTAGATCCAAATGAGCTTGAACCTGCACTTGAAATTAAAGCTAATGATATTTATTTGGCCTTCACCAAAGATACAGATACTGAAATTATTGAAGCCTATCAAAAAGCATATCGTCAATTATTTCAGTCGGCAGTTTATTATGAAATTATTGTAAAATGGTATGGTGAAAAGCCAGCCCAAGAAATAATCAAAAGTCTACAATCGCAGTAGTTTTCTCTTTATTAACCAGTGTTGAGGTTAATTATAAGTTCTGTTTTATAATCCCAATTAGTTGGTCTATTTGTGTTTCATCATTATAAATATGGGGTGAAATACGGATGCCGTATTTTCGTACATCCACGCTAATATTATTTTTACGCAGCGCAGTTAAAATATTTTCCTGCTTATTGGCAAAATTTAAGATACAGGTGCCACTGGCAAGCAAAAGCTCAGTTGGTGAAACACAATATTGTGTAAATGCATTAATCAGAGGTAAGAGTAACGCTTGGTTATGGCTTTGGATTTTTTTTGGACTCAGTTTAGCAAAATAACCAATGCTATTAGCTGCAATGGCGTAAGGTAAAATAGAAGGAGTCCCCCCCCAGAATTTAAGCGCACTTGAATGGTAGCTAAAATGATGGCTATTAAACTCAAATGGATCTTGATGTGAAAACCAGCCGACATCTTTGGGTTGGCATTGCGCTTCACGCTTAGGATTTACCCATAAAAAAGCAGCACCAGGCCCACCACAAAGCCATTTTACACTTGAACCAATAACAAAGTCGGCATCAGTATGACTAATATCTAGCGGCACAACTCCTGCTGATTGGGCGCAATCTATGATGCTGATAATGCCCATCGCTTTTGTTTTTGCTACGATTTCATTAATTGGTGCAACTTGGCCGGTATTGGAGTAAGCGTGGCAAATAAACACAGCATCAAGGTCGTCGGTTAAATAAGGCAGCCAGTTATCAAATTGAGTTAAGTCAGTTTGTTTTGGCATAAAACGAATATTAGCCTGCTGATGCAGGGCATGTTGAAAGGCAAAGGCCATGCTTGGAAAGTCATCTTCACTTAATAGCACTGTGGTATTTGCTTGTTGTAATTGCGCTAGTGAGCCAAGAATTTTAGTGAGTGCACTTGATAAGTTAGCTTGCGGGCAAAAGTCTTCCGCTTGAGCATGAAAAAGATGTGCTAGTGCAGTTTGAAACTCACTGATCACTGCCAGCCAATCAGGCCAAGGCTCTCGGTTAGATTGTTGCCAGGGATCTAAAAAAGTTTGCTGTAATACATCATGGCAATTAAGCAAAGGCCGCCCAACTGAGTGGCTTAATAAATAAATTCCGTCGGCCAATATAAACTCTTTTTTGTAGCTCATTACATTACCTTAATGTCGCTTTTAATGTTTCTAAATCGTTAAAGCGTGTCGCAATATCATCTCGTTTTGCGGCGGCGCGGCGGTCTCGTAACTTAGACAAGCTGTTAAGTAATACCTCTAAAGGGGGGCCGCTTGCTGTTAGCGTGGCCATTTGCGATTGATTTAATTGGGTGGCGGGTTGGCAAATGTATTTTTCAACTAACTGATTGTGATGTTGAATTGCGGTCAGGCCATGCCATTGACACAGTTCTAAAAATAATTTCAGGTGTTCTTGATACCAAGGTTGATGTTGTTCACCAGCAAATGCCATAAATTGATCAAGCATATTGGGCTGGCGCATACAATCTCGCAAGATGGTTTGATCTTCAGGCATCATGTATAAAAATTTATCGACTAACATTTGTGAGTAACTCGGGTCATTGCCCGCGCATAAACCCGTAAGTAAGTCGATGACATTAATGCCAGCAAAGTCACCGGCATTTGCTCCTCGATAGACTAAACTGCCAACTCTATGAGGCTTGTAATAGGGTCTTACACAATAAAAAAATCGCTCAGTATCTAAAGTATTAAATAATTGTTCGTTATGACGGTGGACATTCTGCAAGGCGAAAACCGCGGCTTTTAATAGCTCGGCTGTCGCAGGGTGTGACAAGCCTAAAGGTTTAATCCGTAATAATGAATCAGCTGCTTGTTTATAAGCTAAGATGCCCTTGGTATTAAAATCGACAAAAACTTTTTCATCAATAAGTGTGGTAAAGCGCTTATACACACCGTCTACAGCTTTATTGTGGGTTGTGAGGTGCGCAGTACTAAAACGGGGAATGACACCAATTGAAGCGCCAATATGCATCGCAAGTGCTGAAGCTTGCTGTAAAGGGGAGTGGGTTTCTCTGCTTGGCTCGGTGATTTCATGGCGCCTACAAGCAGCCATATATAATCCAACATTTCCTAGTAAATCAAACGCATGCTCAAAACCTTGATCGGTATTACCTTCAGCAAGTAGTTGAGTAATAAAGTGTTTACCTTGGTGTTCAAGTTGTTCTAAGAGTGGTTTTGCAGCGTTACTTATCAGGGTTTTGTCTTCTTGCTGCCAATATATCTCTTCTAATGCGGTGTTGATGTCAACAAATTGATGACGGATCCAATAATCGAATTGGCTAAAATTATCGTACATAAATATTTAACTATTGTTATTTTAATAATTTAGCATAGCAGAGAGGATTTATTTCACCTCAAATCAGTCGTTAATACACTTAATAAGGACAATTTATTGTTTTTACGATGTATTTATTTTGAATATCTTATGTATAAATTTCGTTAAATATTGCGTGTTGCAGCTGCAGTTTTGAGTTAAGATTTTTCTTTTTTATCTGTGTAATTATTATTGCATCGAGCTTTATACTGATTGTTGAGAGTAGTACCGAATGAAATCGGATTGGTGGTCAAATTTTATAGATCTGCAATCATCGCAAGATATTGAGATAAAAAGACAAAAGTTAGTTTTATATTTTTCAAGCTACATTGGTGGTGGCATTTTATTTTTGTTTTATCTGCAGCACATCGCCAGCCAAGATTCTTTATTAACCTGTATTTTATTAGCTAGCTCTCTTGTGGTGCTGAGTAATGCGGTAATTTCACATTTCCACCCTTACTTTGGCGTATCGTGCTATATCACAGGTTTGGGTGTCGTGGGCTTAATTCTTGGTTTGGTCTTTACCGGAGGTCATCAAAATACCGCATTATATTGGCTATATCCGTTTCCATTGGTGTATTTTATTTTATTTGATTACCGTAAAGGGCTGGTGGCCAACCTATTAATATTTTCAGCTATTTTGTTCTTACTCTATCAACCAGATTGGATTTTGGCTGAGTATCAGCCTGCTGAAAAATCGCGTTTCATCGCTTCTTATTTAGTGACTATTTTTTTATCTTTTGTCGCTGAATATTTTCGTTTTCACAGCCACCAAGAATTATCGAGTATTAATTATCAGCGTCAAAAACAAGCCAATACTGACCCTTTAACGCAACTACCAAATAGGCGCTTTTTAGATTCGGTGTTTTTTATTGGTGCAGATCGCGAGCCTAAGCATTATTTTCCTATGGTTGTGGTAATGGCTGATATCGATTTTTTTAAACGGGTAAATGATACCTACGGGCATGATACGGGTGATCATGTGCTTAAGCATGTTGCTAGTTTACTAAAATCAAGCTTGCGTGGGTTCGATGTCGTCGCTCGAATAGGTGGTGAAGAGTTTTTGATTTTATTACCGCAAACGATGTTGGTAGATGGTATCAGTGTTGCCGAAAAAATTCGCATTGAGTGTCAAAATACCCCTTTTAACCAGTTCGATAATCTACAACAAGTCTACATTGACCTAACAGTTAGTTTTGGTGTGGCAGAGGCGTCCTCAGCAGAACAGCTAAACAACGCTATTATGGCTGCTGATAGCAAACTTTATCTAGCTAAGGAGCAAGGGCGTAATCAGGTGCAAGGTTAAATTAACCTCAAGACTGGATAGTAAATCTATCTCAGGCAGCTATTTTCAACGTAAAGTGCGTGGGTTTAGCTTGTTATAGGCTTGCTATTGACGCGCAATATCCGCCTTGTGCCATTAAAATCCCCTAGCTAGAGAGGAAAGATAACATATTTACTCTTAATTCAATGTGTTAGTAAGCCTCTAATCAAGAACTGAGTTTGAGTTACAATTTAAAACGTTTCACCGATGATGATAGCGAGTCAGCTAGTTCGCTAACTTCACTGCTGCTTTGTGTCATTGATAGGGCTTGTTCGGCATTACTTTGCGCTGCTTGCTCGGTCATTTGCATGGTATCGCTTATTTCTGCGCTAAAGTCTACTTGCTGCTTCGATGCTGCTGTGATGCTTTTACTCATTTGATCTATGGTGCTAAGTGCCGACTCTATTTGAACAATTGCATCATTAAGTTCATTACTTTGACCTACACATAAATTAGCTGCTTGCTGACCTTGATCGATAGCGGCTTCTGCCGCTTGAGTTTCTTGTTGAAGGTTTGAAATCATGACGTGAATTTCTGCGGTACTTGCCTGAGTGCGCGCTGCTAGTGAGCGCACTTCATCGGCTACAACTGCAAATCCTCGACCATTTTCACCAGCTCGAGCTGCTTCGATTGCAGCATTGAGTGCCAGTAAATTTGTTTGTTCAGCAATACTGCCAATTGTCTCTAAAATACTACCGATATCAGAGCTGTGTTTGGTTAAGCGAATCATGGTACTAACCGCGGTATTCAGGCGTTCAGATAATGAGTTAATGCGCTCCAGATTACCATTGGCAATATTGCGTACTTCATGGCTTGATTTTGAAGCTGCAGAGACATGCTCAGCGCTGATATTTGCTTCGTTATAAACAGTTTCTGAGCTGTGGTAAATTTTTTCTGCCAACATTTTTGCACTTTCGATTCTGGTGATTTGAGATTTTGCTGCCTGTGAAATCTCCAAACTCTGGTCGCGAGACTCTTGAGCAGACTGGTTCAATGTGAGTGCATTTTTTTCAATGACTTGTAATAGTTGAGTAAGGTCATCGGAGAGTTTATTAATATTCGCAATTAAATTGCCAAACTCATCATTACTACGTTGTTTAAAGCGCTGAGATAAATCTCCTGCGGCAATATTCGCTAAGGCACGATTTACTAAAGTAAGCGGGCCCAGCATGGCTTTGGCGGTAAAATAAGCAATAAAGCTGGCCAGAACAATACAAACCAAAGCTATAACTATGGCCAAAGTTTCGCCGCGGGTAATTGAGTTTTGAGCAGCCAATTGTAAGTTATCGAACCTTACATTGGCCTGTTCATTTAGCTTATCTAAGCCAAGGTAATTTTTATTAAAGTGTTCTTCTGCGTTGAAGTAAGCCTGTTGCGCTAGATTTTTTTGCTCTAATTTAGCTAATTGAAGTTGGTACAATGTACCAGGTGTATCAAGGGCTGAATGCAGTTGATTCAAACTAGAATTAAAGCCATCAATCAACTCATTTGCAGGTAAATCAGCGGCTTGTTGAATTAAGTATTCAAAGTTTGTACGAATATTGCCTAGTAAAAACTGCATATCTCCCTGGTGGGCATTTAACGCTTCAACTTGGTTTATTTGCGCAAGGCCTTTAAGGCTGCTTGCTAAGGTAAATAACAGGTCATCGATTCGGATTCCGGTGCCTATTACTTCTTCTAATAAACGGTCTTGCCCATTGGCATCAAGGGTTTCTAAGTCGAGCATGGCTGTGCTTGCGCTATTGCGCCATTGTTCAACTTGTTTGACGAGCTCGTTAAAGTTTTGCTCTGCGCTAATAGCGCTAAGTTCTGCATCAAACATTTTTTCAGTTGTAGCTAAGTATGCGTGGTAGCTAGTTTGGGTATCGATCAAGGTTTGGCGCATTTGTGGTTGATCAGCCACTTTATTGGTGAGCTCATCGGTTGTTTTCTGGTACTCGTTTTGCAGATTAGCAAAGTTTTTTTGGCTTTGATTAATTGCCGCTTTAGTTGTTTGGGTGTAGGCAAGTGCACCCAATTTAACCATTTTGAGTAATTGAATTTGTAAGGTGCGGCTTTGGTCTTGAATTGGGGTTGCAATGGTTTTAACTTTATTATTGGCTTGGGCAATTTGTCCTAATGAATAGTAAAAAAAGCTACTGGCGGCAATCAGCAGCACGGTTAAAGTGCTAAACCCGAGGGTGATTTTTTGTCTGATCGTCAATTTGAGTTTAAACATGCTAGCTTCTTTATTTTATTGTTAACATTGCATTTTGGGCATCAATAATAAAACTGTTTTGAGTAAAAACTCAATTTTAAATTATGTTTTCAAAATTCATTTTAGCAGAGTTTGAGCATTGGCAATTTTATCGGCACTTAAACCTAAATATTTAATTATATAACCTCAGTTCTTGGAAAGAGATTTATCAACATCTAAATTAAATATCTAAGTTTTTCCTCTCAAGCCTGAAATTTTCAACGGTAGTGGGCGGTGTGGGGCGCAAATAGCGTGCCCATAGCAGATTAATTCAGTGCTCTTTATGTTGAAAATAGCGGTCTGAGATAGATTTATGATCCAGTATTGAGGTTAGCTAGGAAAGAAAATTTAGTTAATCTTACTAGCTCAACGATACTGCATTGTGTATGTTAGACCTGAAGTGAAACCAACTGATACAAAAGGATTTTTATGGCAGGTGCAAGTTTATTTACCCTGATTGATGATATCGCTACCTTGCTTGATGATATTGCTGCAATGAGTAAAGTGGCAGCAAAAAAAACAGCCGGTGTACTCGGTGATGATTTAGCATTAAATGCGCAGCAAGTATCGGGCGTAACTGCAGATAGAGAGTTGCCAGTGGTGTGGGCGGTTGCTAAAGGGTCTTTGCTTAATAAAGTTATTTTGGTGCCAGCTGCATTATTAATTAGTGCTTTTTTACCTATGCTCATTGTGCCTATGTTGATGTTAGGTGGGCTGTTTTTGTGCTACGAAGGCGCGCATAAGCTTGTTGAAAGTTATTTGGCCACTCCTGATATAAGTTCCAAAGGTGATGGATCAATGCCTGAAGATGCTGCTGAATATGAAAAACAAAAAATTGCAGGAGCTATTCGAACCGATTTTATTTTATCGGCAGAGATAATTGTTATTTCGTTAGGGACTGTTGCCGGAGCAAGTTTGTTTTCACAATTTACAGTGCTCAGCATTATTGCGTTAATTATGACTATTGGGGTCTATGGTATTGTTGCTTTAATCGTAAAAATTGATGATGCCGGGTTATATTTATTAGCACACAACCCGCCTAAAAGTGTGGCTGCTTTATTTGGAACAAGCTTGGTTAATAGTGCACCTTATTTAATGAAAACCCTTTCGGTAGTTGGTACTTTAGCGATGTTTATGGTCGGAGGCGGCATTCTTACTCATGGTTTGCACCTTGTTTCAGATTGGATAAACCACGTATCTGCACTTTTATCACCTTTTTTAACTAATTGGTTAGAGTGGGTTGTGCCCGCACTATTAAATGGAATCTTTGGATTTTTAGCTGGTCTGCTTGTTGTGGTTGTATTTTATGGTTTTAGCATTATTCGAAAAAGAGTGGCTTGGTAAGTTGTTTTGATATTGATAAAGCTTCATTAATTCGATTTTGTGTATGACAAAAGCCACATGAGCAACTAATTTAAGAAATATTATTTATTATTATCTACTTAACCTTGGGTTTAGATTGGTCTTTGTTATCTGAAATTTTGGGTACTAGTTTAGGGTTATTATGAGTATGACGTTATTAGGTATTGCAGCTGTTGCACTTTTTTTAATGGCTTATTTATATTTTAGAGGTGAAAACTACCGCAAAGAATTGATGATTTATCGTCGCCGTACTGAAATTGCTAACAAAGAAGGTCGTGAATTATCACAACAAGTGCATGACTTTGCTCGAGCTGAATTTATTGGGTTAAAAGAATGCTTTACTCGGTTGCAAACAGGCGGTGTGTCTGAGGTCCACATGCTTCGCTTTGCGACCATTTTATTTGATGCGGGAGATCATGTAATTAAAGAGGCAACTTTAGGAAACCAAACCACTCATGACGCATTTAAAGATTATATCAATAAATTTAGCCAGTATGGTTATGGTGACTTTAAAGGTTTTTTATCGGCAGAAAGTGAATTTAAACAACAGCTTTGGGCAAAAAACAACCTGCAAGATTTTTTAAAATTGTGTAAAGCCTGCTTGCAAGATTTAGAGCATTAGTTAGGTTTTAATACTGAGTAATTCTTGTGCGGGACAAATAATCACCAATGTGTTATTATGGTCGGCTGGTTTGTTGTGAAGCTCGGAGTGGGCTTAATTGCAACACAGGTTTGAATACGTGAATGTATTGGTTGTAGATTTAGCTTTATTGTCATTTCCTACCTTTTTTAAACATTCTATTTTTGCAATTTTGCTACGTTCATTTGAGCTTGTTTTGTATTTTCCACTCTTTGTTTGGCAAAACCGTGTTTTTGGCAACTTAGAGAGGAATGAATGGAACAGAATAAGCTAAATTTAGTCGCTGTGATCGTCGCTACAACCTTAGGTACATCTTTTGTTGGTTGCAGTACTCTTCCTATAAATGTTCCATCCGCTCAACAAGAAATCATTAAAAGTCAAAATGACGAGCGTCAATATCGTTATTTGCAATTAGACAATGGCTTAAAAATCGTTTTAGTTTCAGATTTAAAAGCAGATAAAGCTGCTGCCTCCCTTGATGTACATATTGGCCATATGGCCGACCCTAAAGGCCGTGAAGGGCTATCCCATTTTCTTGAGCATATGCTATTTCTTGGTACTGAAAAATACCCAAAAGTTGGCGAATATAATGAGTTCTTAAAAGAAAATGGCGGTTGGTCTAATGCGGGAACGGGTCAAGAACATACTAATTATTATTTTGAAGTAAACGAAGATTCGTTTGATCAAGCGTTAGACCGATTTGCGCAGTTTTTTATCTCCCCTACCTTTGACCCTCAATATGTTGAGCGAGAAAAAAACGCAGTTGATTCAGAATATACCATGAAAATAAAAGACGATGCCCGCCGCATTCGTGAAGTATTAAAAGAAACTTCAAATCAGGCGCATCCGGCGAGCCAATTTTCTGTAGGTAATTTGGCGACTCTTGCAGACCGTAAAGATAGCTTATTGATTGATGATTTAAAAAAACAATATCAGCAATATTACTCAGCCAGCCGCATGGCACTCAGTGTGGTGGCTAAAGAGGATTTAGATACTTTAGAAGCGTCAGTACGAGCTAAGTTCTCACAAGTACCAAGTAATGGTTCAGTATCAACCCCAGCTCAAGAGCAACCTTTTTTACCCGAGCAGTTAGGGGTTAAAATTAATATTGAGCCAATGAAAGATACTCGTACGCTCACCTTATATTTTCCTGTACCCACTTCGCAGCAGTATTTTAAAGAAAAACCACTGACTTTAATTAGTGATTTATTAGCCAACGAAGGTGTAGGCAGTTTATATAGTTATTTAAAGCAACAAGGTTTAATAGAATCTCTTAATAGCTATTATTATGGCCCAGATGATTTTGAGCAGTTTACCGTTGCAATGACGCTGACCGAAGCGGGTTTAGCGCAATATGATGCAGTGACTCAGGCCATGTTTTCGTATTTACGGTTAATTGCCGAGCAAGGTTTAAAACCTTTATATTTTGATGAGTTGCGTGCGATTGCAAAAACGAACTTTGATTTTCAAGAGAAGTATTCATCAGCTAATACTGCCAGAAGTATCGCATCGCAATTACATTATTATGCTCCGCAATATGTTTTAAATTCTGACTTTATCTATGAGCGTTTTTCGGTTGAGTTAGTTAAGAAATATCTAGCGTATTTAACACCACAAAATATGCGCCAAGTGATCGTAGCCAAAGGTTTGGCAACAGATAAGGTACAAGCGCAATATAATACTCCTTACGCAATTGCCCCTTTATCTGAGCAGCAGTTCGCTTTGTATCAAGCTGATGATGTTAAAAAAGCATTTTCATTACCAAAAGCTAATCCATTTATAGCCACTAATTTAACCTTAAAAGCGCTGATTCAAGATAGTCAATTACCTGAAGTGGTATTTGAGCGTGCTGGGTTTAAACTGTGGCACAAACAAGATAGTGAGTTTTTAGTACCAAAAGCGTCTATCAATGTGCAAATTTATTCGCCATTAGCAGGGCAAGACGCGGCTTCTCGAGCTAAAAACTTCTTATATAATGCGTTGTTAAAAGACAGTTTGACTGAGTTTGGTTATCCGGCCAAACAGGCTGGGCTCAATTATAATTTGTGGTCAACAAATCAAGGTATGGGTTTTGGGGCAAATGGTTATGATGAAAAGCAGGTCGATTTGTTGCTCACTATTAATCAACGAGTGCGTCATTTAACGATTAATCCTGCTGCGTTTGAGTTACATAAAAATCGTCTGATCCGTGCGTGGGGTAATGCTAAATTTAACCGACCTTACTCGCAAGGTTTATCTGTTTTAGGTGAAATCCAGCGTAATAAAGTTTTTGCACCCGATCAATTAGCGCAGGCATTAACGGCTGTGAGCATTAAAGATCTTGAAGATTATATCGTTGCCTTTCACCAGCAGGTTGAAATTGAAGTGTTAGCGCACGGTAATATTCAGCGCGCTGAATCTGAACGCTTAGCGCAGACTTTATATAAACTGAATATGACTGACTCAGCAGCGCTAACACGCCCAGCAAAAGAAGTGCGTGTTAATATCAGTGGTGATGCTTTAATTCGAGAGCTTGATATCGATCACGATGATTCAGCACTAATAATGAGTTATGTAAATCCTGATAAATCGTTACGCACCCGAGCGCTTTATGCCATGTTGGGTAGCGTAATAAACGCGCCATTTTTTAAATCAATTCGTACCGAGCAGCAGCTTGGTTATATTGTCGCAGGGCGAAGTACGAGTATTGAAGAATTATCAGGATTGTATTTTTTAATTCAATCCTCAAAAGTTGGACCGGTTGAGTTAACCCGCCGAGTTGAGCAATTTTTTGTTGATTTTGAAGCGCAGCTTACAGCATTAAGTGATGCACAATTTGCTGATTACAAAGATGGTTTGCTAAAAGATTTAGCGACAAAAGATAAAAATCTGAATGAGCGCACCGCGCATTATTGGGCTGAAATTAATAGCCGTACTTTTAGTTTTGACAGTGACAAGCAGCTAATGGCTGCTGTTGAACAGTTAAAGGCGCAAGATTTACTGCCATTTTTTAAACATGCAGTTGCGGATATTAAACCTTTTGTAGTGCGCAGTTTTGGTAAAGCTCATCGAGATGAAGTTGATTATCAGCAAAGCTTGGCTGACTCAAGCATCTGCCGTGGCAACGGTTGTTTTACCGGTGGCGAAACACAAAGTGTCTTGATGTAAGTTATACCTGAGGTTTGTGAGTTTAAATACTCTGTTGCTTAGCCTGTAACCCGACAAAAAAACCAGCCGAGGCTGGTTTTTTGTTTTAAAAGAACAGGCTATTTACCTGTTATCGCAAAAGGGGCGTCAGCCGCCATAAAGGCAAAAATAGCATATGCTGCAGCATTTTGTTGTAGCTTAGCTGGGTCTACTTTATCTAGTGTATCGTCGGCCGTGTGGTGGTAATCGAAATAGTCAGTACCATCTTGGTGTAGATCGAATACAGGAATAGAGCCAGCACCTTTAAGTGGAATTAAGTCAGGGCCACCTCCAGCTTTATTTTTTCCAATATATTCAATATTGAGTGGCGCAAGTTGCTTGGCAATTTCACGCACGATCGGCAACGATTGAGCTGATACATTTGATTCAAATGCATATACAACATCAGCACCAAAATCTGATTCAGCAGCAGCAACTATGTTATTTAAGTCAGCTTTATGAGCCGCTGCATAGTCTTTCGCGCCCCATAAACCAAGTTCTTCTGCTGCAAATAATACAACACGGACACTGCGTTTTGGGCGTTTAACATCACTGACAAATTTTGCCGAAGCCATTGATAAAGCAACCCCAGCCCCATCATCAAGTGCACCAGTGCCTAAATCCCAAGAATCTAAATGACCCCCAATCAACACATATTGCTCAGGGCTATCAGTGCCATTAAATTGGCCGATAACGTTAAAGCCACTACCTTGACCTAGGCTTTCTGCTTGGACATTAATATTAACACTCACCGTTTTACCTAAATCGATTAGACGAGCAACTTGGTCTGCATCAGGATTGGCAATTGCGACAGTGGGGATTTTAGTGACACCATCTTTATAGTGGCTGCCACCCGTATGAGCAAAACGATGATGGCTAGTACTGACAGAGCGCATCATGTAGCCAATAGCGCCTTTTTTTGCGGCTTCTACTGCGCCAGAATTACGTGCTTGTACTGCCGGTCCATAGCCATTGCCATCAATATCACGATTCATTCGATAGTTGATATATACAATTTTATCTTTAGCAATATCATCAGGCGCAGCAATAAGCTCTTCAAGTGTTTCAAATTTAATAACTTGAGCTGTAATGCCATCTTTTGGGGTGCTGATGCTGTTGCCAAGTGCTGTTAAATGAAGTGGTTGTAGGCTTGGTGTTAAGATGCTGCCCGACTCACTATAACGACGCCATTCAGGAAAGTTTGCGGGCTCTAACCATACTTTATCAAAGCCTAAACTGGCGAATTTATCTTGCGCCCATTTTACGGCTAGTTTGTCATTGGCTGTGCCAGGTAAGCGCGGGCCAACTTCAGTGGTGAGAGAGGTTAAAATATCAAACGCTAACGGACTTTGCATTGCGTTATCGCGGATGGTTGCAACATGCTCTAGTTGCTGTGGTGTGAATAAAGGTGCTGCGGCATTAAGGTGTAAACTAAAAGTAGCCATAGCAGCAAAAGATAGCAGTTTTTTCATAACATCAAATATCTAGCATCGAATAAAGGCCAACATTTAAGCACTTTCAACTACAAGACGCAAAGAGATTAGGTTAAACGTTAATGATGTTGGGGAGGCGGTCAGCCTTGATTTAATAAAAACTCCACAATGTGGCTCATATCTAAATCAAAATCATCTGGGCGCACACCTTTGATGATGTAATCATCATCACTGGATAAATCAATCGAAATGGCTGGTTGGTAACCCTTTTGAGTAACATCATAAAAAGTTTTCACTATTGGTTTGGTTGGGTCACTGGCATTGTGCCCTTGAATCATGGCGAGCTTATGGGAGTGAAGTTCGACAAGTGAGCCGATGGGATAAACGCCCATACACTTGATAAATTTGTCGACTAACTCAGCATCAAGGTGATTGATTTTGGCAAGGTTTCGTAAAATGCTGAATGATTTTATATGGCTAAAACCATCTTTGTAGACGCGGTTTGCTGTAAGCGCATCGAAAATATCACAAATAGCAATCATGCGGCCATAAAGTGAAATATCATTTTTGCTAAGTTGAAATGGGTAGCCTTGACCATCGAGCTTTTCATGATGTTGTGCTGCAATTTCTAAACTAATGGCTGGGATATCAGGAGTCGCAGCGATGGCTGTTATGGAGTGATTAACATGAGTTTTCATTACTTCAAACTCTTCATCAGTTAATTTGCCTGGTTTATTGAGAATTGCATCGGGTATTTTTATTTTACCAATATCATGTAAAAAACCACCAATGGCTAATTGATGTGTCACTTGTGGGTCTAACTCGAGGTAGCGAGCAAAAATACTAATAAGTACTGAAACTGAAACAGAGTGCTCGAGTAAATACTGATCTTTAGCTCGAATATTAATAACACAAGCTAGGGCGCTGGAGTTTTTAAATATTTCAGCAATTACAGAATTGGTTATTTCGACTACCGGTTTTAAATCTAATTGACGTCCGCTCAGCATATCATTGAATACTTTTGCTGAAATTGTTTTTGATTCATCAAACACCGCTTTAGCGCGGCGTACGTCTTCTTCAATGAGGTGCTTATGTTGTGTTTGTGATGGTGCCTTATTTGCAATTGGGACAGGTAATACGCTTTGATGTAAGGTTTTATCAGGGTCAATTAAAACAGAGATAACACCTTTAGCCCTTAGGTGATCAATTGCATGCTGGCTTTTGATATGGGTGGGTTTTGCTAATTGATAATTAGCATCTTGCTGCATTATTTTCATAACAAAGTGGCCAATAACGAGTTCGTTTACTTTGATTTCTTGCAGCATATTAAAAGCGTAATTCCGTAAAAAGATTGGAAATGAACAAGCTGTTAAGTCAAGGATGCTAGTAACAGCGGTGATTAAGTTAATACCGTTAATTCAAGTTCAATAAATGGAAATAATCAATTTAGTAGAAAAGAATAAATGAGCACAAGGAGCTGAAAAGTAAGGAGTATAGGATTTGAAAACAAAAAAGCCCAGATGCGGTGCAACTGAGCTTTTTTATTAAATGGCGGAGAAGGAGGGATTCGAACCCTCGATAGGGCTACAAACCCTATACTCCCTTAGCAGGGGAGCGCCTTCGGCCACTCGGCCACCTCTCCGGCGTTTAATCTTTAAAATATGGCGGAGAGATAGGGATTTGAACCCTAGATAGGCTACAAACCTATGCCGGTTTTCAAGACCGGTGCAATCGACCACTCTGCCATCTCTCCGTGGGTGAAGATAATACTTATCCTCTATGGCCATGTAAATAGTAAATCGGTTTGTTTGCTTATTCTTTGTGCAAAAAAAGCAATTTATTTTGTGTTTTGATAGAAATAGATGTTTTTATTCATTTTTATAGTGAAATTAAATTTGTATTGTTTGTTTTTGGCGTAAATTTTTTGCAGGTTGTGAGTGCTAAAAAACAAAAAACCAGTGTCATAAATGAAATGAACACTGGTTTTTATAAAGCGGATACTTTTTTAGTTATTCAACTAAATTGAGTCGATAGCCAATTCCACGTTTAGTTTCAATCATGCTCTCACCTTTGCTTTCAATGGTGAGTTTTTTACGGAGTTTGCCAATGTACACATCAACGACGTTGGTCATTGGATCCATTTCCATGCCCCAAACATTACTTAAAATGCGTTCGCGACTTAGGTATTTTCCGGTATTGGTCATTAGCAATTCAAGAATGGCCATCTCTTTTACTGTCAGAGATATTTCTTCATTATCAAGGCTGACAATATAACTGCTGCGATCAAAACACAGTGGGCCAAATTCAAGAATATTAGTATTTTTGATTTCATTTGGTGTGCGACGTGTAACGGCTTCGATGCGAGCTAGTAACTCATCGTAGGCAAATGGTTTTGTAACGTAATCGTCAGCACCTAAACGTAAGCCTTTGATGATGTCTTGTGATTCGTCCATTGCAGTGAGCATGATGATAGGCACTAAATTCTTTTTAATTCGTAACGCTTGGCATACTTCAAGGCCATTTAAGCTCGGCAGCATAATATCTAATAAAATTAATTGGAAATCACCTTCTTGAGCGAGCTCTAAACCTTCTTTGCCATCACAAGCGCGTACGATAAAATAACCTTCGGCTCGTAAGCCGCGCTCTAAAAAACTGGCAACGCGGTCGTCATCTTCAACTAATAATATTCTCATGTTGTCTCGATACCTAAAATGGGCAGTAATACGGTTGCTGTACAGCCTAAACCAGAAACGTTGGGCTGTAATGTAATGTGGCCGCCATGGCCATCAATAATCGCTTTTGCTACAGGTAATCCTAACCCTGAACCAGGTGTTTGACCACGATTACCACGATAAAAACGTTCAAATACCTGCTGTTGTTCGTTTTCTGGGATCCCCATACCTTGATCCACAACTTTAATAACAATTAGCTCTTCACGTATAATTAACTGAATTTCGGTCTGTGTTTGGCTTGGAGAGTAGGCGAGTGCATTTTCAAGCAAAATCATCATCACCTGGCGTAAACGGCGCTCATCTGCATCAATAAATGCATCTTGCTGGGGTAAGTTCAAAATAATTGTTTTTTGTTGATCTCGGGCTTTACGTTGATAGATTTGCTGCATTTCGCTGAGTAAATTTTTTAAATCGAATTGGTGATAACTCAGTTTTAATTGACCTGCGCTTGAGCGGGCAACCAGCATTAAGTCTTCAATTAGCGCGGTGGTGTGCTGAACTTCGTCAACTACACGTTGTAGTACTTCTTTATAATCGGTTGCTTGTGCGGATTGGCTGCGAAGTAATACTTCTGATTCGCCGCGAATAATCGTCAACGGTGTGCGTAATTCATGGCTAATATCGGCCAAAAACTGACGACGTTGATGGTCAACTTGCGCTAATTTTTGGTTTGAACGTTCGAGCGCTTCGGTGCGCTGTGCTACTTTTTCTTCTAAAGAGCGTTTTGCTTCGTTGAGTTCGGCTTGTTGTGCTGCTAATTGTGCCGCCATGCCGTTCAGTGCAGTGCCTAGGTATTGAAACTCAAAGTCACTCAGTGGCGCAATGCGGTGCGCTAAATTCCCATCACTGTATTGACTGGTTGCTGCATGTAGTTGTTTGGTGGCTGAATTAATTCGACGCCAAAAATACCAAAATGTCATGAGTGTAAATAAGCTCATAGCACCTAATGCGGCTGCAAGGACGCGATTACTCCAGTGATATAGCGTATTGACATTGTTACGAATTTCTTGTGCTTGTGCTTGTTCCTGACTCACTGCATTACCAATTAATTGATTAAACTCGGTATCAACACCTTGTTTTTGTAATAAGTTAAATAACTGGTTAGCTTCGGGAAGTTTATTTTGCGCCACTAATAATTTTATTTCGTTATTAGTGGTGATGATTTGCTCTACTTTTTGATTAATGCTATCGAGTACAGCCAGCTCCTGATTTGCATCAACTTGATTGCTGACCGTGAGCTTTTTAAGTAGGTTGTCGCGTACATTAAAGAGTGCTGCGCGCAGTTGGTGTTCATTTTCTTCACGCAATTGTGGCGTTTGTACTTGGCCGGTGCGCACAATTTCACCCATGGCAATGAGCTTCTCAAGGCTGAGTTTGGCTATTTCTGAATAATGAGTAAGTACTTCGTGAGTGAGATCAGATTGTTTGGCGTGTTTGCTATAACGTTCTGAACTGTCGAAATATAGCCAAGCTATTAAACTGGTAAATAGGAAGATCACAAAAAAAGCCAATAACAGCTTATGGGTGAGGCGACTACTATGATAAAGAGAGGTTGTTGGGTTCAAGCTCATTTCCGCACAAAAATAAAAAACTCGTTACTGCATTAGTGCAATTTGGCGCAGTAACGAGTTGATGGGCAAGTATTATTTAGTGAAAGTAACTTGGCCAGTAGCAACATCGTGCATTGCGCCGACCACTTTAACTTTACCTTGTTTCACTAAATCTGCAATCACTGGGCTGCGATCTAAGATATTTTGTACTGTTAATTCAACGTTCTTATCAGCAACGGCTTGTACAAACTCTTTGTTTTTAGAATTACGAACGCCTGGAATATCAGTTGTTGCATAAATTGCAGGAGCAATATTGCTTAATGTATGTGTTAAGTTACCTAATTCAACATTGTCACATGCGCCTTTTACAGCGCCACATGAGGTATGACCTAAAACAACGATTAGTTTTGAACCCGCAACTGCAGTAGCAAATTCAACGCTTCCTAAAATATCAGTATTAACAAAGTTTCCTGCGATACGTGCAGAGAAAATGTCACCAATACCAGCATCAAATACTAATTCGTGTGGTACACGAGAATCAATGCAACCAATAATTGTTGCATACGGATATTGACCTGCACCAGTCGCTGCAACTTGTTTTGTTAAATCACGCTCTACCATTTTACCGTCAACAAAACGCTTGTTGCCATCAATTAACATTTGTAAGGCTTGGTCTGGAGTGATTGCGCTTTGTGATACCGCTGTTTGTGCAGGCACAGATGCAAAGCTAGTAATAGGTAAAAGGCTTAAGCCCAAACCTAAGCTTGCTGCTAAAACAAGTTTATTCAAAGACATGGTGTGTTCCCCGTTGCAATACGATGCATTGATAAAAAATTAAGTGCGTTCCTGTCCCCTGAAAATACCCCTCAAAGAAAATTAAGCCGTGTAAACACTTCAAAGTAATCTCTGAGGGGTAATACAGGAACGCGAACAAAGTATAAAGAGGAGTACTAAAGACAGCTTGTTGAAATGATTAAAATTGCTTAATGGCCTAATAAATTTAACTTAAAGAATTTTTAGTTATATGTCGTTAAGCTAATTAGCAATATTTACCTCTAGAGATCGGCAGATTGAATGTAGTTTTTTAGCGGTATTTAAAGCTGATGTGTTTTGGGTGTATGTAATGTTTTTATCAGGAGAAAGTTGGTGCTATTAGGGTTAAAAAAAATAATGAGATGTTCATCAGACTAAATAATGAGTTTTAAGCTTTGCGCTTACTGATTATTATTGGTGTGAAAGATGAACATCATCAAGAAAAGTAAAGAATTACAGTTTAACTATTTGTATCTTACCGCGTTTGCTAAACCTAATTTACTACCATAACTATTTAATTTAGATATAAATCTTGCGCGTTTGCCAGTAGATTTAGTTACTTGTTTAATGCTTTGGTCTTGGCTGTTTAATGTATTTGGTGTCATTACTTTTCTCGTCTTAATTGGTTAACTTGGTGGCTATTTTGCACTCAATTTTTGCTTTTGACTAATGAGATAAATTACTGTTTAAAGATTAAAAAAACTAATCCGAATGTTGATTGCTTTAATTCTGAATAGTTACTGAATTTTTGTGCATAAAAGTATGTTTTTTGCTTTAAAAGTGCATAACTTGATGTTTTTTAGTTGAAATAACTGGGATTTTCTACACTTGAGGGTATGCTGCAAAATATTGCTCAATCAATTTTTAAGTTAAGAAATCTAATCAACGTGCAGCCTTTTTCTTTTTTAATTGTCACCAATCCATTTCAGAACGCACTTAAGCGGCGCTTAATGGCTTGGTTAGTAAATGAACTCGCTAATAAAAATATTCGTTATCAGCTTTACTATACGTCGACCAGTTTTAGTGAGAACAGTCGTTTTTTTGAGCAAAACTTGCATCTTCATCAACAAGTTGTGGTGTTAGGTGGAGATGGTACGCTGCATTTGGTGGTTAACTGTATGGCGCATCAGCTCAAGCCTATTGCATTATTACCTTGTGGGACGGGTAATGATTTTGCTCGCTCCTTGGGGTTCACTATGACGCAATTTAAAGATGCAATATTTTCTTCTCATCAGTTGCAGGTGGATCTCGGAAAGGTCGGCGAGCGTTATTTTATTAATGTGGCAGGGATAGGTTTTGATGGTCAAGTGGTTGCACATTCTATAGGGAAGCAAAAAATAGGCTCATGGGCAAAATTGGCTTATTTAGTTTTGACATTAAAACACTTATTTTGTTATCAGGCTGAGCCAATCGCGCTGAAGCATGGAGGGGAGCCTTACCATTATCAACATTTTATGACTTTATTTGCGAATGGCCGTTATTTTGGTGGTGGAATGAAGGTGGCGCCAAAAGCCAATATTGCTGACGGTGAGCTGGAGTGTGTAATGATCAGGGATTGCTCGCTTCTGACTAAGTTGGTGCAATTGATTCGAATGACGTTTGCGATGCCATTAAGCCCTAAAGTGGTTAAACAAATGGCTATAAAAGAAATGAGTGTGCTCAGCGTAGGTTTACCGATTGAAGCAGATGGCGAATATATTGGGTTGACGCCAACTATAATTAAACTAGTACCAAATGCAATTTTAATAAAAGCACCATGAAAAAAGGGCCGTAGCCCTTTGGTTGAGTCAGTTAATGTTATTGGGCAGAGCGAGGCACTACAAGCTCAGGTTCTGCCTTTAACGTTTCTTTGACTGGGGATAAGTTGAACAGCATTTTAAGTTTTGCTGTCGGTGTTAATACAATTGCATTACCTAGCAATACGCAAGTAAAGCCAATAATAGTGTTGGAATCCCAAATGAACCCTTCAAAATAAGTACTGAGTACCACAGCCACAAGCGGGAAAAGGACAATGACATAACTCGCTCTTTCTGGGCCGATATTTTTAAGTAACGCAAAATAACAAGCAAAAGCGATAACTGTGCCAAATACGGATAAATAAATCAGTGAAGCCCAGTAGCTTGTTGAGGTTGAGATTGTAAATTCTGCTTTGCTTAATAAACTGTAAATAAACAATAAAATGCTACTGTATAGCATGCCCCATGCATTACCTTGTAATACACCAATGTTTGCGTTTGAATTACGTACACTGATCATGTTGCCAAATGATGCAGCTAAAGTACCGCCAAGCGAGAGTAATAAGCCGATAACCGCTTCATTTGATAAGCTCAGATCGCTTAGATCGTGCCAAAATAAGACGATGATCCCAACCACCCCCATTATTGCGCCAAGATAGATGCGACCTGCGATCGGTTTACCAAAAAAGATCCGTGTATTAATAATATTCATTAATAACAGCATTGAAAAAGCGATAGATGTCATGGCAGAGGTTAAATAATTCTGCGCCCAATATAAAATTAAGTAGTTAGCGCCAAAGTTAAAAAACGCCAGCAATATAAAAAAGAGATGCTGTTTTGCATCATATTTCATTGGCATCTTTTTGATTAGACAAAAGGTCCACATGAGTAAGGCTGCTAAGGTGAATCGATATAAAAGAGATATTTCAACGGCAACCTCTCCTAATTGAAATTCAATAGCAAGCCAGGTTGAGCCCCAAATAAGGACAGTACTGAGATATAAAAATATATTCTTCATGATAATTCGATTGTGTAATCAAGGGATGGTTGGCAGTTTAAAGTTTTTCTGTATAGTTAACATATACAGATATTTAAAAATGTAACCTATACAGATTCAGCCTATGTCTATTATTGTCGATCGTCATCAAACGGATTTTTTATATCAACAAGTTGCGCAGCTCATTCGTGATATGAAACAGCAAGGTACGTTACAGGCAGGGCAAAAATTACCCTCATTACGTGTCATGGCTGCAAATTTAGCGGTGAGTGTACCAACTATAAAACAAGCCTATTTAGAGCTTGAACGCCAAGGTTTGATAGAAGCGAAATCTAAATCGGGCTATTTTTTAAAAGCGATGGATTTATTGGCTGCTAAACCAAAACGGCGCCGAATGTTGAATCAGCCTGTTGCAGTGCAAAAACAATCGTTAATAGAACAAGTATATGACGCTATTCATCGACCAGGTGTTGTGCCATTTGGTATTGCAAATCCAATCGCTGCAAGTCCTACAGTAAAAGCGCTTAGCCGAACAATGCGCCGAGTCATGAGTATGTCAGGCCAATCAGCAATTAATTACGGGCCAATGGATGGATTTGCACCGCTAAAAAAACAATTGATTTACCGTTATTTAGATTTTGGTATTGGCGTTAACTTTGATGAACTCATTATTACTAATGGTGCGCAAGAGGCTTTAGCGATTGCGTTGCAATGTGTAGCAAAGCCTGGGGATGTGATTGCAATCGAGTCGCCAACGTATTTTGGCATTATTGAGTTAATTGAAAGCTTAGGTTTAAAGGCGCTTGAGATTCCAATTTGTAGTGAGCAGGGGATTTGGTTAGACGATTTAGCCAAAGCCCTTGAGCAACATAAAATTGTGGCGGGCGTATTTTCAACATCGGTCAATAACCCCGTTGGGTCATTTATGCCCGAAGCCAATCGTGCCGCGTTAGTTGTATTATTAGAGTCTCATGAGGTGGTATTAATTGAGGATGATGTTTATGGCGACTTGCATTTTACTGAGCAAAGAGCAAAACCAGCTCAATATTATAGTCAAAAAGGGCTAGTTATTACCTGTTCGTCTTTTTCAAAAACAGCTGCACCCAGTTATCGCATTGGTTGGATGATAGCGGGTCGTTTTGCAAAGCAAGCACTCAGATTAAAGCGTGCTCTGAGTTGTTCGGCGCCGTTACTCAATCAATGGACATTATCAGAGTTTCTAGCAAGTGGGGACTACGATCGTAACTTAGTGCGCTTGCGCCAGATCTTACGATCAAATAAAGAGCGGATGATCCATCAGATCCAACGTCACTTTCCAATCGAGACTTGCATCAGTGATCCGCAAGGTGGTTGTGTAATCTGGATTGAACTACCAGTAGGTTATGATGCAACGCGTTTATTTCATGAGGCGTTAGAGCACAATATTAGTATTACTCCTGGGAGTATTTTTTCGGCTAGTGACAAATATCAACGCTGTTTACGTATGAGTTATGGCTTAACCTGGACACTTGAAATCGAGCAAGCAATCGCGCAATTAGGAGCTCTGCTCAAAACTCGCCGCTAGTATTTATTTTATAAAGACCAACAGCCGCATTGCGGCTGTTGGTCTGCTTGCTGATGACTGACAAGGCTTTGTTTATTTGTGATTCGCAACAAATAAATCGTAATTTTTAAGTTCAGGTAAACTTTGTTGTAATTGATGTTCTACTTGAGCTAATTGCTCAATTGAACCACATAATGCATCCGCTTTTTTCTCAAGTTCATTTGCTTGTAACTCAACTTTTTGCTCAATTTGTTCAGCCATTTTTTCCATGCGGTTTTCAAATTCATCCATATTGCCACCGGCGCCAATTAATTCTGAACCAAGGGAAATTAACAGGCTGCCTACTGAGTTCATCACGGCTTCTTCCATTGCTTTATCTATTTTTTGGTCAAACTCCTCACCTAAGTTATCCCCAATAGCATCAAACTGTGCTTGGTCAATCACGAAGGTACCATTTTGGTAAAAACCATCGTTAATTCTAACGCTCACTTCATCCATTAAATTAGTCATACCGTCCATATGTTTTAGGCCAAACGCTTGGCTGATTTCATCAATAGCTACACCTGCTATTTTGACACCTTCTAATGCTATTTCTGCCACCTGAGGCATATGTGATCGTAAGCCACTTGCATATTCGGTTAGCATTTTTTGTTGGCTATTTGAAATAGCGATGTTTTGGCCATCTAAAGTGAGATTACCTTGCTCATCAATAAGCATGATTTGGTGTTGAGTATTCTCTATTTCGAGAGTCAGAGGTGTGATCCGAAGTGTTTGTTGCAGCTCAACATTACATGTATCAGAAGAAAAAGAGAGCTTATGATTGTTTGAGTGAGCCATAGCAGGTGCCGCGAGTAAAACTGAACTTAATAAAATAATTGATTTCATGATAAATAATCCTGTTGTATTGATATTCGTTTTGTTGCATTGATATGACTATTACAAATTGAATGCCAATATTTATTTTGTTTTAAATCAATTAGTTAGTTATTTTTGTTTTTTACGCTAAGTTATTAATGTAACTATTTTGACTAAAAAATAGTTTTTTTGACTACATAAGTCTCTTTGATTTAATTGATTTATCAATACGATAAAAATATTTTTCTTTGCAATAGTTTAATTTGCGGCTATTTATTCACTTTAGAACTAACTGTATATAATCCTGTTTTTGGAGATAGGTGTGGGTAAGACGTATTCATATGACGATTTCGATGATTCTTTAGAAAGTGATGATAGTTTTGAGCCAGGTGCAAAGGCGCAAAATGATAATCAAAAAAGAAAAGTGAAACGTAAAATTGAAGATTACTTAGAGCAAAAACGTTTGCGTAAAAATATCGGAGATGATGACTTCGACAGTTACTTAGAAGACTAATTGATAAAAAAAAGGGCCGTTTAAGGGCCCTTTTTTAATGTCAAAATCCTAGTTTTTTAAAGCATTTATGATTGCTTGTTCAATATTTGCTGGATTTGTTATTGGTGCATAGCGTTTTATGGGTTGCCCATCCCTTCCTATCAAAAACTTAGTAAAATTCCACTTTATGATTGAGCCAAATATTCCGGGTAATTGTTGTTTTAAATACTGGAAGATGGGTGAGCTGTGCTTACCATTAACTGCGATTTTATCGAACATTGCAAAGGTGACGCCGTAATTTAGTGAACACACTTGTGTGATGTCTTCGGCATTACCAGGTTCCTGTTGGCGAAATTGGTTACATGGAAATCCTAAGATCACTAATCCTTGAGATTGATACTTCTGATATAGCGCTTCAAGTGCTTTAAATTGTGGCGTCAGTTTGCATTGGCTTGCAGTATTGACCACTAAAACAACTTTACCTTGATACTCCTCAAATGAGATTGGTTTTCCTTGTAAACTGATTGCTTCAAATTGATAAAACGGAACCATTTTCTAACCTTTATTATTGTGTCATTGTTAGTGCGGTATTGCCCTGCAACCTCGCTTTGTTGTTACAGGGCTAAATACTAAACGGTTTAATGGTGGCCCGATAGTTGATTTTGAATTGAAAGAAGTACTGGTGGCTTTAACAAAGACTTAATTACAGCTGAAGTATGTTGTAGTTGCTCTGTGCTGATTAACTGGTTTTGCTCATTAAGCTCAACAAGATTTAAATCTTTTAAACCAGCAATTAAACCGGTTAATACTTTTTGATCGTAAAACTCTGGCGTATTTATGCCGTGGAGTTTACTTAGGCGGGCAGCTAATAAATGACTTGATGATTCTAAGTCGCTTTTATCCATTCGGGATTGCTCTGTCAGTAATCCAATTACCACGGCATAGCGTTGTAATGTGCAATCTAAAACTCGACCTAACAAGTCGAGCATAAAGTAACTACTACTCGATTGGCTGATGCTAATGTTATTGTTGGCATCCAAGCTAATTAAACCTTGCTCAGCAAAAGCTGTTACGACCGATGTGATGTATTGTTCATCAAGGGGGCTCATAAACCACTCAGCAGCAAATAAAGGATATAGGGTTTTTACTTTCTCGATGCAATCTACAACATTGGTGGTGCGAGCTCTAATAATGTGTAGTGCTAGTAAGCTTGGTACGGCAAATAAGTGAATGATGTTATTACGATAGTAATTCAGCAAAATGACTTCTTTGTCATTTATCGCAACAATATCATCAACTAATTCGAATTTCCCCAGTGTTAAAGCATGGTTAAGTAGTTCTTGCGCCGTTTTATTTGGCATCGAAATTGTATCGCTGTACTTGGCATCTTTAAACAGTTGCAAATAAAAATTCAGTTGGCAAATTGTTTGGCTTTGTGACAGTGCTTTTTGCTCAGTCTGCAATAAAATAATGGCAAGCAGGTTAACACTGTTGAGCGCTGCAGCTGAGTTAATGTGGGTCATTATTTGGTTTGATATAGCTGCAACTTGGCTATTGAGCCATTGTGGTTTTTGCACTTGATTAGAATCAATGTTTGCCCGCCAATCTGGTTGATGCTGGTTAAGGTATTGATTGAGATTTATTGGCTCACCAAAATTAACATATCCATGACCATAGTTTTTTAAATTCTTAATGGTTTTAATAATGCCAAACATCGACTCTTTTGCTTTTACGCTGCCAGCTAACTCTTTTAGATAGGTATTTACTTCCATAACATGTTCATAACCAATATAAACAGGGACGACAGAAACTGGCCTTTCAATATCCCGCAACATCGCTTGCAAGGTCATGGCTAACATCCCGGTTTTTGGTGGTAAAAGTCGACCGGTTCTGCTTCTGCCACCTTCGGTATAAAATTTAATGGAATAACCTTTGATGAAAAGTTGTGAAAGGTACTCTCTAAAAATGGTTGAGTAGAGTTTATTGCCTTGAAACGTTCGGCGAATAAAAAAAGCACCAGAACGACGGAAAATAGGTCCTGCTGGCCAAAAGTTTAAATTAACACCTGCTGCAATATGTGGAGGAACCAAACCTTGATGGTAAATAACATAAGTTAGTAATAAATAATCCATATGGCTACGATGGCAGGGTACATAAATAATCTCGTGTCCTTTATGAGCAAGCTCGTGAATTTTATCGGTGTAATTGACCTCAATACCATTATAAAGCTTAGTCCAAAGCCAAGTTAAAATACGATCCCCAATGCTTATCATGGCATCATTATAATTAGCAGCAATTTCACCTAATAATTGCTGCGCTATTTTTTTAGCTTCTATTTCACTGATATTTTTTGCTTTCGCTTCATCACTAATCGCTTGTTTTACATGTGGCGCAGCAAGCAGACTTTGAAATAAATGATCGCGTGATGGTAGTTTTGGTCCGGTAGCTGCTAACTTTTGGCGCTTAAAATGAAAGCGTGCGACTCGCAGCAAAGCGTGGGGTAAATCTTGTCGTTTCGTTTTTCTGCTAAGTAGAGGTGCTAAATCGAGTGGTTGACTAAAGCGAATCAAATTACCACGGCCAGAAAGCAATACGACAAATATTTTTCTAAGCCAGCTAGGAGTAAGTGAGTGGGAAAGTAATGTGCCTAAGCCTGCTTTTTCTTTACCAGGATTGCGACCCCATAAAATACTTACGGGGATTATTTGAATATTCAAGCTAGGATTTTGTTGTAATGCTTGAAATAACACCTCACCTTGTTTTAATGCGTTCGTCTGTTTAGCAACATCACCAAATAAAGGAGTTGTATTTTGTAAGCAAAGATAACGTTCGACATTAATGTCAGCTAAAAGTCGTTCAGTACCATTAGGGTTAGGTAAGCCAAGCTGTTTACAAATAGTGGTTAATGATGCTAAATCAGCAGCTGAATTTAGTCTGCTTATATAAAAGGTAGGGGCTTTAACATCAAGGTTAAACTGTTTTATCGGATCATCGGGTAATAATTTGGTTTTAACAAATAGCTTATTTGCTAGCTGTGCTAATCCATTTACTAAAAATTTCACAACGCCCATGCATTCACCATCAAACTAAAATAAAAATCCAGCTTTAAACTGGACAGACCATTGGGATATGTTCGCATATCAATTAATAGAAGCAAAACCTTAAGCGTAAAATTAGTCTTATATAGAGCTAAAAGCAGCATAATAGACGTAAAAAACAACGAATTGAGTGTTTATTGTTCTATTGAGTGTTTTTTTAATATTTTTGATAAAAAAAGCTTGATCAAAAAAAGGATCTCCCTATAATGCGACCCCACTGACACGGCAGCACACCACACCTAGCGGGGTATGAGGGTTGAGTCAGAGAGTTAAGTAAAACTTAGTTTGCTTCGAAAGAATTTAAAATTAAGTCTTGACTTGAAAAGTGAAACGTTTATTATAGCGCTCCACTTCGCAGCAAGCTCCTAGAGTTGGCGCTGCAACGTTCTTTAACAATTTAAGCAATCATCTGTGTGGGCACTCGTACAGGTTGAGTTCTAACAGCTTAGTTCGAAACTTCGGTTTTGAATGAAGCAAAAAATTTAGAGTCTCAATAATGAATGAGTGGCTATACAGTCAATTTGATTTCACTTTCTCTTTTTATTAAGGGTTGTGGAAACAAAAATCAGAATTCATTGAGCAGTCGAAAGACTAAAAACTTTTAATTGAAGAGTTTGATCATGGCTCAGATTGAACGCTGGCGGCAGGCCTAACACATGCAAGTCGAGCGGTAGCACAGAGAAACTTGTTTCTTGGGTGACGAGCGGCGGACGGGTGAGTAATGCTTGGGAACAT
>NZ_CP011032.1:0-35000 GCF_002310815.1 Pseudoalteromonas tunicata | reverse complement strand
TGGATCAATTGACCATTGGCCATTGCGCTAAACGTTAATTGTTGCAGCTGCGCATCAAAGCTAACATCATCATTAAATAAAACCGCTTGATTCATTTTATACCGCCTTTTGTTTTGCTAACTCGATGACCCGCTCTGAAGGTGGATAAACATTACGCCAAACATAATAAGCTTCTGCTGCTTGACCAATTAACATGCCTATACCGTCTAACAATATTGCAGTTGTATTATGCTGCTTCGCCCAATTTAGAAAAACAGTACTGCTGTCACTATAAACCATATCATAAATTGCTTTAGCGTCCGCAATGTGAACTTCTGTAAGACTTGGCAGTACTCCCGCAATACTCGAGGAGGTTGAATTGATAACCACATCAAAAGATGAGTCAGGTAGCTCATCAAAACTACAATAATCTATTTCGCCATATTGGCTAAATAACTCAGCCAATATTTGCGCTTTTTCTTTAGTACGATTTACGATGGTAATTTTGCGAGGTTGTTCATTTAATAATGGCAACAAAACTCCTCGTGCGGCACCACCAGCACCCATTAAAAGAATGCGCTGATTTTTTAATGTGACATCATTATTGAGTAAATCACTTACTAACCCGGCACCATCAGTATTGTCACCATATAAGCCGCCACTTTCTAGCCGCTTTAATGTGTTAACTGCTCCCGATACTTGAGCCCGCTCACTTAACTGCTGACACATTGCAAAAGCTTGCTCTTTAAAAGGCATGGTTACATTGGCGCCTAAGCCACCACCATCAAAAAAAGCATTTACTGTTGCTTCAAAATGCTCTAACGGTGCTAAAATCGCTTGATAATGCAATTGCTCACCTAGTAGCTCTGCAAACTTACTATGTATAGCTGGTGATTTTGAATGTTTGATTGGATTACCAAAAACTGCGTACTTATCCATTTAACCCTCGACCTTTAAAACGATTGAATTTTATGAAGCAACTAATACAACGTATATTTACGAAACAACCAGCACAAAACAAGCCTGTAGAGGCACCTTCACCCGAAAAAACACCTTATGAATTAATGGGTGGCGAAGCCGGTGCCCGCGCATTGGCAAATCGATTTTACGATATTATGGCGCAAGAAGCTTACACTAAACCTTTATATGATATGCACCCCCAACCTTTAGACCGAATTCGCCAAGTATTCTTTGAGTTTTTATCGGGCTGGCTTGGTGGTCCGGATTTATTTGTCGAAAAGCATGGCCACCCTATGCTTCGTAAACGCCACATGCCTTTTCCTATTGACCAAGATTTACGTGATCAATGGATGTTTTGTATGAACAAAGCGCTTGATGAACAAGTTGATAACCCTCTTTTACGCGAAGGGCTGAGACAATCACTGGCACAACTAGCCAGTCACATGATTAATCAATAAGCGTAAAGACACCTTAAAGTTATCGCTCTTTGCGTTAGGTCAAAAACAATACTGCAAAAAAATGGATAATAACTTTTCGTGCTAAGAGAGGTTATTATTTATGCGTGCCATTTCAATTCAATATAAAATTTATGCCTTACTTGCCGTAACGGGCTTTCTAGTGCTCATTGCGAGCATTATTAATGGCAGCCAGCAGCAACAGCATTTGGCGCAACAGACTATTGAATCAAACATAAAGCTTTTAGCCGATAATTATTTTGATTCAATTAATACCCTAATGCTCACTGGCACCATGAGCAATCGCAGTATTTTAACTGATAAAATTAATAACCACCCCAACATTGAAAACGCCGATATCATTCGAGGCGAACAAGTTAAAAAGCTTTATGGAGCAGGAAAAACCGGCGAGCAGGCAGACACTCCACCAGAAAAAGAAGCTCTTGGGGGGAAAGAGCAGCTGATCCTTGAGCAAATGAATAATCAAAGTGTACTCACTTACCTAAAACCTCTCATTGCTAGTAGTAATTATAAAGGCACTAACTGCCTAGGTTGTCATCAAGCACAAGAAGGGGATGTTCTTGGAGCCGTTAAAATTAGCTATTCTCTTGCCGAAGTCGACCAAGCTATTCAAAAAAACACCTTAATAAGTAGCGCAATGCTCAGCGCCATTTTTATTAGTGCTTTTGTTATTTTAGGTATTTTATTTAAACGAATTTTTATTAACCGCCTAAAACACTTAGGAAATACCATGCGCCTGGTGGCGCAAAACAAAGATTTAAGCCTGACAATCGATGACAAAACTCAAGATGAGTTAGGCAGGCTCGCAGATAATTTCAATATTATGATGACGAGTTTTAAATCCAACATCGCACAAGTATCTGACTCATCAAAAGTATTAATCCATTGCGCAGAACAAATTTTTGCTGCAGCAGATACAACAGAGCAAGCAATATTAGAACAAAAACAAGGAACAGACTCTGTCGCCGCTGCCATCAATGAACTTGAATGCTCTTCTAGCGAAGTTAAAAATACCACCCACTTTGCATCTGAGAAATCAGATGCAAGTAATTTGATGGCCGAGCAAAGCATGGTGATTGCAGAGCAAACCGAAACTAGCATTAATCAACTTGCTTTTGATGTACGCCAAGCAGCGCAGCAGGTAAGTCAATTACAAAACCAAACATTTGAAGTTGGTAAAGTACTTGAAGTAATTAGCAGTATTGCTGAGCAAACGAATTTACTGGCGCTAAATGCCGCCATTGAAGCTGCAAGAGCTGGCTCTGCTGGCCGTGGATTTGCAGTGGTCGCTGATGAGGTACGCACACTTGCAACTCGCACCCGGGTATCAACCGATGAAATTAAGCGCACTATAGAAAAACTCCAGCAAGAAGCTGAGCAAACTGTAGTAACAATGAATAACTCATGCCAAGAAGCAGATCAGCGCGCGATGCAGGTTAAGGATGTGGCACATGCACTTAAAACTATTTCGAATCAGATGCACGAGATTAACCAACTCAATGTACAAATCGCCGATGCTACTGAGCAACAAAATCTGGCCGCTGAGGAAATTAACCAAAGTGTTATTGCAATTAGAGATAACGCTGAACGTTCTTTAGAAGATGCATGTGATAGTAAAGAGGTCAGTGAGCAGCTATTAGTGCTGGCCCGTGAACTAGATCAACAGGTAAGAAACTTTAAACTTTAACGAAGCGAGGTTCAAAACATTCGTGTTTTAAACCTCCTTGAACCACAAACAAATAACCGATTACGCGAGCCAATCGCGTGGTTTTAAATAATCGTTATAAAGCATTGCTTCGGTAGATTCAGCTTCTGGTGAATAATTGTATTCCCAGCGGGCAAGTGGCGGCATTGACATTAAAATCGATTCTGTGCGACCACCGGTTTGTAACCCAAATAAGGTGCCTCGATCCCACACTAGATTAAACTCAACATAACGACCACGGCGGTACAACTGAAAATCACGCTGTATTTGTGTTACGGGTGTATTTTTACGCTTTTCAATAATTGGTATGTAAGCATCCAAAAATCCATTGCCTACCGCCTGCATAAACGCAAAACTTTTATCAAAACCCCAAGTATTCAAGTCATCGAAAAATAACCCACCGACACCCCGAGTCTCGCCTCGATGTTTTAAATAAAAATACTCATCACACCATTTTTTATAATCATCATAAACCGTTTCACCAAATGGCGAGCAAAGATTTTTTGCAACTTGATGCCAATGCTTAACATCTTCGAGCACTGGATAAAATGGGGTTAAGTCAAATCCACCACCAAACCACCAAATGGGCTCTTCACCTTCTTTTTCTGCGATAAAAAACCTTACGTTGGCATGGCTAGTAGGAATGTGAGGGTTCTTAGGGTGGATCACTAATGAAACCCCGCAGGCATGAAAACTGCGCCCAGCTAACTCTGGTCGATGGGCTGTTGCCGAGGCTGGCATAGAAGCGCCAAATACGTGAGAGTAATTCACACCTCCTTGCTCAATCACAGCGCCATTGGTGATAACACGCGTACGCCCCCCACCACCTTCAGCTCGTTGCCATGCATCTTCAACAAATTTAGCATCACCATCGGCTTGCTCTAAACCTGCACAAATACGGTCTTGTAAGTCGAGTAAAAAAGATTTAACTGTTTCTAAGGTTAAGTTTGCCATGGATTAGTCTCTAAATAATTGCCCTGTTCGAGCATCTTTAATTTGGCTTGGTTTTGTATTCCCACCTAATTGGCCAGCAACATAATACGCAACATTATTTGTAAACATCGCTTTTGCTTCATCTAACGACCTAACCGGTGCTTGGCCGGTTAAATTAGCGCTGGTTGAAACCAGCGGTTTGTTAAATTGCTGACAAAGTTGCTTCACTACTGAATGATTGGTTACACGTACGGCAATAGTATCAAATTTGCCGGTGAGCCATTTTGGTGTGGTTGATTTTGCGGGCATGATCCAAGTGACAGCACCTGGCCAAGCAGAAAAAATTTCAGCGCGCTTGTCCATCGGAATTTTTGCATCATCAACATAAGGTAGCAACTGAGCATAATTATCAGCAATTAAAATCAGGCCCTTTTCAACTGGGCGCTGTTTAATTGCCAGTAATGCCATCACTGCACTTTCGTTATCAGGATCGCACCCTAAACCGTAAACGGCCTCAGTCGGATAACAAATAACGCCACCTTGCTCGAGTTTATTAAGGCATTGAGTTAGCTCATCATGTACTGACACTAATCACTCCAGTTCTAAGAAATTTTCTGTTTAAAACTACAAGCCTTTTGAGGGCAAAGATGTACTTTTCCACTTGCCATATTTTTTTCAAGCATAATAGCCCAACCACAAGATGGGCATGACTCATCAACTGGTAAAAAATTTACTATGTATTTGCACGTTGGGTAAGCATCACAGGAATAAAAGCTCTTTCCTGATTTATTGCTACGTTTGACAAGATGCGCTTTTTGACATTTAGGGCAAGTAGGAAGAGCCAGTTGAGCTTCCGCCTCTTCATGAACGATATAATGACACTCAGGAAAGCCCGTACAACCAATAAACATCCCGTAACGACCATTTTTCACTTCTAAAGGTCGACTACATTCTGGGCAGGCAGTATCTGCGAGCACCTTGAGTGATTCAACCTCATGCTCAACTAACGGCTTTGAAAATTCACAACTAGGATAGCTCGCACAACCAATAAATGGACCTGTTTTACTGTGGCGGATCACCAACTCTGAACCACAAAGAGGGCAGATTTCATATTCTTTTTCTAAAGCATGTTCATGTGCTGAAAAAAGAGCATGATCGATTTTACTCATCAAGTTGCCTGTACTCGTTCAATTTGCGGTCAATATAATGCAGTAAATAGTTGGGTCAAGTAAAACCCTATAAAATAGGGGCAAAAATGCCCCTATTTTATAAAAACTCACAAAGTCGTTACTTAATGTAATAAACCCGATGGCTCATCAAACAATAGGTCTTCCATTTGTGCATAAGCTTGCTCTTTACCGGGGACATTAAATAGCACCATTAAAACAACCCATTTTAAATCATCTAAACCGATAAATACTTTATCCAGATCGAGTAATCTGTCTATGACCATTTCTCTGGTTTCACCGTCAATAACACTAATTTGCTCTAAAAAGAGTAAAAAACCACGACATGTAACATCTAACTTACTACATTCAGATTCAGTATAAACTCGGACAGATTGAGCTGGTTTGTTATTTAAATAAGGAAGTTCATCACAGTGTTGCAGCTCAGCAAGCTGCTCTAACCAATCAAGCGCTTTATAGATTTCACTGCGATTAAAACCCGCCCTTAAAAGCTCATCGGTTAACTCACTTTGCTCGACATAAATTTCCGATTCGCTGTGAATATAATTCTCAAATAAATACATGAGGATATCGAACATTTTAATATCTCCTCAATTTTACATAACCACCCAAAACCCGCTCTACGTGGTTGGACAGTTCAAGGTCTAAAAGACGGGTTAAAAGTTGCTCAATTGGGATATTTGTTTTATTTGATAATTCATCAACCGTCATCACGTCATACCCCAACTCAGCTAAAAGAGGTTCTTCATCATCACAATTTAGTACCTCGTCTTTACTATATAGACCGTTTTTTACAAAAAGACCTAACTCCTCAAAAATATCATCGACATTCTCGGTAAGTTTAGCCCCTTGTTTAATTAGAAAATGGCAGCCATGAGAGAGCTCATTTAAAACTGAACCTGGAACAGCAAATACCTCTCTGTTTTGCTCTAAAGCATAGCGAGCAGTAATTAAGGAGCCACTTTTAAGCTCAGCTTCAACCACAACAGTGCCATAACTTAATCCAGAGATAATGCGGTTACGACGAGGAAAATTTGCCGCATGTGCTTTTGTACCTGGCAAAAACTCACTTACAAGTAGACCTCGCTCAATTATCTGCATGGCGAGTAGTTTATTTCGTTTAGGATAAATAACATCAACCCCAGTACCGAGTACTGCGATTGTTTTACCGCTTGCAGCTAAAGAGCCTTTATGTGCAGCAGCATCAATTCCACCAGCTAGGCCAGAAGTAACCGTAACTCCTTGTTCATTCAATTGATAAGCGAACTCGCTAGCAATATGACAACCATTTGCTGTTGCACTACGGCTACCAACAATCGCCAATTGTGGTGCCTGCAACAAGGAGATATCACCGCGACAAAATAAAATAAGTGGAGCAGAGACAATTTCTTTTAATAACGGAGGATAAGCAGGATGGTCATAGCAGATGGCAAAAATTTTTTGTTCAATGAGGTAATTTTCAAGTTTGTTAATGTAACTATAATCTGGGTGAAGTATTTGATTAATAATGTCAGGCTTCAAGCCTAATTGCTGCAACTGCATCTCAGATAAGAGAAGCAACTGATCTAGCTCAATATGTTGTTTTAGTTTAAGTAAGGTTTGGACTCCCAAACCTTTACATAAATAAAAAACGAGCCAAATACGCAGCTCGTTTTTTTCAGTTTCTAGCATGCTCCCTCCTTAGAGCATTCGAATTAAAGGTCTACATTTACCGTATCCCCTAAACGAATTGGCATCAATGTTTCCATGATAATGGCGTAGCTCAGATTGTTGTAAACTTTAAACACCATCAACTCGCCTACTTTCTCTGAAGGTGTAACCCAAAGCTTTTGGTCTTGGTTCGATTCACCAAATAACCCTTCGATACTAGCAGCAACCTTTTCATATCGAGAGGTATCTTCTAAATATGTTGGACCATTCTTTCCATCTATAACTTTAGGAGAAGCGCGGCGAATATCCAGTATATGACCAGGTTTTAGTTGGTCAGCGGTACCACGATTTAATATAACTATGTCGTACTGGCTAAATTCACGAAAATCATTAGTGGCAGCAATAATGCTTCCTTTAATCCCCGCTTCTGGACGAGTTAAACTAAAAAATGCAGGTAAAGATTGCCCTTCCATCGCTGGCATTAAAAAATCACCCGCTTTGATTTCCTGTTTTACATTCTGTACACGAACAGAAGCAGGCTCCCCTTTATGAACATCGCCACTACGAAACGCACGCGCAGTTCCAACTAACTTAGCTTTATGCGCTAATACAGTTTCAGATTCAGGATCGATATAAGCATCACCTTTACGATAAATACCGTAAAATTGACTACGCTCCAAATCACCTTTGACATAAAGAATTTGGTCAGATATTTGATTTTTTACAGCTTGGTTGGCACCTAAAACATATGGTTTTGTTGCAATGACTTCTTCATCAAGTGCTTGTTCATATGTTAAATATGGACGCAAAAACTCAAGTGGCACAGTTGGTATTGCATCGGCCTTTTTGAGGGTTTTTCTCACATTGGGGGATAATTTTTTATATTTTTGATTCATCACCAACATAGGTTGACCATCAGCGTCATATACTAACGTCAGCATATCGCCTGGGTAAATTAAATGCGGGTTATCTATTTGAGGATTCATGCGCCATAACTTTGGCCATAACCAAGGTTGCTCAAGATAGATCTCCGAAATATCCCAGAGGGTGTCACCTTTTTTTACAACGTATTGTTGTGGGGCATCTTTTTTAATAGTTAATACATCTGCGATAGCTGGAAACGCCATTGCCAATGCAAAAACCGTAGCTGTAAGCTTTTTAATCATGCTAGCTTCCTTGAGCTGTTTTTTATTATTCTTAATCTAAACCTGTAAAAGGTGACCAGTAATGGCTAAAATAAAAACATAACACAAACTTGCACTATACACATAACATTAAAAGGTAAATATGGCTTTTTTAGAAGTTTTACGCTTTCCTGATGAACGACTGCGCACAATAGCAAAACCAGTTACACAAGTAGATGATTCTATTAAAAAGATTGTAGCTGATATGTTTGATACTATGTATGAAGAAAGTGGCATCGGTTTAGCAGCCACACAAGCTAACATTCACCTACGCATAGTCGTTATTGATGTCACTGAAGATAAATCAGATCAACTTGTACTGATTAACCCAGAAATCACTAAAAAAGATGGCTCTACGATCAGTGAAGAAGGTTGTCTATCGGTGCCAAACTCTTATGCCAAAGTTGATAGAGCCGAAACTGTTACCGTTAAAGCGCTCAATCTTGACGGTCAAGAGTTTTCATTAGATGCAGATGGTCTATTGGCAATATGTATTCAGCATGAGCTTGACCACCTACAAGGTAAACTGTTTGTTGATTACTTATCACCTCTAAAGCGTGACCGCATCCGCAAAAAATTAGAGAAAGAAGCCAAAATGGCTAAATAAGCCTCACCAACTAAAAAGTGAATATTCGAGTGACACAAGCATTACGTATTATTTTTGCGGGCACCCCAGATTTTGCCGCCCGCCATCTGCAAGCATTAATCGATTCCGAACATGAAATTGTTGCCGTTTATTGCCCACCCGATCGCCCAGCAGGTCGAGGCAAAAAACTCAAAGCCTGTGAAGTGAAGGAGCTAGCGGTAGCTCATGACATTCAGGTATTACAACCGTCCAGTTTAAAAAGTACCGAAGTACAACAAGAACTGGCTGAATTAAATGCTGACCTAATGGTTGTTGTCGCTTATGGCTTATTACTTCCAAAAGCCATTCTTGATACGCCTAAATTTGGTTGCATTAATGTTCATGGCTCTATTTTACCGCGCTGGCGTGGGGCTGCACCCATTCAACGTGCAATTTGGGCTGGTGATGAAGAATCAGGTGTGACCATAATGCAAATGGATGTCGGTTTGGATACTGGTGATATGCTCTCTATTGTCACTTGCCCAATCGCAAAAGATGAAACCAGCACCAGCCTGTACGACAAACTTGCTCAACTTGGACCACAAGCAATGATAGCAACCGTTGCCGATATTGCTAATGGACAAGCCATTGCGACTAAACAAGATGATGAACAAGCCAATTACGCTAAAAAACTTTCTAAAGAAGAAGCAAATATCGATTGGACGATGGCTGCTGACCAAATTGAACGTAATGTTCGCTCTTTCAATCCTTGGCCAATTTGCTTTACTGAATTTTCCGGCCATACGGTTAAAATTTGGCAAGCTGAAATCGTCAATCAACAAGGTCAAGCAGGCACAATTTTGCAAGCCGATAAAAATGGCATTATCATCGCAACAGCACAGCACGCCCTTAAGATAACGCAACTCCAACCTGAAGGTAAAAAACCGATGTCTGCACAAGACTTTTTAAATGGTCGAGCCGATTGGGTCACTGTTGGTAGTAAAGCAGGTTTTATTAATGAATAATGTTCGCGCACTAGCAGCTGAAACACTGTACCAAGTAGTTGATCAAGGTTTATCTCTGAACCAAGTATTGCCAGCTGCTGCTGCCAAGGTTGCAGTTAAAGAAAAAGCGTTGTTACAACAACTTTGTTATGGCGTGCTCAGGCAGCTACCTAGCTTAGAGCATTACTGTCGCACTTTATTGACTAAGCCACTTAAGGGAAAACAGCGAGTTTTCCAGTTTTTAGTGTATGTTGGTATTTACCAACTTCAGCACATGCGTACCCCAGCCCATGCTGCGGTAGCTGAAACCGTTAACGCCTTACAAGCTCTTCAAGCGCCGGGCTTAAAAGGATTAGTTAACGCGGTGCTGCGTAACTTTCAGCGTCAGCAAGCAGAGCTTGAAGCAGCAGCAAACCAAGTTGAAGTGTGTTTATATAATCATCCAGGTTGGTTTATCAAAGCAGTTCAAGAGGCATATCCCGAAAAGTGGCAAACTATTTTAGCTGCTAATCAACAACAAGCACCTATGTGGTTGCGCATTAATCAAAGCCAATACAGCACAGATCAATACTTGGCATTATTAACCGAGGCTAATATTGTGGCCCGTAAAGTAGATGGTTTTTGTGATGCCGTACTTCTTGAGAAGCCTTGTGATGTTTTTAGCCTACCTGGTTTTGCTGAAGGTGCGTGTTCGGTGCAAGATGGTGCCGCGCAAATTGCGGCTCGTTTGATGGCCCCCCAAGCAGGAGAGCGCATTTTAGACGCCTGTGCAGCACCTGGTGGCAAAACCTGTCACATCCTAGAATTGGCCGACAATCTGGCAGTTACAGCGCTTGATTGTGATGAAACACGCCTAGCTCGCGTCCAAGAAAACTTATCGCGTATTGGACTACAAGCGCAATTACTTTGCGCCGATGCGGCCAATCCAGATACTTGGTGGGATAAAGAAACATTTGATAAAATCTTGCTCGATGTACCATGTTCAGCAACAGGTGTAATTCGCAGACACCCCGATATCAAATGGCTACGCAGAGCTGCCGATATTGAGCAACTTGCGTTATTACAAAGCAGTATTTTAGATAAAATTTGGCCGTTACTTAAAGCGGGTGGCACACTCGTTTATGCAACTTGCTCGGTTTTACCTCAAGAAAATAAAGATCAGGTAAAAGCGTTTTTAGCACGCACAGATGATGCAATCCATCAGCCTTTGCATGATTTAGACACGCACGAACAACCAGGCTGGCAGTTTTTACCGGAACTTACCGATGGTTTTTATTACGCAAAAATCACCAAGCGACCATAACAAATGGGCCTACTGTAGGCCCTTTTAAAAGCGATATAAGCAAGTCATGAAAATAATCATTTTAGGTGCAGGACAAGTTGGTGGGACACTCGCTGAAAACTTAGTTGGTGAGAAAAACGAAATAACCGTAGTTGATATCAATGCAGATAAACTGCGAGAACTACAGGATAAATACGATTTACAAGTAGTTAATGGTCATAGCGCCCACCCAGAAGTTTTACGCCGTGCAGGGGCTGAAGATGCCGATATGATTATCGCTGTAACTAGCTCTGATGAAGTTAACATGGTTGCCTGCCAAGTCGCTTACAGTATTTTTAATACTCCAACAAAAATCGCGCGCATTCGCTCTGAGCAATACTTACGTTACAAAGAACAACTGTTCCACAATCATGATTTACCGGTCGACCATTACATCGCACCAGAACAACTGGTCACAAAATACATTCGTCGATTAATCGATTATCCAGGAGCATTACAAGTACTGCAATTTGCAGAAGGTAAACTATCGTTAGTGGCAGTTAAAGCCTATTACGGTGGTCTACTTGTTGGTTATGCCCTCTCTGCACTTAAAGAACACATCCCGAATGTCGAGACCCGTGTCGCGGCTATTTATCGCCAAGGTAAACCGATTAAACCGCTTGGTACTACCGTTATTGAAGCTGACGATGAAATATTCTTTATTGCGGCAACCAAACACATTCGCGCCGTAATGAATGAGCTACAAAAACTCGAACGCTCTTATAAAAAAATCATGATTGCTGGTGGGGGTAACATTGGCGCAGGCTTAGCCCATTCTTTAGAAAAAACCCACAGTGTAAAACTAATAGAACGTAATTTAGCTCGTGCTGAACAACTGTCTGGCATGTTGCATAATACCGTGGTATTTGCCGGTGATGCATCTGATCAAGAGCTCCTTTCAGAAGAGCATATTGAGCAAGTTGACGTTTTTATTGCCGTAACAAACGATGACGAAGCCAATATTATGTCTGCCATGCTCGCCAAGCGCATGGGGGCACAAAAAACCATGGTGCTGATCCAACGTGGAGCTTATGTCGATTTAGTGCAAGGTGGCGAAATTGACATTGCCATCTCACCACAACAAGCAACCATTTCTGCACTGTTAACCCATGTAAGACGCGGTGATATTGTTAATGTGTACTCCTTACGAAAAGGCGCTGCAGAGGCAATTGAAGCTGTGGCTCACGGCGATGAAACAACCTCTAAAGTGGTTGGCCGTGCCATTGCCGAAATTAAACTACCGATAGGTACAACAATCGGCGCTATCGTCAGAAATGATGATGTATTAATTGCGCATGATAATACGGTGATCCACTCAGGCGACCATGTCATCATGTTTTTGATTGATAAAAAGCAAATCCATGTGGTAGAAAAGCTCTTTCAAGTCAGCGCTATTTTTATGTAACCCGATCACTAAAATGCAAAGAGGCGAACTGATGTTCGCCTTTTTTGTTGCAACTTCTGGTATTACTAATACGCCCAACGACCTTCGTTTTAGCCTAAGTCATATATGAGTGTTTGTAATTCATCCATGAAGTACCTCTCCTATCGTCATCCATGACTCAACTTCGGGCAGCTGCGAAGCAATGCTTCGGTCTAAATTAAGGATGAGAGTTTGTAATTCATCCATGAAGTGCCTCTCCTATCGTCATCCATGACTCAACTTCGGACAGCTGCGAAGCAATGCTTCGGTCTAAATTAAGGATGAGTGTTTGTAATTCATCCATGAAGTACCTCTCCTATCGTCATCCATGACTCAACTTCGGACAGCTGCGAAGCAATGCTTCGGTCTGTCCTCACCCACGCCAGAATGTGGGGGTAAACAACACTAACAAGGTAAAAATTTCTAAACGGCCAAATACCATCGCAAGGGTTAAAATCCATTTTGCTCCATCAGTGATATCACCATAATGAGCAGCAACATCGCCCAATCCTGGACCTAAATTATTTAAACACGCCGCGGTTGCTGAAAAAGCGGTAATATTATCAAGCCCTGTGCCCATTAGCATTAGCATAATGATCACAAAGACCAGCGCATACGCCGAGAAAAACCCCCAAACGGCTTCTATAACCTTATCTGGTAATGCTTTACGACCTAATTTAATCGAATAAATAGCTCTAGGGTGGACTAAGCGATTAAGCTCGCGGATCCCTTGTAAATACAATAAAAAGACCCGAACCACTTTCATTCCACCGCCTGTCGAACCAGCACAGCCACCAATAAAACTCGAGAAAATAAGTAAAATAGGTAAAAACAACGGCCATGCTGAAAAGTTATCAGTGGCAAACCCTGCTGTAGTGCTCATCGATACGGCTTGAAACATTGCTTGATCTAGCGTTTGATCGCCCGTTTCATAGACACCTTCTGACGATAACACACTAAAACACAGCAAGATAAGTGCAGCCTGAATCCCTAAAAAGACCTTAAATTCAGGATCTCGCAAATATACTTTTAAGTTACGACTTGCGACAGCGGCATAGTGCAGCGAAAAATTAATTGCAGCGATAATTAAAAAGAAGACACATATAAAATTAATGAGTGGGCTATTAAAGTATCCCATTGATGCGTCATACGTCGAAAAACCACCAATCGCAATGGTCGAGAACGCATGGCAAATTGCATCAAACCAATCCATGCCAGCAGCCCAATAAGCTGTTGAACAAGCAATAGTTAACGATACATAAATATACCAAAGATGCTTGGCAGTATCGGCAATCCGCGGGGTCATTTTAGAGTCTTTAACAGGGCCTGGCGTCTCGGCTCGATAAAGCTGCATTCCCCCAACACCAAGCATAGGCAATACTGCAACCGCTAAAACAATGATCCCCATCCCACCTAACCACTGCAGCTGCTGACGATAAAACAGTACCGCTTTAGGCAAAAATTCAATACCCGTTAAAACTGTCGCACCTGTTGTGGTTAATCCCGAGAATGATTCAAAAATAGCATCTGCAAGAGACAGCTTTGGCGTATCTAAAAAAATCAAAGGTAATGACGCAAACGCGCCTAATACTAACCAAAACAACACCACTATTAAAAAGCCTTCACGCGCTTTTAAATCACCATTTTGATGTCGATTTGGATAATAGGCGATAAGCCCTATCACCAAACTAAATACAAAAGCCAAAACAAAGGGCACCCCGCCACCATCTTTATAAATTAAAGATACCAAGGCAGGTGGGATCATCGTGATGCTAAACATAGCCACCAGCTGACCGAGAATTTTGATTATGGTACGAAACTGCATGTGTGTTGTGATCCCTGATTACAATTTTGTCATTGTCTTATGGTTTTATTTTCAACTCAACCGCACCGTGGCTAATTTCAAAAATATCCTTTACCGCATCATCGGCTTGGCGCGCATCAATGGTAATGCACCACAACACCATATCGGCATATTGCTTTTCAATATTAAATACTTGATACCTTGTATTTAATCTCTGTTCAATGTTCCCTTGCTGATGATAATTGCTTTGGCCAAACAATTGCACTTGTGGCACTTGCATTAATGTTGGCAAGGTTTTTAACGCATTATTTAAACTGCCACCATAAGCACGCACCAAGCCACCAGTACCAAGCTTTATACCACCAAAATAACGCGTCACCACCGCTGTAATTTCACCTAACCCAGACCCCACTAATACATTCAACATCGGTTTTCCAGCCGTGCCATTCGGCTCTCCATCATCCGAAAAACCTAAAACATGGCTGCCATTAGGCGCACCTGCAATATGTGCCCAGCAATTATGGTTCGCATCGGCATATTTATTCTGGATAAGTTTAATAAATTGTTTGGCACTGCTTAAATCTGGTGTATGGGCTATGTGAACTATAAACGTACTTTTTTTAATTTCTTCTTGATAGTAAAGATCAGATGCTGGATATGGATACTCTAAACTCATTCGGCTCACTTAGATAAAAAAAGAGCCTTACGGCTCTTTTTATTCTAACGTAATTCTTTACGCTAAATTAAGATTTCTTGTCATATTTTCATTGTGATCTACATGCACAATCACGTTATCTTCGATACGAATTCCACCATAAGGTTTGAAAGCCTCAACCTTTTCCCAGTTGATGTATTGCGTATTATCTGTTTGCGCAAGCTCACTTAATAACGAATCGATAAAGTATAGACCTGGTTCAATAGTAAATACTTGGTTTGCTTCAATAATACGAGTGCAACGTAAGAATGGGTGCCCTGCAGGTGCCGGTTGATGTGTACCGCGCTCATCAGCCATAAATCCACCCATATCATGTACTTGAAGACCTAAGTGATGCCCTAACCCATGTGGAAAGAAGGTGGTACTAATGCCTTTTTCTATAATCGCTTCAGGTGGTAAAAGTACAATACCAAAATCACTTAAGATTTGTGCAATGCCTTGATGGCATTTCAGGTGTAAATCACCATATTTAAGTCCTGGCTTTAAGCCGGCACATAACTCTTGTTGTAATTCATTTACCGCATTAATTAGTTTTGCAAACTCACCCTGCGGATTAAAGTCATATGTACGGGTAATATCGGCAGCATAACCATGAAAACTAGCACCTGCATCAATCAAAAACGATAAGCTTTTCTCTGGCGCTAATTGCTCAAGTTTGGTGTAGTGTAAAATCGCACAATTATTATTGAGCGCCACTATGTTGCTATAAGGCATTTCGTTTTCGGTTTGGCGGGTTGCCAACAAATAAGCATGCTGAATATCATATTCAGAACCACCGGCATAAAACTTCGCTTTTGCAGCTTCATGACCCAATACCGCAATACGATTTGCCTCACGTAAACACGCCAGCTCATATTGTGTTTTATATGCACGGTGATAATGGAAATAGTTTAATACTGGTTCAGGATTAATCTCACTAAAACCAAGTGCACGCGCAACTTCTAGATACTCACCAATATAAGCAAATTTAGCTTTGTCATATGGCAGTAATTTTTCGACCTGATCAGGAATGAGCAATAATTCAATATCAAAAAACTCAGCCCAAAAATCGGTTGGTTCATCAGGTACTTTGTGCCAAAAATCAACAGGGCGATAAAAAATGAGTTTGGGCTTATCAAGGCCATTGACCACTAACCAACAATGAGGATTATCAATTACGGGCAACCAAGCTTTAAAATGAGGATTCACTTTAAACGGATAATCCATATCATCTAAAAACTGACGTTTCGCTTGTCCTGAGTGAATGACTAATCCATCTAACCCTTCAAGAGTTAAAATTGTACGCGTTCTTGTTTGAATAGTTGTTATATGTTCGCCATATAACGCCGCTAATTTATCCATGATAAGACCATCTTTTCTTTTGTGGAGTTGCACACATAGTAACATAGACCAACTGCATTGTTAGCCACCGCTACTTTTGTATTTTCATTTTAACTAATTCATCAAACAGGTTATCAGCAAAACCAAACCGGGTGTGGTACACCTGACGGTAAGCAAATACATTTTTGACATAATCGCGGGTTTCACGATAAGGAATACCTTCAACCCACAGGTCAAAATCTATCGCTTCTTTTGGTAGCCACTTTTCAACACGGTAATAACCCGCATTATACGAAGCCGTTGCGATTACCTCATTCCCTTTGGCTTTTTGTTTCAAATATTTTAAATAATCATTGCCAAGTTTTACGTTAACTTTTGGGTCATATAGTTTTGAGCGCGAGACACTTCCTTTATTAACATAACTAGCGGTTGATGGTAATAACTGCATCAAGCCATGTGCCCCAGCTGAAGAACTGGCATTAGGTGCAAAGGAGCTTTCACGTCGAGCAATGGCATAACTCCATGCTAAATCAATATTACTGCGCTTACTGTAACGCTCAAAAAGCTCTTCAAATGCTAACGGAAAACGTAAATCTAAATGATGAAAGCGCTCGATTTGTGCCAAGGTAATAATCACACTGTCATGCCAGCCTTCTTGGTGAGCTAAGCTAGCGGCTGCGAGTTTTTCATCTTCTGTTGAGGTATTAAGTAAATAATTCCACTCCCGCTTTGCCGAAGTAAAACGCTCTAACTCAAAAAATGCTTTTGCTCTCAAAAATCCAGGGGCTTGTTGTACTTCTTTAATTAAAGCGTCATCAACATTGAGCGCTTGCTCTTGCAATGCCACAGCCAAACCCAACCGTGCAGCAGCTAAAAAGCCGTAATAATCTCGTTTTTCAGCCAAGTCACGCCAAACCTCATTCGACTTTTTTTTATGCCCTTGTTGTAATAACGCATAACCAAGCCAATAACGCTGCCCATTACTCAGCGTTTTATCGGTAAAATACGCAACGATTCCGGGCCAATCTTGCAGCTGCAGTAAGTTAGTTAATTGCCATTGCATCAACGCATCATCTTGCTTTTCGTCAGGGACTTTATTCAACCAAAACTTTGCTTGTACATGTTGTTTAGATGCCAGCGCTAAGGCAAATGAATAATAAACATCGTTTTTTTGCTCTTGTGAAAAGCTAAACTTTTGCTCGAGCTTGTCCCATGCACGGATCGCGAGCTCTTCATCACGCCACACTAATCGACGAATGCCATAAATTGCAATTTGCGCTTCTTTTTCTGAGCCTTTTTTAAAACGATAAAGCCCGGCCGTGGCTGATGGGTCTTTTCGTACTTCATAATATAAATCAGCAAGATATTGCTCATTTGCTGGCAGTTGTTTTTCTAAATAGGGAATAAGTGAATGCTGACCTTTTTCTGCCACCATAGTAAGACGCTGCCAAATGAGTTCTTGGCTCATGTACCCTTGCTTTTGCCACAGTGTAAATAAGCTATCACAAGCTTTAGGCTGAGACTTATCAACCAACCAAAGCTCGGTTACTTGCTTTAAAATTGCAGCCTCAGGCGCACCTAAATCGAGCTGATACCTTAAATGAGTACAACTAAGCTCCGCATCACTGGTTTCTTTAAAATACTTTATGAATAGCGCCTTATTCCGCTTTTTCATTAAATACTCAAGCCATGTTTTACGTAGCGGCCATTCAAGAGGCGTACCGGAATACACATCTAAAAAGCGCTCTATTTCCTGTTCATTTTTTAGTAATGGATGATTTTTAAGATAAGCCAATTGCACATAAGGCTTAAGAGGATGCTCAAGATTGCTGATTGCTTGTTGGTAGTTTTTTGTATTACCCGACCTTGCTATTTTTTCAGCTTGAATAAAGTCTTTATGAAGATCGGGCGAAGCAAAACTAATACCGGAGATAAAAACCGAGCACAACGTCACAATACGCAGTCCTCGCGGATATAAATGCATTAAAGTGATCCTTACTGTTAGTGCAGCCGAGTAAAAAGAATAGGGATAAATAAGAAATCAGGCTGCCAAGCTAGCTTGCCTTGTAATTGACCTCTTTTGCAACATTTCTCGATAAAAACAACTAAGTTCGACTACCCTTTATAGCAGATTTCAACTGTCAATTTTTAACCAAATGTAATGAATTCACTAAAATTTAATTGCATTTTAAATTTAAAGCAGGCAATCTGCGTAAAAAGCACACTCATCGTACCAGTTGAGTTTGATAACTAGGGAGACATAGTTAATGTTATTTAAGAGTGATTCCTTCGAGGTTTCTTTTATTAAAGAAAGCATCGCCGAGTTTAAATTTTGCGTACCCGGCCCAGTTAATAAATTATCTCAGCAAACCCTGCAAGAATGTGGGCAAGCGCTAACAGAATTAGCCAATAATTCAGATATTAAAGGTATGGTGTTCACCAGCGATAAAGATCACTTTATTATTGGTGCTGATATTTTTGAGTTTTTACCTACCTTCGATAAACCAGAAGCTGAATTAGTTGAGTGGATTAAAAATGCCACTGACGTATTTGACCAATTAGAAGACTTACCTTTCCCTACCATTTCAGCCGTAAATGGCATGGCTTTAGGTGGTGGTTGTGAATGGGTATTAGCAACCGATTACCGCGTTGCCGCGCCAGATTTAAAACTAGGATTACCTGAAGTTAAACTTGGTATTATGCCAGGCTTTGGCGGCACAGTGCGTTTACCTCGTATTATTGGTGCTGATAATGCCATGACGTGGATTACGACTGGCAAAGAACACCGCGCAGAAGAAGCCCTAAAAATTGGCGCCATTGATAGTGTAGTGGCTCCAGATAAACTCCTAACTAGCGCCGTTAAAATGCTGGAACAAGCGATTGAAGGTAAGCTCGATTGGCAAACAAAACGCCAAGAAAAACTTCAACCGTTAAAGATGAATCGTGTCGAGCAAGGTATGAGTTTTGCGATGGCTGAAGGCATGGTATATGCGCAAACTAAAGGTCATTACCCTTCACCTATGATGGCTGTTAAAACCATTAAAGCGGCTGCAAATCATGGCCGTGCTGAAGCGATGGCCATTGAAAATGCTAACTTTGCAAAACTAGCAAAAACACCAGAAGCGGCAGCTCAGGTCGGTATTTTCTTAGCCGATCAATTCATCAAATCAAAAGCACGAAAACTAGCAAAAGCCAATAATACCGAAATAAAACAAGCAGCTGTGCTTGGTGCTGGTATTATGGGTGGTGGTATTGCATATCAGTCAGCCTACAAAGGCGTGCCAATTATCATGAAAGACATTCAACCAAGTGCGTTAGACTTGGGGATGAATGAAGCGTCTAAAATTTTAGGCAAGCAGCTAGAGCGTGGCCGTTTAACACTTGATAAAATGGTTAAAACCCTTGGTGCTATCAAGCCAACATTAAACGATAACGACTTACAAACAGCCGATATCGTTGTAGAAGCTGTTGTAGAAAATCCAAAAATCAAACAAGCAGTACTTGCAAAACTTGAAGCTGATATGCCAGAAAATACGGTACTGACTTCTAATACATCAACGATTTGCATTGATGTACTCGCCAGCGCACTTAAAAAGCCAGAAAACTTCTGTGGTATGCATTTCTTTAATCCAGTACACAGAATGCCATTAGTTGAAATTATTCGTGGTAGCAAAACATCTGATGCGACAATTAACGCTGTGGTTGATTACGCCCTGAAACTGGGTAAATCACCAATCGTAGTGAATGATTGTCCGGGCTTTTTTGTAAATCGTGTTTTATTCCCTTACTTTGCAGGTTTTAACCAATTAGTTGTCGAAGGTGTTAACTTTGCTAAAGCTGATAAAGTGATGGAAAACGTATTCGGTTGGCCGATGGGCCCTGCTTATTTACTTGATGTAGTGGGTTTAGATACTGCGCATCATTGTACTGATGTGATGGCCGACGGCTTCCCTACGCGTATGGCTCGCCAAGAAAAAGACCCGGTTGCCGTATTAGCTGCAGCGAATCGTTTTGGTCAGAAAAATGGCAAAGGTTTTTATCAGTATCAAATGGATAAAAAAGGCCGCCCACAGAAAAAAGCGGATGCAGATGCGCTTGAATTATTAAGCTCTGTGTGTGCGAGCGAAAAAGAATTTAGCAAAGAAGAAATCATCGACCGTTGCATGATCCCAATGCTGAACGAAGTATTGTTATGTTTACAAGAAAATATCGTCGCTTCACCACAAGAAGCTGATATGGCGCTTATTTATGGTTTAGGTTTCCCTCCATTCAGAGGCGGTGCATTCCGTTATTTAGACCAAATTGGTTTAGCTAATTTTGTTGCAAAAGCAGACCAATACGCGCATTTAGGTGCTATTTTCCAAGTCTCAGAGCAAACACGTCAATGGGCGCAAGCAGGACGTAAATTTTATCAGGTAGAGGGCCAATAACATGAAAACTCCAGTAATTGTTGATTGTATTCGTACACCTATGGGGCGTTCACGTAATGGTATTTTTCGTCATACTCGCGCTGAAGATTTAAGTGCGCACTTGATGAAAGGTTTACTTGATCGTAACCCAGCGCTCAATCCTGCACAGATAGACGATATCTACTGGGGTTGTGTTCAGCAAACATTAGAGCAAGGCTTCAATATTGCACGTAACGCCGCCCTTCTTGCAGGCATTCCACACACAGTACCTGCAGTGACTGTTAACCGTTTGTGTGGTTCATCGATGCAGGCAATTCATGATGCTGCTCGTGCCATTATGACCGGTGCTGGTGATGTCTATATTGTCGGTGGTGTTGAGCATATGGGCCATGTACCAATGAGCCATGGTGTTGACTTTCATGCGGGCTTATCTAAATCAGTAGCGCAAGCTGCGGGTATGATGGGCTTAACAGCAGAATACTTAGCAACATTGCATGGTATTAGCCGCCAGCAACAAGATGAATTTGCGGTGCGTTCTCACCAACGTGCTTATGCTGCAACGGTTGAAGGTCGCTTTAAACGTGAAATATTACCAACACTTGGCCACGATGAAGACGGTACGTTAATCAGTATTGATACTGATGAAGTGATTCGCCCTGAAACAACTCTTGAAGGTCTAGCGCAACTTCGCCCTGCATTTAATCCTGCAAGTGGCACTGTAACAGCAGGTACTTCATCTGCATTATCAGATGGTGCATCTGCGATGTTGATGATGTCTGAAGAAAAAGCATTAGAACTTGGTTTACCAATTCGTGCCCGCGTTAAAGCAATGGCGGTTGCCGGTTGTGATCCATCTATCATGGGTTACGGCCCTGTACCTGCAAGTAAAAAAGCATTACAAGCTGCTGGCATTACTATTGATGATATTGGTGTTGCTGAACTTAACGAAGCCTTTGCCGCACAAGCTTTACCTGTGCTAAAAGATCTTGGTTTAAGTGAAGTAGTTGATGAAAAAGTGAATTTAAATGGTGGCGCAATTTCATTAGGTCATCCATTAGGTTGTTCGGGCACTCGGATCAGCACAACCTTATTACATTTAATGGAAGATAAAAACGCACAATATGGTTTAGCAACTATGTGTATTGGTTTAGGCCAAGGCATTGCAACTATTTTTGAGCGTCCATAATCTGTTTTAAAGAGCAACTCTAGTGGTTGCTCTATACCTCTTGGTGACTAGGTATGGGTAGTTTAATGGTAAAACAACTGCCCTTGCCTATTTCGCTTTTGACTTGAATTTCCCCCTGATAGGCTTCAATTATTTTAAAGCTAATTGATAATCCAAGTCCGGTACCCACTCCAACCGGTTTAGTGGTGAAAAAAGGGTCAAACAATCGTTGCTGTACTTTACTGTCCATCCCGCAACCTTGATCTTCTATTGCCAAACACGCTTTATCACCATCAATATAAGAACGAATGCGAATGACTCCACCTTGCGGCATTGCCTGTTTTGCGTTCATCAAAATATTTAACATCACTTGTTCTATTTGATTTTTGGTGCCCAAAACATCCGCAAATGGCTCGATTAAATGCAGCTCAATTTCATACGAACCATATTTAAACTCGGAGCCCATGAGCGATAATGCCGACTCAACGCATTGGTTTAAATTAAACCTAACTGCTTGCTCTTGCCCCGAATGTGAAAATGTTTTTAAATCTTTTACTATGGTTCTTACGCGCTCAAGCCCTCCCATACAAGAATTAATTATAGCTGCGCTGTCTGTTAGTAAAAAATCGACTTCATCAGTAGTTTTTTTATTTTCTAACTCAACAGTCTTAAAATAACTTTTGAACTCATCAATATACTCTTTTAATGAAGAGATATTACTCATGACATAACCAATAGGATTATTTATTTCGTGAGCCACACCAGCTGCAAGCTGACCTATCGATGCCATTTTTTCAGCCTGAGTAAGCTGTTGCTGCGCTTGCTCTAAAGAATGATATGCCTTGTTTAGTTCTTTATATTTCTTATCTAGCTTCAATTCTGCGAGTTTACGGCCAAGCGCAATTTTAACTAAGTTTCGTCCTGATTCTAATGTCTGTAATTTTGAAGTATCGAGCTGCTTATCGTTTTTAAAGAAAATAGCCAATACATGATAATGCTTACTTTTAAATAATGGTAATACCACAACATATTCAAATTGATCATTCGTTTTAAAAAATGAATCAGCCATCATTAATACAGTTTCAAATTCAGCTTCAGTAATGTGCTCAATTAATGCTGTTGCATTGATGCTACTCGCTAAAGTTGATAAATCAAGATCGTTATCATCAATACGTTTATATAAAGGAACAGCAACATTTCCCATTAAGTCACACTTGATATAGGCACTGCAGGTTGCAAAAAAACTAGCAGAGCGTAATAAAAAACTTTGAATAATAGACTCAAGTGATGTCTGGCTAAAAGTAACCGTCGCCAAAAAAGTCAAAAACTCGAGCTGGAATTGCCGAGATTCAACAGATGCGGTTTGATTTTTTAATTGTTGTTCAACTTTTTTTAATGAACTTTGGCTCTGAGCTAACTTCATTTCTAGCTGAGTGCGTAGGATTTTTTCCTGACTTAGCTGGGCTTGGATAGCATCAAGCTCTGTAACTGGTTTTTGAACATCTGGCACACACACTCCACATATCAGCTTATTTAAATAGTTAATTAAAAAGAAAAATTAGCAGTAACTCTTGTCTAAACTATAATTTGGTTTATGCCTCTGATTTTACAAACACAACAACCACTCTATTGTTTTAGACCCCAATAAAGAGATTTTCAACTATGACAGAAACCTTTAAACCCAAAATCGTATTTGTTGATGATGAAGTCGAAGTTCTATTGGCCTTACAACGCATTTTTAGACGAGAATATGAAATAACCACTTTTGATAACCCAAGTGAGGCCATTGAGTTTTTATCTAAAAACCAGGTTCATTTAGTTGTTAGTGATATGAAAATGCCACATATATCAGGAGCAAAAGTATTAGCATCAGCAAAAGAGTATCAACCAAACTGTAAACGGATTTTATTATCCGGTTACTCTGATATGCAAAGTACGATTGAGGCAATTAATCAAGGTGGGATCCATGCTTACATTACAAAACCTTGGGATAATGAATTAATAAAAGAAGTGGTTGCAGATGCTGTAAAAACTGTCATCTTAGAAGCTGAAAATGACCAGTTAAGTCAGCAATTACAACAAAAAAATAAAGACCTCGAAGAACTTGTAACCACGCTCGATCAAAAAGTTTTAGACCAAACTCAATCAATCAGGTTAAGCCTACAACGTCTTGCAGCCGCAGCTAGCAGGCAGCGTAAACTGCTACATCAGATTATAGAAATGATCTCTCTTATTGCTGCAGCACAACGTGGCAGTCATTACAAGGATGATGTGCGAATTGCAAAGCAATGCAAATTACTAGGCTTAAAATTACAGCTTGATAAAAATACGTTAACGTATATTTATCTTGCAGCATCCTTGCATGAGCTCGGTAAAATTGCGCTGCCAGAAGACTTATTAAACAAAATAGAGTCTGAAATGACTCAAGAAGAGTTACAAATCTTACACCAGCAAGCACTTAAGGGTGCTGAGATCATTGATGTTATTCCCTCATTACACGAAGTATCTGATATTTTACGTTATCAGTATGAGCGATATGCAGGTAAAGGTTTTCCAGACAAAAAGAAAGGGGACGAAATTCCAATCGGAGCGCGTATCTTAGCTGTAGTTCGTGATTACCATAAGTATATTTCAGGCCAACTTACTGGAACAAAGTTCAATACCTGTAATGCCCTTCAAGCCCTAAAATCACAAGCTAACCGTATTTATGATAAAAATATAGTGAATACTTTTACTGAAATGCTAAAGGACATACCTGAAGGGAGTGATGCTCAATTTTGTTTAACAACAGACATGCTAAAACCTGGAATGATGATTGCGCAAGATGTTAAGTATGCAAATGGCAATACCTTCTTAACAAAAGGCAATATGGTAACTGCAGCCCTAATTGAGCGGATGGAACATTATGAATTAGAGCATGACTTTGTATTTCTGGTCTTTATATTTATGCCAAAAGTCGAAGATGATTCTCTTGAAGAAAAAGCGATTTAAATTTGAAGCTAGCCATATAAACCCCTAAACTATTGCCTAATTTTATATAGAGGTTGTTATGTCACACTTTGACTCTACCGATCACATCCTAGATGCCATCGGTTTACGCTGCCCAGAGCCGGTCATGATGATCCGTGGTACCATTCGCAAAATGCAGCCGAATGAAACTGTATTGATTTTAGCTGATGACCCATCAACGACTCGCGATATTCCAAGCTTCTGTCGTTTCATGGATCACACGCTGGTGGCAGTTCAAACCGAACAAATACCATTTCAATATGTCATAAAAAAAGGCCTGTAATCACAGGCCCATTTTTTATTCAAATATCTGATTAATCGTTACCAGTGGTTTTTCCAAGTTTCGGAAATTAATGCTCACTTGATACCAACCCGCCTCATAAGGTGAAAAACTAAAATAGTTATAAACACTGTTGCAGTTAGCTTGCACCGGAATACCTAGTTCTAAAAACTTATCTAAATCTTCATTGTTATAACCACAATTAAGACCCGCACTCCATGTCTCATCAGCAATTTTGAATTCGTACGCTTTGCCGACAGCTGTAAACTTAACTTTAGTTTGGTAAATATCCTTACTTACTGCCACGAGTTGATATTCAGGCTGGCTTTCCCACAATGAAAAATCCCCTCGTAAATATAACGGACGATCAATTTTATTTGCTGTGGTTTCTTCTGAAGTAAACGTATCTGTACTCGAGCACGCACTCAGTAGCGCAGTTAAGGCTACGGGCAGAATCAATTTTTTCATTGTTATTATCCTGGTTGATTTTTGCATTTAATATTAACGTTATACTTATAAAAATAGACATTAATTTCAAGGTGTTATTTAGTTTTATCTGAGTGTTTCAAATAAAAAAGCCGACTTTCGTCGGCTCATTTTTACTTTTGTAGCACAGAGATATCAGCGACTTGTAAAAACAAGCTTCTGAGCTCGTTTAATAAAGTAAAACGATTTTGTTTTATCGCTTCATCTTCAGCCATTACCATTACATTATCAAAAAAGGTATCAACCGGCTCACGAATAGCCGCGAGCTTTTCAAGTACACTTTGATAATCACCTGCAGCAATTACTGGCGCTAGCTCAGCTTGATATCGCTTCACTTGAGCAGCTAACTCTTTTTCAGCCTCTTCAACAAGCAAGTTCTCATTTACTTGCTCAGCTGCTTTAAAGTCATTTTTTGCTAAGATATTAGCAACACGCTTATTTGCCGCGGCAAGTGCTGCGGCCTGTTCTAAGCTTCTAAAGTGACTTACCGCTTTAACACGACGATCAAAATCTAGTGGCTGGCTTGGACGACGTGCAAGTACTGCTTGAATAATATCAACCTCAATACCTTGGTCTTGATACCAGGCACGGAAGCGCCCTAATAAGAACTCAAATACATCTTCAGCGACATTTGGATTTGATAGTTTTTCACCAAAGAGCGTCATCGCTTTATTTATGATGTCGAGAGCATCTAAGTTAAGCTCTTTTTCAACGATAATACGAAGAGCACCAATTGCAGCACGACGTAAAGCAAATGGATCTTTATCCCCTTTAGGTGCTTGGCCAATACCGAAAATACCGACTAACGAATCGAATTTATCCGCCAATGCAACTGAGCAACTAATCAAACTACTTGGTAACGCATCACCAGAAAAACGAGGCATGTATTGCTCATTTTGCGCCAGTGCAACCGCTTCTGTTTCACCATCATGGCGAGCGTAATGCATTCCCATAATACCTTGTACATCGGTGAACTCCATGACCATTTCGGTCATTAGGTCGGTTTTACTCAGTAAACCTGCGCGAGTCGCATCAACAACAGATGCACCTAATTTCTCTGCGATAAACCCTGATAGTTCAGCAATCCGCTCTGACTTATCTTTAAGTGTGCCAAGCTCTTTTTGAAATAGAACAGTTTCAAGTGACGCTAAGCGGCTTTCTAGCGTTTTCTTCTTATCCGTTTCAAAGAAAAATTGTGCATCAGCTAAACGCGGACGTACTACTTTTTCGTTACCGGAAATGACTTGTGCTGGATTTTTACTTTCGATGTTTGATACAAACAAAAATTTGTTTAGTAGATTGCCATCTTGATCTAGTAATGGAAAATACTTTTGGTCATCTTTCATTGTAAAGATTAACGCTTCTGAAGGCACAGATAAAAACGATTCTTCAAACGTTGCCGTTAAGGTAACTGGCCATTCAACTAACGACGTTACCTCTTCAAGTAGCGACTCATCCATTGCAACAATAGCGTTATGCTCAGCTGCCAGAGCTTCTATTTGGCCTTTAATTAAGGCTTTGCGCGCTTCATAATCAGCAACAACATATGCTTTTTCAAGTGCGGCAAACGCTTCATCTGCATGATTAATTTCGATACGTGCTGGGTGATGAAAACGATGACCCTGTAATTGATTTGAAATCGCTTTGCCTAAAATAGTGCCCTCAACTAATGATGGCCCATAAAAGACGGTCACTGTATGTACAGGACGAATAAACTGGGTTTTATATGCCCCCCAACGCATTGGTTTGGCGATAGGTAATTTAGTTAACGCATTGCTTAATGCATCGGGTATCAAGCTCTCTACAGCTTGTCCTGCCACTTTTGCAACATGCAATAACCATGCACCCTTATCAGTCTCTAAACGTTCAGCTTGATCAACTTCAATACCACAACCACGAGCCCAGCCTATCGCGGCTTTAGTAGGATTACCCTCGGCATCAAATGCGGCTTGTAGTGCAGGACCGCGTTTTTCAACTTCTTTATCCTGCTGCGCATTAATTAAACCAAATACTTTTACACCTAGACGACGAGGTGATGCATACCAAGAGGCTGATTCATAGCTCAGCTCTAATGTTGCAAGTTCATCACAAAAATTTTGTAATAAGGCTTCGGCCAATGTGCGCAATGATTTTGGTGGTAATTCTTCAGTACCAATTTCAATTAATAAGTTATTTGTATTCATTTTTTGCCCTTAACCTTTACACAATGGAAAACCAAGCGCTTCACGAGCTTCGTAATAACTTTGAGCACAGGCTTTTGATAAGGCTCTAACTCTTAAAATATAACGTTGGCGTTCAGTTACCGAGATTGCATGACGTGCATCTAATAAGTTAAATGCATGTGATGCTTTCATCACTTGCTCATAGGCTGGTAATGGTAAACCTGCTTCGATTAACTTTTGACTCTCTTTTTCACACTGATCAAATTGTGCAAATAACGCAGTTACATCAGCATATTCAAAATTATAAGTCGATTGCTCGACCTCATTTTGATGGAACACATCACCATAGGTTACTTTACCAAGCGGGCCATCAGCCCAAACTAAGTCGTACAAACTATCTACACCTTGAATATACATAGCTAGACGTTCTAAACCGTAAGTAATTTCCCCTGTCACAGGTGAGCATTCTAGGCCACCCACTTGCTGGAAATAAGTGAATTGCGTTACTTCCATTCCATTTAACCAAATCTCCCAACCCAGACCCCAAGCACCTAGTGTTGGTGATTCCCAGTTATCTTCCACAAAACGAACTTCGTCAGTTAATGTATCAATACCCATGGCAGCTAATGAACCAAGATACAATTCTTGAATATTATCTGGAGATGGCTTTAGCACTACCTGAAATTGGTAATAATGTTGTAAGCGATTAGGATTTTCACCATAGCGGCCATCTGTAGGACGGCGACATGGCTGAACATAAGCACTCGACATTGGCTCTGGACCAATTGATTTTAAAAATGTTAAAGGATGGAATGTCCCAGCACCCACTTCCATATCAAGTGGTTGTGCTATCACACAGCCTTGCTGTGCCCAGTAATCCTGTAATGCCAGGATCAAACCTTGAAAGGTTTTAGTATCGTATTTTTGCATGATAATTAGTGTCGCTTTATGCTTATTGCAGCCCGAAATTAGACTCAGTATAACCCGTGACGCGCTCGGTTTTAAGCAGTTTGTTTCAGTTAAAAAATAAAAAAGGAGACCATTTGGTCTCCTTTTTTCAGTAGATTTAGTTATACGTCTAAATTAACTACGCGAAGTGCATTACGCTCAATGAACTCACGACGAGGTTCTACCTGGTCGCCCATCAAAGTTGCAAACAACTGATCGGCTGCAATCGCATCTTCAATTTTAACTTGAAGCATACGACGAGCACTTGGATCCATGGTTGTTTCCCATAATTGGCTTGGGTTCATCTCACCCAGTCCTTTATAACGTTGAATGTATAAACCACGTTTTGATTCTGTAATTAACCATTCTAAAGCATCAACAAAGTTGGTCACTTCTAATGTTTTCTCACCACGTTGAATATAACCGCCTTCTTCAATCAGATTAGCCATTAGCTCACCTGTTTTCTTAATTTTTCTATAGTCATGTGACGTAATGAAATCAAGATTTAAGATATGGTCTTTATCAATACCGTGTTGACGGATCGTAATCACTGGGAAAGTTAAATTACGCTCAGCATCAAAATGAGTATTTGCATTAAAGATAGTTGCATCAACATCTTCACTAACAAGAGAGTCAACCACTGCTTGTGTCCAAGCAATTACTTTTGCAGAATCTTTTAAATCTGCTTCTTCAAGTGCCGGCTGATAAATTAACTGCTTCAAGATAGACTCAGGGTATTTACGAGTTAAACGCGCAATAACACCTTCTGTTGCTTGATAATCTTTAACGATATTTTCTAATGCTAAACCAGTAATTGCTGGCGCCTTATCATTTACATATAAAGAACTGTCTTCTAATGCAAGTGTCGTTAGGTACTCGGTTAATGCCGGATCATCTTTAATGTAACGTTCTTGCTTACCTTTTTTCACCTTATAAAGTGGAGGCTGTGCAATATAAATATAACCACGCTCTACAATTTCAGGCATTTGACGATAGAAAAAAGTCAATAGTAAGGTACGAATGTGCGAGCCATCGACGTCAGCATCGGTCATGATAATGATACTGTGATAACGCAGTTTTTCAGGTTTATATTCATCACGACCAATACCACAACCTAATGCTGTAATAAGCGTCGCAACTTCCTGAGAAGAAAGCATTTTGTCAAAACGCGCTTTTTCTACGTTTAGAATCTTACCTTTTAATGGCAAAATTGCTTGGTTTTTACGATTACGACCCTGTTTGGCAGATCCACCTGCCGAGTCACCTTCCACTATATATAGTTCCGAAAGTGCCGGATCTTTTTCTTGGCAATCGGCTAATTTACCTGGCAATCCAGCTAAATCCATTGCACCTTTACGACGAGTCATATCACGTGCACGACGTGCAGCTTCACGAGCACGAGCCGCATCAACAATCTTAGTAACAACAATTTTAGCTTCTGTCGGGTGCTCTAATAAGAACTCAGTAAGCTTTTCAGTCATCGCCTGCTCAACCGCAGATTTAACTTCACTTGATACTAATTTATCTTTGGTTTGTGATGAGAATTTTGGATCTGGTACTTTTACCGAAATAACCGCAGTTAAGCCTTCACGCGCATCATCACCTGAAGCACTAGTTTTCTCTTTTTTATTAAACCCTTCTTTATCCATATAATTGTTTAAAGTACGGGTTAGTGCGCCACGGAAACCGGCAAGGTGAGTACCACCATCACGCTGTGGAATATTATTGGTAAAACAATAAACGCCTTCTTGGAAACCATCATTCCACTGCATCGCCACTTCAACACTGATGCCGTCTTCTTCGCGGGTAGAATTAAAATGGAATACACTTTGATGTACTGGCGTTTTATTTTTATTTAAATATTCAACAAACGCTTTGATACCACCTTCATATTTAAAGTGGTCATTACGTTCATCTCGCTCGTCCATTAAACGAATGCTAACACCAGAGTTTAAGAATGAAAGTTCGCGTAAACGCTTAGCTAAAATATCATAATGATAATTCAAATCAGTAAATGTCTCGCCACTTGGCCAAAAACGAATTTCTGTGCCTGTAGTATCTGACTCGCCGATTACTGCTAATGGCGCATCAGGCACACCACGAGTATAAAATTGCTCGTGCACTTTTCCTTCGCGACGAATAGTTAAGCGCAACTTTTCAGATAAAGCATTTACAACAGATACACCAACACCGTGTAAACCACCTGATACTTTATATGAATTATCATCAAACTTACCACCGGCATGTAATACCGTCATGATAACCTCGGCAGCAGATATGCCTTCTTCTTCATGAATTGATGTTGGAATACCACGACCATTATCACGAACAGAGACAGATCCATCCGTATGAATCATAATAGCAATGTCATCACAATGACCAGCAAGTGATTCATCGATTGAGTTATCGACAACTTCAAATACCATGTGATGTAGACCGGAGCCATCATCCGTGTCACCAATGTACATTCCTGGACGCTTTCTAACTGCATCCAATCCTTTTAGTACTTTAATACTCGACGAATCGTAAATTTCAGACATGGTTTATTCCAATTAACTTGTTATTAGTTTGCCATGTTTCACGTGGAACATTTCTAATTTTCTTTTCATAGGTTCCAACACGGCGGATATACTCTCAGACTCAATAGCGGTTATAAATATTTGCGAATTACATTGGGCCAGTAACTGTCCAACATCTTTTCGCGTATCAATACTTAACTCTGAGCTTAAATCATCTATTAATAAAATTGATTGCTTTTGTGTTTCAGCTTCAATGATATAATTTTGTGTCACCTTAAGTGCATAGATTAACAACTTAAGCTGACCACGGGAAAAATAGTTTTCAACCAAAGAATCATTAACCGAAAAAGTTAAATCTGCTTTATGAGGGCCAAAACTTGTGAAACCTTGTTTCACATCCCGAGTAAAACTTTGAATCAGGAGTTCTGATAGCTCTGCTTCATCCTTCCAGCCACTGTTGTACTTAATCTCTAAGTTGACAATTAGCGTTAAATTAGCAGCTATTTTATCAAAAAAAACGCTTCGAAACCTCTCTAAATACGTTTTTCTTAAAGTATTTATTTCGAGCGATAGTCTTACAAATTCTTTATCCCAATACTTTATTTGCTCATGATAGTTATGGGGTTTTTGTTTGAGTAGTGCATTTCTTTGCTTTAGTAGTTTATTAAATGATAACCATAAAGAAAAGAAATGATGTTCCACGTGGAACAATCCAAAATCAAGAAATTTACGTCGCTCTTTAGGACCACCAAAAAACAAAGCATAACTTTCAGGGGTAATAAGTTGTACAGGTATTAGTTCGGCTAACTCTGCAATTTTACGACTGACTTTGCCTTGAATTTTTAACTCAGTATCACCTGCTTGATTCTTACTTATCCCAACAGGTAATAAGAGTTGGTCTATACGCTTTTTGGCATGAATAACAAACGTATCTTGATGATGCTGAATAATAGTTTTGTACTTTATAGTACGAAATGATTTTCCATGAGAAAGGTAATAAATAGCTTCAAGTAAACTAGTTTTGCCACTTCCATTTTCACCGTAGATAATATTAACGCCATCAACGGGTGAAAATGAAAGATCAGCTAAATTGCGAAAGTTTTTAACAGTAACTAGCTCTAAGCTCATTGCTATAAACGCATAGGCATAACAACATACATAGCTTCATCATCACCAGTGCCTTCAACCAATGCACTGCTATTTGAATCTGATAGTGTAAAACTAACATCTTCCGTTTTTAATGTATTAAGTACATCAAGTACATAAGAAACATTAAAACCAATTTCTAAATCAGGACCGCTATAAACAACTTCTACTATTTCTTCGGCTTGTTCTTGTTCAGGATTATTAGCCGTTATTTTGAGTTCACCAGCAGAGAAGTTTAAACGAACGCCTCTAAACTTTTCATTTGATAAAATCGATACGCGAGAAAATGCACTACGTAACCACTCTCGATTTGCTGTAACCACTTTATCACCACCACGAGGAAGTACACGGCGATAATCAGGAAAACGGCCATCAACTAATTTGCTGGTGAAAGTGAATTCTTGATCAATGATTCTAAAATGATTTGCGCCAAATTGAATGGTCACTAAATTATCATCACTCACCATTAAGCGCATAATTTCTTGCACACCTTTACGAGGTATGATCAATTGACGTTGGGTGTTTAGTGAGTAATCTAATTTCTTTTGCGATAAAGCTAAACGGTGTCCATCAGTAGCAACTGTTTTAATCTCTGAATTATCTACTTCAAAAGACATACCATTTAAATAGTAACGAACATCTTGGTTAGCCATAGAGAAGTGTGTACTTTCCAATAACTTACGTAACTCATTACGTGTTATTTGAAAATCTACTTCACCATCCCATTGCTCTAAATTAGGAAAATCGAGCGCAGGTAATGACGCTAGAGAAAATCTGCTCTTACCCGAAGTTAACAAAACTTGGGAATCTTGTGCTGAGAGTGTAATTTCACTACCGTCGGGTAAACTCTTACAAATATCGAGTAATTTTTTAGCTGGTAAAGTCAGCTTACTGTCTTCAACAAAATGACTTAACGTAACACAGGCAACTAATTCAATTTCTAAATCAGTTCCGGTCATCATTAATTTACCATCTGCTATTTCGAGCAATACATTAGATAAAATAGGCAATGTATGTTTGCGCTCAATAGCGCCTGATACTTGGATCAATGGCTTAAGAAATTGGTCTCTTGGAATTGTTATTTGCATCATTGAGCTAACCTTAAGATGAGAGTGTTCTTATCAGGTTTTGATAATCTTCTTTAATTTCATGCGTTTCCTCACGGAGTGATTTAATTTTACGACACGCATGTAAAACAGTTGTATGATCTCGACCACCAAATGCATCACCAATTTCAGGCAAGCTATGGTTAGTCAATTCTTTTGATAGCGCCATGGCAACTTGACGCGGTCGAGCGACTGAGCGACTACGACGCTTAGATAATAGATCTGATACTCGGATCCGATAATATTCAGCGACTGTACGTTGGATATTATCAATCGTCACCAATTTATCTTGTAAAGCTAAGAGATCACGTAATGCTTCTTTAACAAAATCAATGGTTATAGGACGACCAGTGAAGTTAGCATTCGCTATCACTCTATTAAGTGCACCCTCTAACTCACGAACATTAGAACGTAATCTTTTGGCAATAAAAAAGGCCACCTCTTCAGGTAGTTTTATTTTACTTTGCTGTGCTTTTTTCATCAAAATCGCAACCCGAGTTTCAAGTTCAGGTGGTTCAATTGCAATAGTTAAACCCCAACCAAAACGCGATTTTAAGCGATCCTCAACCCCTTCGATCTCTTTAGGATAACGATCGGATGTTAAAATGATCTGCTGATTACCTTCGAGTAACGCATTAAAGGTATGAAAAAATTCTTCTTGTGAGCGCTCTTTATTGGCAAAGAATTGAATGTCATCAATTAACAGCGCATCAACACTTCGGTAATAGCGTTTAAATTCTTCAATAGCATTATTTTGTAGTGCACGAACCATGTCTTGCACAAAACGCTCAGAATGCATATAAGCTATTTTAGCATTAGGTTTATTGGCTAAAATACCATTACCAACTGCGTGTAATAAATGAGTTTTACCTAAACCAGTGCCACCATAAATAAATACTGGGTTAAACGCGGTACCAGGATTATCTGCAACTTGTGAAGCAGCTGCTTTGGCCAACTGATTAGACTTACCTTCAACAAAACTGTCAAAGGTGTAAGTTTCTTTAATATTTGATTTATGTGCGTTTTTTAGAGCAGGCTCGACCTGTTGTGGTGAGCTGACTTCTGCACGAGTTTTATTAGCCGGTGGATTTTGTGCTTCAGAAACAACAGCAGGTGCAGGCTTATTTAAAACCGGTTTACTGCCTACATCAAAGCGCAATGTTGGCGTTTCATTACCACAAATTTCTACTAATAACTCATTAATACGGTTTAAATACTTTTCTCTTACCCAATCAAGAACAAAACGATTAGGTGCGTAAATGGTCAAGGTATCCTCGGTACTTTCCGCCTGCAATGGACGAACCCACATGCTAAATTGTTGTGAAGGTAGTTCATCTTGTAGGACATATAAACAACTTTGCCAAACCGACAGATACACAGTTAACTCCCAGTGCTGAAACAGTATTCCCGTTCATCAATACGATACAGAAATAGCGTACTTAAACGCAATATAGCATGACATTATGAATCGACTTTATCCACAAGTTCAATATTGATTTTTTTTTAATTTGTGATCTAGCAGCTAAAAACAGATAACACTATGT